>JAAXGT010000018.1 GCA_012271205.1 Rhodothermales bacterium
GCCCCGCTTCGTCCGCCCCCTCTCCAAGGCCCTCCGAAGGCACGGATCGTCGAAGGGTTCGGATTAGGAGGGTGGCCCACCAACCGGAAGGCCCAACGGTCCCGGCTGGCCTCCTCCAACGGGCGACTCGAAAAGAGGCCCGTCCCCGATCCATACCCGAGCCGCGCCCACCTCCGGGCCGGCGGGTAGGCCGCCGATCCCGGGCCCGAATCGGCGAGTTCGAAGCCGCGCCGATCCGCCCGCTCCACCCCGTCGACCCCCAAGCGCACCGGGGGCTCCGGCGGCCCCTATTCGTCCACGGTCCGGAGAAAAGCTCCAGAGCCCGGCGGTCGATCGGAACCAACCGGACGGCCATTGCGCTATTCCAGCTATGGAACATACTCGCCTCTCACAAACGCCGGAAAGCCCGACTGGCTCCTGGGATGATAGATCCCGACCCTCGGGAATCTCCTAAACGAGTCGGGCCAAGGAGATCGCCCTGATCGGGGTCCGGCCCCTCCGCCAAAGCGTGGGAGGCCAGCCGAAAACGCGAATCCATCGCCAGCCGGATCCCACCACGGAAAACCGTCATGACCGGGACGCCATGCGACCTGAAAACCAAGCTGGTTTACCGGGTGGAGCGGTGTGGACTTGATTTTCTTTTTGAAACGAGTACCTCTTGCAAGGTACAGGGGGACGGCGCTGGGGGATCAGCGGCGCCGCGCCCGTCTGGCAAAGAGCACCGCCTTGGTGGCCCAAACGAGGGGCCAGCCGGGGACCGCGACCCCGGAGCAGGATCCGGTGGCTGTGCGGGGCTACTGGCGTTTCATAGATAAGGCCGACGCGTTCGGTATCACGCCGGCCCAGATACGGCGCCGCACCGGGCGCGTACGATCGCGCGGAGTCGGACGCAGAAGACAGTCTGATGCGTGCAGGAGGCCCGGACATCCGTTTCAGTACGCGTCCGCCGTGCGAGGGGCTGGAGGGGATCGGTTGCCACCCGCCCCCGGCCGAGGCCCGTGGCGTGCATTTGCAGGCGACGCTGGCCTTGAACGGGGAGGATTTGCTGCTGGGCGTGTTGCGGTGCACGTACAAGAAGAAGAAAGAGACGAAGACGCCTCAGTGGATTGACGCGTGGACGAGGCGGCCTCGACGCTGCCACGCAAGACGCGCGTGCTTTGCGTGATGGACCAGGAGGCGGATGTGTTGGTGCTGTTTGCGGCGTACGCATGTGCTGGTTCGGGCGTGGTACCACCGTAATCTGGGCAAAGACTAGGCTTTGCTGTTCAAGGCGATGCGCAAGGGGCCGCTTGCTGACGTGATGGAGCGGTCGGTGGCGCGTCTGAGTCGTCGGGCGAAGTCTGGTCGGGTCACGCACCCGGGCCGTTCGGTATGCCATGCGCGCCTGGTGCTGCGCTTTCGCCGGGTGACACTGCCTGCGCCCAGGGAGGCTGAGGAAGAACCGGTCAAGGTGTCGGCGATCCACCTGCACGAGGTGTCGCCACCCGAAGCTCCCCACATCGAGTGGTATCTGCTGACCACGATGGCGGTGACGACGCGGGAGGAAGCGAAGCAGATGGTGGAACACTACACGCTGCGCTGGCGCGTAGAGGACATCTTCCGGATTCTCAAGAGCGGCTGCCGGGTGGAGAAGCTGCGTCTGCAGCAGGCGGCGAGTTGGCACCAGGCGATTACGCTGTACCTGGTCACCACCTGGCGCACCATGCTGATGACCTTGTTGGGACGTGTGTTAGCCGACCTGGAGGCGGAGCTGATCTTCACTGATACGGAGCTGCAAGTGAACTAGGACCACGGACCGCGAGTCCCCGTGACGTTCCGTCCGTCCCGGTATCGGGGCTCCCAGGCCCACACGCCCTACGGGGGGTATATCCCCGTCCTCACCCGAGGCTCCTATCTCCCCCCTCCCAGGCATTTGCCACCGCCGGGGGCCGTGGGTTGCTCTCGGGGAGTGGACTCGGGGTTGCCCGGTACCAAACAGAGCCGAACGGAGCGAACACCGCCGAACCGGCCGGACTGGCTCCGTCCAAAATTCTGCGATCAAACTGATCGATTGCTCAACTTGGTTACACTCACTACCCATTTACTCCATTAAATACCTCTCTCAAGATACAGGGGGGCGGACGCTCACGGTAGACCAGCGGCGGCGCCTTTTACACTGAACGCGGCTATTTTCCGCTAAGGGGGCCGGTATCCGGCATCGGGGCGGCGGGCCACACAGATTGCGACCGAAATCGGCCACGGTAAGCCCCCGGTTGAGGTGGATGGCCTGTATTATCAAAGAGAGACGGGCGAACAGGCGTCGATCCCTCATATAATCTGGGACAATTGCATCAACGCATGTCGCTCCAGGCACTGCGACCGTCAGATGCTCTGGGCAGTTTTGCAAAAGGCTCAATCTGAATATGTAGCCGGAGCAGGCCCCACACAGTCGCTCGGGGAACAGGGCACGTCGGTTGGACGGCGCAAATGTTCGGTCGACTGCAGTCGATCCTATATGCCGCCCAATACACCCGAAGATGGATCACCGAAGAAGGTGTCGGAGCATGTTTGAAATCCCGACCGTTGGCGGTCTCAGCTAAAAGGCGACCGTCGCCGCACCGGTCCCCTAGATAGGCAGCAAGAACTCGCCAACGCCCAATTCTCCTCAGGATCAATGCTATTATTATTCGCGTTTTCTTGATGCACAAGCCTTTCCAGGCCAGCAATAGTGTTGTAGCTTCACCGTCGACTACAGGCACTGAAACACAAACACCCATGCAAAACACACTGACCGTTCTGAAGGCAATAAAGCATGTGCTGCTCCTGCTCCTAGTAATTGTGGTCACACTCGTCTGCTTACCCAAGCCACCAGCGGCAGTAGCCGAGGACCCTATTTTAAAGGAACAGGCTCCTACCCTTAGGCCCACACATAACTGGACTACTTATCGCTGTTGGGGAACTTTCGACTGCACGTACAAACGCTGTATTCTAGAAGGAACCGAATGCCATCCCGGTAACAGTACGCCATGTGTGAACCCGGAGGGCAAGCCATGCAGTCGCTGATCGTTGGCGGCTGGCACGTGCACCACCCATAACCACACATGAAATAAATGTCGGTATAGTCAAAGGGGCTTATACTGAATAGTTAAAGTCTTTGACAACTGGCCCCATATAGGGGTAAACAAGATCGGGGAAATCATGGCCAAGCTTGAACACGCACATCAAAAGGGAGTCACGCTCTTGGAACTGACACAGCGGATACCGGACAAGGCGGCGACCGCAAGTAGCTCAAGGCCGTACACGGGCCGGACGGCAAGTTGCCCGGTTTCCGTTGCGACAGCGTAAACGTGTACCGTTGCAAGCACAAGATCATGCCATTTCCCTACAGGGACTGCAAAAAGTACTTCAGCGTCAAGACCAGTGATCTGCTGTTTGAAACGTGGGTTTGGGTGATTTACCCTGAGGTAACCAGCCTCAGGGGCGTGGTGTCCAGCATGAAGTTGCACTGCGATCTGAGTGTGCGTCAGGGGCTACAGCGTATCGGTAAGGGGCTGGTGCCAGTCATGCCCGCGTTCACAGGACTGGCCAAGATGGGCGAGGCCTGCTTCGGTGGCCTTGAGAAAAACAAGCACGAATGGAATCGGCCTGCCATAGCGTGTACCACCATATAGGCGAGAAGCACTGGAACTCCTACGTGACTCAGTTCTTGGGCAAGATCAACCTGTGGAATCTGGATACCGAGATTCAGATGCAACGCGTAGTGGCGGCGGGCGTGGTCGGACGGAGGCTGTTGTACAGGGAAATGATAGCGTGATGGCTACACAGTTTTTCGCCTTGGCCGAGCCGGATATGTCAGCGGGTCCGTCTGTGGGTTTCCACGAAGTCGACGAACAGGCTTCAGCTATTCAGTATAAGTCCATTTTCAAGTCTATGCTAAGTGCCGCAAAAATAATGATTTCGAAAGCTCGCACAATCGATGGCTCAGTGTGCACAATACTCCTGTACACTCTATTGGCTACGTATCCCGCTACTGCAAATGGGCAAGTGCCTGCTTCAGCGGAATTTGAATCGTCCGTAAATGCAGCCTTTCACAAAATACGAACAATAACCTTTGCTGGCGCTGACTCCGTGCTGATTGGCGTAATATCAACGATAGATGTAGGCAGCGATGGACGGCTTGTGATCACCGACGAGGTAGGGGAGCAAGCTATATTGTTTGAGGGCAATGGCAACTTTGTGGCGCATTTGGAGGCTCGCCTGTGCAATCCTGGTGTTGTGTTTTATCCTACTGGTGCGAAAATTAAACCTGATTCCAGTGTATTGGTGCTGGGCACTAGCCCATGGGGTTTCTTATTTGACAAATACGGGTTATGTAAAAGCTCTTTGTCAACGGACTTTGTCGGTCTTGGGCAGAACGAGTTGGTGCTAGACGGCAGCGATAAAATGATTGGCATGTACGATACAGGTACGGGGCACGTTTTGCGTTTCATGAATGACTCTGGCCAAATAACAAAAGAAGTTAGCCTTCCTATAAGCCCAGCTCCAGGCGTGGATTATAGATGGGCAGGAGGTGGATTGGTTAAAACTGAAAAATATCTCTATTTTGCGGTGCCCTCATCATCAGCACTTACACAGTTGGATTTGGAGGGCCGTCCGGTTCAGGTATTTGAGTCCAAGAACTCTTGGTTTCGCCCGATCAATAGGGATGTGCCTGATCCGTTTGACTCGATCTCTGTAGATAGACATATGAGAAGAATCGTGCAAAATAGATCTATGGTAGATAATGTATTGTTGCTTGACCATGACTTGGTGATGATTCAGTATCATAATGGCGATCGCAGGTTTGGGTTGCAAGTATTTGATGAAGCCGGTAATTTAGTTACCGAAATACTGGGGGTGGCAGATTATTTTCACCATGCTTACGACGGTTTGGCATATCGTGTTGTTCAGCCTGACATAGATGAGCGAGGCAATTTGCCAAATCCGTACGTTGAAGTATATGAGTATAGAGTAAGATGAGCAACAAAAGTGCCATACGGAGCGAGCTGTTGCAGATTACTGTGCTGTTTTGTACTCTCTTGACCGTCGGAGTGATTGTATGGATGGGGACTGTACCTAGTATCCAGGAGAGGTTGGTCGGAAATACCGTGCCCATAAACTCTCTTGGGGGAACGGTCGCGGGAGCTGAAGGAAGGCACCTACACGCCGAGTCCGGTGCGACCGGGGCTTATTCCGAAGAAATAGCCAGGGAAATTCCGTCCCTTGGGCCTTCCAGGCGTAAGGGATCGGGTGGAGCCGACGTCGGCGATGCTGGTTCGGATGCCGATCTTTGAGGCGGACCTGCAGCCGGAGTAGTACGGATACCGACCGGGACGAGGCGCCCAAGACGCCGTCGGCGAGTGCATCGCCTCCAGCACCGCGGCCACAACGAAGGGGTCGATGCGGATCTCACCACGACTTCGGCGGGATACCGCACGCGGAGTGGAGGAAGAGTATCACGCGCCGCGTGAGTGACGGGTGGAGGCTTAGACTCATCAAGGCGTGGCGGGAGATGCCGGTGGAGGAAGAGGGCAGAGACGGCACCACGCGCCGCACGAACCGGGCGAAGAAGCAGCGCAAGGGAACCCCGCAAGGGGCCTCGCTCTGCCCGCGGTTAAGCAACATCTACATGCGGCGGTTCATTCTTGGCGGGAAGGTGCTGGGCTACGCCCGGCGCTTTGGAGCGGAGATCGTGAACTATGCGGATGATTTCTGTGTAATCGGGAAAGCTCCGGCGGTGGACATGCTGGCGGTGGTTAACCGGCTCATGGCAAAGCTGAAGCTACCGGTCAACGCTCAGAAGACCCGAGGCCTCCGAGGTCCCGAGGAAGCCTTTGATTTCCTGGGGTATTAAATCGGCTGGACCAATCGTCCCACGGACGGGAGCCGGTACATGGGTACCCGACCCGAGCAAGATGAGTATCCAGAGCATCTGCCGCAGGATCAGCGGCAAACGGATCGGCGGCAGGTAAGTCGGACCGCGGAGGACGTGGTAGCGCGCCTTAATGAGATGATGTCCGGTTGGGCGAACTACTTCACCCTCGGGCGGGTGAGTCCGGCTTACAAGGCCGGGGACAGGCACGCGACACGGCGGCGGCAACAGTGGTTCAGGCAGAAGCACAAGTTACACTCGGGAGGCCACGTGCGGTTTTTCGATGAATGGCTGTGGCAGCATCACGGCCTTGTGCACCTTGTGCCCACGACCCGACACCTTCCGAGGGCGAAGGCATGATCCCGGCTGAGAGCCGGATGTGGGAAATCCGCACGTCCGGTTCGACGAGCAGGGAGTAGAAACGGACCTGGGGGAGCCGGACTGAGCACCGTAGCGAAAGCGACGGACAATGCACCGTACCCTAACAGCACCGCGCCACCCCCTGACTTTACTAACTTGATATCTCAAGATATTCGTTATCACCATACCCATGTACATCGAACGCGGACCCAACCGAAACTTCCCTTCGCCGTCCTGCTCTGCGAGTCCTTCCGGGAAGACGGCCAGTTCAAGAAACGAACCTTCGCCCATCTGTCCAAGTGGCCCAACGAGCTCGTCGAGGGACTCCACATTCTGCTCAAGGGCAGCCTCGCGCTCCCCTCCCTCAAAAGGCCTTCCGCATCCTCCGCTCCCGCTCCCACGGCCACGTCGACGCCGTGCTGGGATGTGCCCGCCGTCTGGGCCTCGA
>JAAXGT010000197.1 GCA_012271205.1 Rhodothermales bacterium
ACCTGCGCCCGCATACGGGTCAGATTAAACGTGATGGGTGTGCCACTGCCCGGAAGCGCGCTGCGTATTACAAGACCCTTTGCATAGCCCTGTATGCTCGTGGCCTGTGCGTGTGTATCCATCGGCACGGCACCAATCCAAATGGCAAAGAACACCAGGCAGCGTTCCATCACGCGTCAGGCGCGCAAGTCATCGCTTGCGATTTCGCCGTCCCGTAATATTACAAGTCGGCGTGCGCGGGCGATGACCATGGGATCATGGGTCGAAAACAAAAACGTGATGCCTGTGCGTTCATTTAAGTCACGCATCTTGTCGAGTAACCGCGCGCCGGTTTTGGAATCAAGGTTGGCGGTGGGCTCATCGGCCAAAATAAGCTTGGGTCTGGACACCAGTGCACGCGCTATGGCCACCCGCTGCTGCTGTCCGCCACTCAGCTTTGCCGGACGCCGGCCAAACAGGTCCGGCTCAATGCCCAGATCGGAGAACTCCTGTGTGACGCGTCGGCGCCGCTCCGTTTTGGACACGCCCTGAAGAAGCAGATTGAATTCGGCGTTCTCTTCTGCCGATAGCACCGGAATAAGATTGTAGGCCTGAAAAATGAATCCCAAGTTGTTGAGCCTGAACGTGGCCAGAGTGCTGCGCTTCAGTTGACCCAAATCCTGTCCGGCCACAGTGACCGTGCCGGACGTCGGCGCATCCAAGCCACCAATCAGGTTCAGCAACGTGGTCTTGCCGGATCCTGAAGGGCCCGCGATGGCTGTGAACTCACCGGATTGCACCTCCAGATCCAGCCCGCTCAGCGCACGCACAGGTACGTGCGACTTGTCTTCGTAGACTTTTACCAGGCCATTCACATCCACGAGCGGCGCAGGGCTCTCCCCTAAATTTGAACTATGCATGATGCAGTGCGGCCGTTATTTGGAAGCGGCTGGCTTTCCAAGCGGGCCAGGCAACCGCCAGACTTACCATGACCAGGATTGTCGCATACCCCGTGGCAACGTGGCGCAAGTCAACACGCGGATAAATCACCGAGCCGGATCCAAATGCGCGCAGTCCCTCTGAGAACGCCGACAAATCAAGCCCGTTGGCGTGCCACCAAGCAATGAGCCCCGTGGCCAGCAGCGTCCCCGCAAATATGCCCACCGCGACCATGAGGATTGCTTCCAGATACAGGATCCATCGCACTTGGGAGGGACGCACTCCATTGGCCATCATGATTCCAATTTCGCGCAAGCGCTCGTAAATGACCATGAGAAACGAATTAATCAGTGTGAAGCCAATAGCCGTAAACAGGATGACGACGAGAATAATGTTGGCGAGGTTCATCGTTTCATCCATCATAACCATAAGCGGCGAGCGATCACGCCAGGTAAGCACTTCTAGATCCTGTCCAGCCAATGCCGCTCTCAATTGCGTTGCTAAGGGACTTGCATCCACACCACGTTCCAGAAAAAGTGCGATGCTGGTGGCCTCACGATCAGCAAAGCCAATCAGGGTTTGCACTTCAGCCCGATGGAGGAATACGTGGGTCTTGTCAAAGTCCTCACTTGTGCTTTCGAATAGTCCCGTAATTCTAAAGGCTGCTGCGCTGAGCTCCCCATCCAAGCTGTTAGCCATTAGAACTATGCGCTCGCCCACCTGTGAGCGCAGCTGCTCGGCAAGCGCCGCGCCGACTACTATACCTTCGTCCGTGTCACTCAGGTAGGCCCCTTCGGTAATCAGCGACGGCACCTGACCAAAAGCTCGCTCCCGTGCAGGATCAACACCCAATATCATGACACCAGCCGCCTGGTCGGCACTGTTCATGATTCCCGGAGCCGCCAACCGGATCAAATACTCCACCTCAGGCAACACCTGCACCGCTGTTTCGACGGGCTGTACATCCCGCACCGTCGTATGAATGACCGGGCTCTCAAAATAGCTTTGACCAGCAATCTGAATGTGCCCGCCCTGCAATCGAATCGCGGCATCTATCAGTTGCATCGAAAACCCGTCCACGTATGCCAAAGTACCCAGGAAGCTGAATACACCAACGGCCACAGCCGAGATCAGCACCCAAGAGCGCCGTGGATTGCGCCAAATATTGCGCCATGCTACACGTCCAAGCATTTGAAGCGTACGCAGAAAATCAACTGCACCGGCGGCAACGGCCGAGATTGGCACCAGGAAATGTCGCGGATTCCACCAAGCCGCGCGTGCAGACATTCGATCAGAGGTTGCGCAGCGCGGCGACGGGTGAGAATCGCTGCAATTTGACCACCGGGTAGAGCATGGAGAGAACGGTAATCAGGAACACACTCACCACTGGAAATACCAGAATGCCGAACCTGCCAGAAAAGTATATCCCGTCAATACCAAACCCCAAATCTTCGTACATGGACTGCATGTCCGCAGACAGCGGAATCGGATTGTCTGCCAGGATCGTCGCCAGCACCATACTAAGGAGAGCACCCACAACAACAGCCAGTGCCACCTTTATGAAGAGCTCCATGATCACAAGAAGGCTGATCTGCCGCGGCTTGAGTCCCATGGCCATCATGACTCCAAATTCCCGCACACGCTCCATCATGCTCATTGTCGTCGTATTGAAGATCTCAAAGCCAATAAGAAGAAGCAGAAACAGGTAAAACACATAATTGCCCGCCTCGTCCAGTTGGCGCATCTGCCCCAATTCCGGCATTAGCGCACGCCACGACATCACCTCATACTGAGCGCGGTCAACTGCAATATCCTGCGCCCGGGTCTCAGCCCGGTGCAAGGCATCTGTACGCAGAATGAGTTCCGTAAAGCGCTCCGGCATAGTAAAGAGCCCCTGAGCTGCCGGAAGCGTCATGATCATTATCCCGCGATCCAGATCCGGATTCCCGGTCCGGATTAGTCCGGCCACCCCATATACCTCGGCCCCCATGACATTCTGATAGCCCTGCGTGATTACCACAATGGAATCCTGTGGCGATACCGACAAATTGTGAGCCAGTGTTTCCCCAAGAAGAATAGACATGTGGTCCTTTTCGCCAAGAATACGGCCGGTCCTTACGGACTGAACAAGGCGGCTAAGTGCATATTCACGCTTTGGTTCAATGCCCACAATCATGGTGCCTGCACTTGACGAATCGCTACTGGCCAGACCAAAGCCGGACAGGCGTCGTGTCCAATCGGTCACCCATGGGTACGCACTCGCCAACACATCCGCGTCCAGCTCATCCGTTGACATCGAATACTCCAGGGTATGTTCTTCGTCAAAACCCCTCCTGTGAATCTGGATGTCACCGACAAAGAGTTGCACAAGGCGTGCTTCCATGATGTCATAGGTTCCATCCGCACTCGACTTGGCCAACGTAATCAGCAGTACACTAAACACGATGGCACTCATGGTTATGAGCGTGCGCCGCCGGTTGCGCCACACGTCGCGCCAAGCAAGCTTGAGCAGCCGCGTCATGGAACGCGGCGCAAGTTGTGCTGCGTAAATACAGACGGGTCGATCCGCTCGTTAAACGTGGCTGCTGTAATGTCCAGAATCGTCTTTCGATCGGGCCATCGATCCTCCACAAGCTCAAGGCGACTCGGCACGATATGCCCATTCAATTCCTCAATCTCGCTGTAGGTCATAGTTCGTACCCGCTCGCCGCGTTCATTGTAAAATTCCGCTCTGAGTGGCACAAAATCCTCTTTGCGCACCCAGTAGAGTACACGATCCCACGCGATAGGAGCCTCCGGTTTCGTAGCCATGTCAATCTTCCAGGCGGGCCCCAAATCTAATTCCTCTTCGCCGAGAAGCGTATGGTCGTAATCCTTCACCAGTGACGACTCACGGACGAGATCGTCATTGGTGAAACTGGAGCCCATCCAGGATTGCATCATCATAGAAGGCGGAATCTTGATGACGCGATTGATGCGCGGCACGTATTGCCACATTTCCCGCTGCAGTTTCAGAAAGGCCACGCCCCGCTCTTTGGCCGGTGACGTAATGCGGATGAACGCGTAATCACTTCCCTCAACCCATGTGTCCATCTCGAGCACACGCTGCCAGTCCGAACGAATAATTGTGAGCTTGTAGCTGCCGGTAAACGTAGTTCCACGGACCAAATCTTCGGATTTGCGAATGATATCCAAGGCCGTATCCTGGGCCACACTTTGACCCAGAGTCAGCGCAATACAAAGCGCATTCAGTACGATTTGCCGCATAAGTCTGTGCATCCGGTAGTATTAGGCAGGCAAGATGACAAAATCGGCTTGCTGCTACTGCGATACCCAAACCCGGGCAGTCAAGGGAGGCAGCATCAGTGATTCCAGATCCTGTACGGCTCCACGCGGAAACACTTGGCGATACGTACCAGCAGGCAACGCGACTTCCCCCGGCACATCGGATGCATTGAAAGCAATCACGGCCCGCTGCGTGCCCAATGTGCGCTGGCATACCAGGATCCGACGCTCGTCATCGATCACGGGCCACGAAGTCTCACCATCCACAAACAGGTCCACATACGCCTTCCGCATCGCGATAAGCTCCTGGTATATTGCCCGAAGACGCAAATCCGGCGCAACAAGATCATGCCGACGCATGAGTCCCATTGGATGTGTCGTTTCGTCCTCGTAGGTCAGATCCCGCCACAAAAGCGGCTTGCGAGGATCGGGGTCGTCTCCTCCCCACATTCCCACTTCGTCACCGTTCCAGACATGCGGCGCCCCGGAAAACGTGAATTGCTGCACCAGAACAAGCTCTCGTACGGCTCGCGCACGCGCATCCGGACGATCCAGTTTGAAATCTGGATTGGCATTTGGGCTCATGCGGTACTTATACAAACCCGGATTGTACACGCTGGTCCCCAGTCTGGGCGTGTCGTGGCTGGCCGCCAAGTTCATCATTGCCTTCCAGAATGCCGGTGGAACACCTTGCATAATGGAATCAAGGTGCGCGACATAGCCCGATGCCGTCAGGTTCGGGGGCGTCTTCGCGAAGAAGCTGCGCGTAGGCATATACCAGCGGTAATTCATGACCGCATCAAATACATCCCCCTGCATCCAGGGCGCCGGATTCGTCATGTGGTGTGGCCACGAATCCCACCAGACCTCTCCCACGAGATAAGCATCGGGGTTAATGCTGCGCACAAACTGACGGTATTCCCGCCAGAATCCCAGTGGAACCATTTCCGCCACGTCCAGCCGAAACCCATCTATGCCATCAGATGGATCTCCATTGCTATCCGGATCCAGCCAGCGCCGTGTCACATTGAAAACGTGAGCCTGGACCTCCGGGTGCAGATTCCCCTCATGCGCACCTCTGGTTTCTCCGGGTGCGCGGTCTACTTTGGCCAGCTCCGGCAACGTCTTGACCCCCATCCAGCCGTTGTAGGCAAACTCGTTGGTATCCGGCGTCTGCGGATCGTCGAATGCTTCGATGTCATACCACTTGGCAAAGCGTGAATCGCGCTGGTTCTCGAGTATGTCCTTCCAAGCCCAAAAGGTTACACCAGTGTGGTTCCAGGAGTAATCGACGATCAGGCGCATGTCGCGCTGATGGACCTCGCGAATCAGCTCCAGAAACAGCCGATCCGCAGCCGTCCACTCCCATGTGGCAGGATCCAGCGGGTCTTCGCGTGCCATGATCGCGGCGTCCCCTTCAGGGTCTGGCCCGAAGTTTCGGTCAATGTGCCTGTAGTTGCGTGCGTCAAACTTGTGCAGAGACGGCGCATCATTGAGCGGATTGAAGTATAGCGCCGTAACCCCCAAATCCTTCAGGTAGTCCAGCTTGTCGATTACACCTTGCAAGTCGCCCCCATAGCGACGCAGTTGTACTGTATAGTAAAAGGGCTGTCCGGTGGCTACTGCCCACGGCTCCTGCCGATACCAGTCTTGTGTCCAAGGAGTCGGCATCCATCCGTCCGGCTGCACCTGTGGCCAAGATCCCGCCATATCCTCCAGAGTCGGGTCATTTGACGGGTCGCCGTTGCGAAATCGCTCCACGAAGATCTGATACCAGATCGCTTCCTTGGCCCACGCGGGTGGATCCATCTCCAAATCCTGCGCATCCGCAGGAAGGGTAGCCAGAAGAACTACAAGCAGACTAACGCAAATACGCATCGGTACCGTCCAGCCAGTCCTGGCGCGGAGGACAGAAAATATCCACATCCAGGGTGTCTTCGAGTGCAACTGCCTTGTGGGGAAGATTCGAGGGAATGACCAGCACTTCCCCTTCGTGCACAACAACCTGTTGTCCATCATCTGAACCCAGCCAGAATTTCAGGGCCCCTTTAAGCACATAAGTAAGTTGCTCGTTGTCGTGCTGGTGCCACGGCACCACGCAGTCCTTATCCAGATACACGTGGGTCAGCATCATGCGCTCACCGGTAATGAGGCGACGCCCAAGACCGGGTTTGACATCCTCTGTCGGCATGTCGTCCCACCGGTATAATGTTGCAGTCTGGCTCATGGCAGGTCTGATTCGTTTATGCGCAGTGGCAGGGATTTCTTAGCAAGATACGCACGCGACCTGTGTTACGCCGTCTGGATCATCAGCCCCTGCACGCATAGTTTACCATGACAACCAAACGTGCTGTTCGCATGACCCTCCGCAAGAATTCTTCCTTTTTCGCATGGATGCTGCTCCTCGGCTCGGGCGGCCTGCTTTCAAGCTGTACAACTTCCAACGAAGATCGGGCACGGCTGGTCTTGACGAACGGCAAGATCGTGACGGTCGATGAATCAATGCCGGAGGCCGAAGCGCTCGCCGTCATCGAGGATACGATCGCGGCCGTAGGCACAAGCGCTGACATTGCCCGCTACATCGGAGACGACACGCGCGTGATTGACCTGGACGGGCGTCTCGCCATTCCCGGATTTATCGAGGGACATGGACACTATATGGGGCTGGGAGAGGCCCGAATGATTTTGGATTTGACGCAGGTCAGGAGCTGGGAAGAAATTGTGGCCATGGTTGCTGATGCCGCAAACGAAGCTCCAGCCGGCGAATGGATTACCGGACGCGGCTGGCATCAGGAAAAATGGGACAGCATTCCGGCCGGTGCCGTGGACGGCGTGCCGACGCATCACACACTGAGTGAGGTCTCACCTGACAATCCCGTGCTACTCCGCCATGCGAGCGGTCACGCGGCCTTTGCAAACAAAACCGCCATGAATACAGCGGGTATCAGCCCGGAAACGCCGAACCCTGACGGTGGAGAACTCGTGCGCGATGCACGCGGCGAACTCACAGGCCTGCTCCGCGAAACCGCCCAAGGCCTCGTAGGTGCTGCTTATGCCCGGGCAAGGGAATCGATGACCCCCGAGGAGCGGGAAGAGGAGGCGCGCATGCAAGCCCAACTGGCTGCCGAGGAAAGCCTCGCCAAGGGCATAACCTCATTCCAGGACGCAGGAGCTGGATTCGGCACTATTGACATGTTCAAGCGTCTGGCCGACGAGAGTCGCTTGCGCGTGCGCCTGTATGTAATGGTACTGGCTTCCAGCGAAGCCCTCGCCAACAATCTGGCAGATTATCGCATGGTGGGCTACGGCAATAATTATCTGACCGTCCGCAGCGTCAAGCGGTCCATTGACGGGGCGCTGGGCTCCCACGGAGCGTGGCTGCTTGAACCCTATGCGGACATGCCGAGCAGTACCGGTCTCGTCACTGTGGATCCAGAGGAAATTCGGCGTACTGCCGAAGTGGCCGCTACCCATGATTACCAGGTTAATATCCACGCTATTGGTGATCGCGCCAACCGGGTGGTGCTTGACATTTTTGAAGACCTGTATGCGCAGATTCCCGGAGACGATTTGCGGTGGCGGATTGAGCATGCGCAGCACATTCATCCAGACGACATCCCCCGGTTCGGATCTCTCGGCGTTATTGCCTCCATGCAGGGAATCCACTGTACCAGCGATGCCCCTTGGGTATATCGCCGACTTGGCGAGGAGCGGGCGCGTTCGGGCGCATACCGTTGGCAGGAGCTCTGGAAGACGGGAGCGGTGGTCACCAATGGCACAGATACGCCAGTTGAAGACGTAGACCCGATCGCCAGCTTCTATGCAACCGTTACCCGCAAGCTTGCCGACGGCTCGGTGTTCTTCTCGGAAGAGCGCCTGACACGGGCGCAGGCCCTGCAGTCCTATACACTAAACAACGCTTACGCGGCCTTCGAAGAGGAAATCAAAGGCTCCTTGACCCTAGGAAAACTGGCGGATATCGTCGTTCTTTCGAAGGACATCATGACTGTTCCTGATGACGAAATCCTTTCCGCGGAGGTGCTCTACACTATCGTTGGCGGTGACGTACGCTATGAAAAGGGGGAATAGCGCGGTTATATGACTGGATCCCCAGATACAGGATGCCCGTGCAGAGTGTGACCCGTACGGCCCATCATTTCGTGGCCCATTTCGTCGGAGTAGTACTGGCACTCGATGATCACAACCCAAGCATGGTAGATCCCGACGAGGAGAGCATCAATTGAGCAGTTGGCCTAGCCCTGCCGAGTCGCCACAAAACCTACCTGACAATGGCCGCATGATGCGGCTTCCGGGGCACAATAAGCCCTCGTTGTGGGCGGCTGATGCAGGGTCTGGCTTACGTCGGTTGACCGGCGGCTACCGCGGACCGGGTGTTTGGGGGTCCGTACCGCGGCTGTGATGCAGCCAACGGGTGAAGTACAGGCGGCTCCGGCCCACTTCGGGGGTGTAGGATGACCGACGAATGAGAGCCACGTGATGGCCGGTCCAGCCGTCAGAGCGGCGGACGCTCCACCCGGTCGTAGATCGCCCCCATTCCGCATAGGCGATCGCCCGCATCGGCAGACGGGCGTAGCCGCGCCCCAGGATCTGGTGACCCGGCGGCGAATCCTGCTTTCAGTTCCGGTAGCCCCCTCATCGCCACCAGCCAGACCGCCGACACCCGATCCGTAGGGTCGGGCCGGCGGTAGGTACGCGCCTAGACCCGAAGCCTCTCCCGCTCCGTTTCGGTGAAGCGGACCTCGGCCGGCCGGTCGGCCCTCCCCCGGCCCAACAGCGTCCTCCGCATAAGGCGCCCGGCCGTGACCAAGAGCCGCGTAATCGCGGGGTGCCACCGGTCAGACGGGCGACCTCCGCCGCTGCTCCCCTGGCCGCCCGTCTGGAGCACCCGAAAAAGGTCCTCCACGCGCCCGCGCAGATGGTAATACCGGACGATCTGCTCCGCCTCTGCCGCCGAACGTACGTGGGCCGTGGTTAACCGGTACCATTCCAGGCGTTGAGCCCCGGCCGGCGGCGTGATCTCCCGAACATGGATCGCCGATAGGCGCACCGGTGCCGCCGTCTTGTCTGGCGTCGGCGGCCGAACCACGCGCCGATAGCGCACCTCCACCCGCGCGGGTGACCCGGCCCGACTTTGCCCGACGACTCAGTTCGGACACCGATAGAGACAGCATACCCCCGACCGGGCC
>JAAXGT010000170.1 GCA_012271205.1 Rhodothermales bacterium
CCGGCCCTGGGCTATCGCCCCCCCCCGCCGAGGTGTATTTGGGCTCAGACCGTCCTAGGACAGCCCCGCCATGGCCCACGCCCGTTCCGCTACAGTCCACCCGACCCCAAGCTAATCCATAACGTGTCGTTTTCTATCTTAAATCCAGTCGGTTTCTGTCCAACGTTTGGGGAGCACCTCACTGCGAGGATCCTCCGTGAATGTTCTTTGCCCATGCCTGTCCCCGGGTTGGCAAGTAAGGCCTCTCTTACCATACAGAAATTGGTGCGGGCAAACAGCGCACGGACCTGAATCGCGTTCTTCATCAAGCCACGTTGTGGCTTCTTTGGTCAAAGATCACTATTGCCTTCTTCCTCGTGCGATCTCAATAGTCCGTACACCTTCAGGTGAGCCTGCTTAATGACCGGGCGGCACTAGATCATGGGACCATGCGTAAGACGTCAGGATCTGCGCATAAAGCAGTGTTTCCTAATTGCAATGAGGGAAAAGGAAGCGTTTTTGCAGAAAGAGGCTCGGCAGCGATTTGGACGCGACATGCGTACGCTACGCGAAGCCAATGGTGTCTCGTTGAAAGTCATCTCAAGAGAAACCTGTGTGTACGTGGATACCCTGCGCGAGTTAGAAGCAACCGGCTTGTATGACCATTCTCTGCTGACTCCCGTGTATGTAAGATGTCTGGTTGGGGCCTACGCTAAGGTGGCGGGGTTGTCCAAGGATACAGTGCTTGCTGCTCTGAACGAGGCGTTTGAGGGCAGCTACAACGGCACACTAGTGCCATCATCCGACACAAAAGTTACGGCTGGGTCATCCAAAGAATCGAAGACAATGCTTGAGGAGGCCCAATCTTCCGCAGATGCCGAGTCGCTCAGGAATCAGCCAACAGCGCGGCGAGATACATAGCACCAATTAGTGGTGCTTCTCCCCCCAGGGTGGCAGGAATAATTGCCGGGGGAAATCGAAGCGATGCTTCCAGTACTTCTTGCATGCGCTGCCGGATTGCTGGGCGGTTGAGTCCAATGCTGCCTCCAATGACGATGCACGCAGGATCCAGCACGCTGGCTATGGCCACGGCACCTTGCGAGAGGTAGTCTCGCGTTTGGTTCACCAACTCAATTGCCTGTGCATCGCCGGCATCGGCCGCCAAGAACACTTCGCGTGCGCGGTGGGCCCCGGGTTCACCGCCACGTAGATCGACCCATATCCGCCCCAACCCCACACCAGCTGCGGTAAGCTCGAGGCATCCATTTGGTCGCCAGTCACGACTCAAATGCCGCCTGTCCGGGATCACCGTGCCCACTTCACCCGCACTATAATGTGCTCCCTGCAATATTTCTCCGCCGATTACAATTCCCGCAGCTACGCCGGTACTGATTGTTAGATACACCAGTGGTGAAAGCCCACGTCCAGCACCGATCAGGGCCTCGGCCAATGCAGCGGCATTCACGTCGTTGGCAATGGCGACGGGGACGCTTAACCGCTCACGCAAGCGTTTTTTGAGTGGTACATCAAGCCACCCGGGCAAATTGGCCGCTTCAATAATCACGCCCCGCTCAGTATCCGTCATGCCCGGAGCTGTACATCCGGCGGCAATGATGCTTTGAGTGCCGTCTAACTTCTCCAAGCACCGATGTAACAGATGCTCGGCACAATCAAGAACGGAAGCAACCCCTTGACGCGGTGTGGCTTCGACCTGCGAAGCCAATATCTCGTGCGGTGCATTGTGGGCGGCTACGGCACAACGTGTGTGCGTCCCACCGATATCAAAACCGGCAACGAAAGCCACAATACTGCTTACATCTCAGGTGCAAGTTCGCGCACCCATATGTTGCGGTAGCGCGTTGGCTCGTTGTGATCCTGCAAGACCATCGGCAGCTGGTCCTCATGTGCCTGGTACGGCGGACGCGACCGGTGTCCGGTAGGTCCCGTCAAGATCACGTTATCTTGGACCAATACTCCATTGTGGAACACGGTCACACGTGCAGGTCGCGTAAGATCCCCGTTATCGTCAAAGTGCGGTCGCCTGAAGACAATATCGTATGATTGCCATTCTCCAGCAGGCCGGCTTGCGTTAACAAGCGGCGGGTACTGGCCATAAAGTGCGGCAGCCTGCCCGTCGGGATAAGTCTTGTTTTCGTACGAATTGAGTACTTGCACTTCGTACGTGTTCATGAGGTATACGCCACTGTTTCCGCTGTCTTGACCGTCACCGCTATTTGGCGTAGCCCATTCAATGTGGAGTTGTACGTCTCCAAATGATCGCTTGGTGGCGATTGCGCCAGCTCCGGCACGTACTTCCATGTATCCGTCTTTTACAGTCCAGGAGGCCGGTTGACCGGTTCGGTGTGTCCATTCATCTAGGCTTTGGCCATCGAATAGCACAATGGCGTCGGACGGAGGCGGGGCGGGAGTCATTGCGCTAGGAGTAACCATGCGTGGTTGGGGGCGCTCCAAATCGTGCACTTCCCATGCATCCAGCGAGGGTATGGGCGGTGTTTGCGCCATTAGGGGCGCCATGAGTAAAGTGAGCAGGAAGCTCAGTGCAATAGTGCGTTGTACCATGGGTAAAATGAGTGAGGGTTAATTGCCTTCTTTCAACGCGTCAGCGTGGCGCGTTGGCGTGTAGCAGAAAGCTAAGCAAATCGATCAAATCTTCCCGGCTCATTGCAGCATCCAATTCGGCAGGCATGGCAGAACCGGGTAGTGCGGTCAACTTTGCAATGTCGTCCCGACGCAGCGTGTGAGCTTTCGTAAGCGTCAGCATCGTAACCGTGGTGGGGGTTTCAGCTGCAATGACACCGTCCAGCGAGTTTCCATTGGTCAGCGTTATACGCCACTGTTCGTATCCACTGGCGATCGAACGCTGAGGGTTCTTGATCTTGTCCAGGAGTGCCTGCCGGGGCCAATGCCTGATGGTTGCCAGATCTGGCCCAAAGTTGGCATTTCCAGTTTCATCCGACTTGTGGCACTGGCCGCAATGTGCCACAAATATCCGCTCACCGCGACCGAAATCGCCAGGGTCCATGTCGTTGGTGTCAATATCTGCAGTTGCAGAAGGAAGCTTTAACAGTGCCCGCGCACGGCTGCGTATTGGTTCATCCGTATCCCGCATGAGACGCACTCGCTGGGTCCATGATATTTCTGTAGGAAGGATCATGTCTGACTCAAGAGCCTCGACCAACAATATGGCACGCTCTTGGCTCTCAAAGGCAGAATGTCTGCAAGACCTTGAGCGTATCTGCCATGAGGCCAATGGGCTTGCGTCCTACTTGTGGATATTGGCTGACTACTTGGATGAGGAGGTGCCAGAAGCCAAAAATAGATGGACTGTGCAACGGCAACCGGTTACTTCTAGGATAGCCGGATGCCTGACACCAAATCCTATACATTGCCTCCGGTCGGTATGGAAACACTTAATGTAGCCGGCCATAAGGTCCGCTCATTCCTGTTTGTTCCGATACCGATCTGGCAGATAAAATCAGCCGTATGCAGAAGTTGGCGAAACAAGCAGGCTTGCAGGCGAGAAAGCTAAAAGATGAGGGCATAGACGTTTTTCAAATCTGCGAAGCGTTGGAGTCCTGTAAGGCCAACAACTGACTCACACAGATAGCCTACTTGGCTCGTGGGGCTTATGCGGGGAAAGGCTGTTTACTGCCGTGCCATGAACCCGTGGCGGTGCGGAGCGTTTGGCGTTTACGCAAAGAGGTACTGCGTTCACAGGGACTTGGACAAGCACGCAAATGCCGGATCCGAATACTGATTGGGTATCTATTGCAGGCTTTGTGGCCGTAACTGGTTTCCTGTGGAAGCTGGCTAAGGACATCCGCAATGTGCTGGAACGTTTGGCTTGAACGTTTGGCTTGGTCGGATAGAGGGTTTTACCAAAGGCTGGTCTGGAGCATCGCAGCCGCAAGAGGAAACGTAATGGGCTAAGGACGCAAGCACAGAAATGATGCCGGGCATTGGGCTTGATTGGGTAGCTATTGGCGGTTTTGTAGCCGTGGCGACTTTTTTGTGGAAACTGCATAAAGACAGGGGCGGCCTAGCCTGCGAGGTTGGCAAAGTGTCAGAACGGCTGGCCAAACTGGGAGGCTTCATCGAAGGCCGTCTTGGCCCGTCGCAAGCGCAAAAAAGCCGTGCTACCCCAGTACGTTATAGTGCCGCTGGGTACAACGTCGGAGCAGGTTTTTGGAATGACGTTCCGGCAGGTCGGCCGCAAGGAGGGGATTAACAAATAGGCTCGCCAGAGACGGTAAAGGAGTCAATGATAGAGCTTAGCCAGCAGATAGAGGCATATGACCGACTGCGGGATTCCCTTGAGACCGATCATTTTGGCAAGTGGGTAGTCCTTTATGACGAAAAGCTTGTCGGTACGTACGACTCCTTTGAAGAAGCGGCAACTGATACTGTCTCAAAGTTCGGTAGGGGGCCTTACTTGATAAGGCAGGTAGGGATTGGGCCAGTTAGTCTACCGGCATCCATGTTGTATAATCCCGTCAATGTTTGAGGTAGAGTGCGGTGTTCCAGATGGGCATGTGAAGCTTCAAAGGATAGGCCCTACGTTGTCTGTGCATATCGGCTTTGATGCATCATACAAACCCGATAGTGGCGGAAGGCCTAATGTCGCCTCGGAGCTGTATCGAGCCTTGGTGGATACAGGGGCAACTGCAAGCTGCATTGATTCATCTTTGGCCCGTACGCTGGATTTGCCTGTTGTTGATCGTCAATTAGTATCGGGAGTACACGGTGCACAAGAGGTTAACCTCCATTTGGCTCAGATATACTGAAATGCTCCCCAAAAATTGGACCATACTTTAAGGTAGAGGGTGGCCAAGAAAATGAGGGAGTTTTCAGGCTATGAAGAGGCGTACGTACACGGCGGCCTTCCAGTCTCGTGTGGCCGTTGAGGCCATCCGGGGGGAGTATACGATCAGTCCGATCGCGAGCCGGTTGGAGGGATATCCCTCTCCAGTGAGGGCTTGGAAGCAGCCCACGTTGGAGGGCTGGAAGGTGATTTTTTCCAAGCGTCGGGGCGTCGCCCGACCGGCGGAGGCCCCGCGCCGTGAGGCGCGGTACGCTCCGATGGGTCGTCTTCAGATGGAGGGGGCCGGGTTGAAAAAAAGCGGTAGTGCGGCCCCGTTTGGTCCGGCGCGGTAGGGGGGACGATACACTGAGCCTCCAGCGTCCGTGTGCGCGGTTGGACCGGCCGCGCTCTACGGGGGACGATGCGCCGGCAAAAGAGCCCTCGCTGAACCGGGCGCGGAGGCGCCTGATAGACGAGCGGTACCCGGCCGGTCCGATGTAGGGAGTGCGTCGCATGACGGAGGCTTGGCGACGCCCAGGCCCGGTCGTCCAAGTGAAGCGGGTCCGCTGTCTGATGGCGCTTGATCCGAAGCGCTCCTGCCCGACTCCAGGCCCGGAATCGGCTGCGGGGACGGACGGTGGACCGCTGCGATCCGGTAGGGAGCCGTGATCTCACCTCCATCCGGAGGCCGGGCGGTTTGGCCTACTGGGGGGCCGGAATGGACGGCGCCCGCCGCTACGGGCTGGCTTGGACCCGCCCAACCCACCGGACGCCCGTATCTGCGCCGACGGGTATCGACCCGCTCTCTCGGTCGGGACCCCGGACCTATTCCA
>JAAXGT010000163.1 GCA_012271205.1 Rhodothermales bacterium
ATTTTCCCCAGTCACCCAACGCCGAAGCCCTTGTAGGTGGGGTGCCAGCAGAACCGTTGATCCGGAGTCGCCGCTTCTCCCCCGCGCCCAGCTTGGCCGGGGCAATCCTAAAGGGAAGACTTTAAGGAAGAAGATCCAGCCGTTTCCGCTCGGAACGAGTTCAGTCTCCATTACAAGCCGCAGGGCGGGTACGCTTCAAGAAGCTCAGGAAAAGGATCCCGAACCGGATCGTCATCACCGAGGACGAATATCGGCGTTGTCCCGGATTTCTCGGCAGGTCGGTTAACGGTTCCACGTCGCGCTTGTGCTCGCGCACGAGACCGGACATCGGATCGGTGCCATCCGAAAGCTCCGGTGGTCGGACATCGACATGGAAGGCGAGATCATCTGGTGGCACGCGAAGCACGAGAAGACAGGCTACGAACACAACACGTCCATCATCGCCGAGGCGCTCGTCGCGTTGGAGGAAGCGAGCGAGATAAATTTCGGGACCGGTGCCGCCGGGGTCGTGGGATGCGTCGAGGAGCATGAGCCGCGTGTGCGCGCACAGTGGTGGAGCAAGGTGCAGGCGCTCGCGGGGCTGGAGCCGAAACGCGGACAGGGTCGGCACTCGCTGAATTGCAAGTTTGCCACGGACCTGATGAGCCTGCTGCTCAGGGTGCCCTGCAAGCTTGGCGGCTGGAAGAACGCCCAGACGGTGCTGAAGTGCTACCAGCAGGCCGAGCGGGACAGCTCCGGAAGGTTCTGGAGAGCCGCCGGAAGATTCGCGGCTGAGAAACTGTTCGGCGGGGATCAATCGGCGGGAGTCGGACCACCAAATCCCATAAGTTCAACGAGCATAGACATATATAAGGCCCTTTGCAATCGTACACATTTACGAACTCATGTGTGCTGTACTGGGCGTAACGCCCGCTCAAAATGACGGACGTCTGGAGGCCGTCCAGCACCTGCTGGCATCCGAATTACGAGAGGACTTGCCGTTACAATAACAGATCCGGCCTCCGCGGCTTGCTCGGTGCAGACATGGTACAGGACTGTTGCACCTGCCTACAGTTATGGACACGCCGGCTACAACAATGTCAGTTGGATCTCCGGTGTCTGGTGAACAAAGTGCCAGACCAACAGTGTAGTATCGTTTTTGAACGCTCTCACAAAGTCCAATGAAATTATTCCGCTTGTTGCTCGTGTCCTTATTCATTGTTGCAGCGAACCTCGATGCATTTTCACAATCCTTCCTGTCTGTGGAAATCGGCGGACATTATGCCCCATCCCTGTCATTTGTCAACACCAGCACTGACCGTGCCAGTGTTTGTGACGAGTATATCAATCCCCTCTATGCCTCGGTGCCTGGTTGCACTGATCCGAATCCTGGCGAAGGAAGTACGTGGGAGGTCGACACTGAAGCTGCCACTGGACTGACGGCCAGCCTTACTGTGGGCCGCAGATTATCGCGCCTCATACGGGCTGAATTGGAATACTTGTACAGCCATTCCGCATACAACCAGATCGCTGAAATCGGTTCCAGTACCGGAGCCGAAGCGGACAAGTTGGCGCAGGAAATCTACACGGCTCGCGAGTTCGTTGGAGATTTCACGTCTCACAACTTGATGCTCAGCGGCTCCGTCGCCTTAACGCCCCGCATCCGGGGACCGTGGATACCCTATGTCGGGGCTGGGGCAGGCATGAGCCGTGTAAACACCTTCTATTCCAGCACATGGTACCGTAACCCCAACGTTGCGGCCATCCAAACGGGCGAAGGACTGCCCAATGTAGAAGAGGTGCGCCGTAACTTGGCCGGAACGATGAGTAACGGAAACGCCGAGCTTAGGAATTACATCCTGGCCTGGCAGCTGACTATTGGCATGGACTATATGTTGACCCGGCGGGTATCGCTAGGTGCCAAGCTTAGACGTATCGACTATACCCGGTTTGAATCAGATTCGCTGGTCTGGGACCCGCTGCGTAGCCATGCGCCAAATAACCGAAGAGATGGCAGCGAACCGGTCAAAGGAATTATCGGGACCTCCGAATTGGAAACCATCACTATGGCTCTGGTGATGCGATACCATTTTTAGAGCCTTATAATCGATGCTTCAAGCTTTATACCGACTTGGACGTAAGAGGTGGCAGATCAGACAAGCAGGATCATACCGAAATTCAACATGGGACCCGCACCGGGCTGCTATGGGCTTTTTGGTCTGTTCGTCGGCTTTTCAAGCCGTAGAATCCATCGTGGTCCCAAACGCGTCTTCGTATCGGCGCTGGCGCCTATTTTTCACCCGGCACTCTGAAACCCCATTTCTTCCGCGGACCGCCAGTGTCCTCACAAGTGCGATACCCACGTCGTGTGCACACTACGCTTTCCTACTCTCTACACGAACTTGGTCACGTAGGCCAAGGTCATCCAGAATCTGTCGCAGTTCTTTTTCCTTGTGTTGGGCAAGCACAGCATCGCCGCTTGCAGAAATATCGATATCGACCTTATAGCTATCGAAGGAGCGTACTTTTGGGAGAAGTTGCGTCCAAGCCGGTTCCAAAGTTCGGTAGGCACGGTGCCGACAAGCCGAATGGCAGTTTGTCCCTTGTCGATAGTCTGTTTGGGTCCCGGCTCCTGTATCTGATTCTTCTGAGTCTCCTTCCCGAACTATATCACAAATACTATAAAGTTCAGTCACAAGAATGCGGCCCAGCTGTACACCCTATTGGCTTTAGCCAATCTCTATAGGGTACGCCAACATTTCATGACGGCCTAGGACGGTGCGTCCTGGCGGCATGGATACTGCTTCACGGGCACCAAAAACAGACGGAAACTCCAAAATATTACCCTCAATCCCCCATTTATGGGCTTCAGGCAAGTAATCTGCTCCTAAAGTACCGTTGATCAGAGCTTCCCAAAGTATGTGACAATCCGTGGGGTATGCTGGCTTGGGCACCTTACGGTGTTCCGAGCCAGCCCTGCGGACATCCTCGAAAGCGGCGCGGGAGACGAACGACAGCGCCGTCCAGGTTCCCGGCGATGATACGATGCGCGAGATCGCCCGCGAGTTGGTTGCCGGGGCCGACTGGACGCTTCACGAAGAAATCCGTGCCAACCTGCAGCGACTCGTCAAGTACATCCTGGGAAAGCACGGCATCCGCTTGACAACTTCGTCTGCGGCCGTCTCATTAGGTCCGACGAAATCTCGATCATATTTGCATATCGTAAGTGATACAAGAACCATTTTGACTAGCCATCAACCGCTGCATAATAGTAGCTTACGGTATTTATAGATCGATAGTCCCAGTTGAACTTAGATGCCCTCTTGCCGGAAATCATTCGACCGGTACTCTATCTGCCAGGCAGGGCGTTCATGGTCCTATCCTCCAAAAAGGCAAGTAAGACTGGTAGTGGCAGGCTGCCGATGAATACGACTTCTACGCGTGGCAGAATGCCTCGGCTTCGATTTCGACCAGCATTTGCGGATCGATGAGGCGAGACACTTCCACCATAGTGGCTGCCGGGCGTATATCACGAAACACCTCGCCGTGTGCGCGTCCTACGGCGGTGCCATGCTCGTCAATATCCACTACATACATCCGCGTACGGACCACATCTTCAAGCTTAGCGCCTGCGGTGCAAAGCGCCTGCTCAATCAATTTCAGGGCTTGCCGCGCCTGCGCATAGGCGTCACCGGGGCCGACCAGCCGCCCCGCTTCATCGAGTGCTGTAGTACCGGCAACAAAGATATGCCTTCCCACGCGTACGGCGCGGGAATACCCGACTTCGGGTTCCCAAGGGCTGCCGCTCGTAACCAACCTGCGCTCCATGATTACCAAGTGTCCATAGATGGATGTGCGGCCTCATGGCTGCTCCGCATGTCTGTGGCCCAACTCAGGATAATAAACATCGGTAGCACGCACTGTAATTCCCTGTAGCCATTACGGTCACAAAGATCGAATAACCACCGCTCAGCTATGCCGCGAATTCCAAGTGGCGGTGGGCCCGCGGCCGCCATTTTGCTCAATTCCTGCCGAGGCTCTTTAGGCCGGCATCTCGCGGATCGATATAGAAACTAGTCTGAAATCTTGTGAACAGTTCTCCCGGTACAGTAGGAAGATCTCCGGCATTGGCTGTCGGAAGCAACACCTTGGTGGCTCCGGCATCCGCGGCAACCTGCAGCAACCCGGCGAGACTGTCGACGTGCGTAATAGTGCCTCCAATGCTCATGGATCCGAGCACTACCATTTGCGAAAGGACCGGTATGTCAAGAAGCCCCGAACTCAAACCAAGAAATGTGGCCAATGTCAGGTTTGGCGAGGGTCCTGTGTTGAGCAGGTCAGCCACCTGGATGTGGAAATTGAATTCATTGGGCTTGGCTGCGGCACTGATGGATGTTGCATTTGCCCTGAAAAAATCGAAACCAACCCGAATGTTCTCTTTGGCCGGCGAATTCAATCCCAAGCCGGTAATGGTCAGCTTACCGGTCCCCGGAGTAATCTGCGTTTCGATGCGGTACAAGCCAAGGCGCCCACTACCGGCCGCTGCTACGACGTGCAGAAAGCCGGGCTTCAGTGGGCCCTCGGGAATGATTCCGCCGCTTCGCTGCTCGAGAACACCCACATGGTGCTCGTCTCTGGATTTAGAGTCCAGGTAGGAAAACCGTACATCATAGAATTCCATCCCGCCGATCTTCTTCAGTTGCTCCTTTACCCGTCGCCGATTTTCCAGTGCGTATTCCAAGCACCGACGAACCGCTTCTTTATCGTAAGTCTCGTTTGGATAGAGCAGTTTCAGGAGTCCGGAGACCGTATGCTTGACGGCGATCGTGTCGCGTTGGTTCAGGTCCCGGCCGAGTGTGAAGTGCCGCTGAATGGCATCGCCGAAGTTGCGTTTACGCATCTCACGCAGGAATTCAGCCAGGTAGTCAACTATTAAGCCATATTGATTCGTGAAGAACTCCGGGCGCATTTTCGGTATTTCCCATCCCGGAATGTAGCCATGGAAGCGGTCGAAGAACGCACAATCGATCATGGCCTCCGGAAAGGGGGCCAGCAGGTGGCTGGTTTTGACCAGCTCTTCCACCGGCTTGTTGATGTTGCCTACGAAAACCATGGAGGCATTGGCATTGATCTGGTCACGTCCGCGTGCAAATGACCCGGATGCCATGTAGTCCTTCATGATTTGTACGCCGCTTCGATCTTTGAAGCTGATACCCGCCACCTCATCAAAGGCGACCACATCCCAGACACCAACGAGTCCTACCCGGCGTGTGGAAAGGTTGTAAAACAGATTGGCTACCGTGGTTTGTCCTCCAGAGATCAGGATGCTGTACGGGCTGATCTCCTTGTAGATATGGCTCTTGCCTGTCCCCCGGGGACCCAGCTCACACACGTTGTAGTTGTTCTCCACCAGCGGCACAAGCCGGCATAGCAAGTGCCACTTCACGCGATCTTCGAACTGTGCAGGCTCGTAGCCGCTGGAGCGGAGCAGCACATCGATCCATTCAGACTCCTTAAAGTGGTCGCGGGCTTCAAGTAGCTCATCCACGTCCATATTGGCCATCTGGATGGGCTTGAGTCTGTCCACGACGAAAGGAGAGGTCTGCTGGCCGGATTCATAGTAGTACTGCATCGTAATGATCGACCAGATGCCGCCCGCCAGAAGTTTTTCATACTTCCGAACGACTGCCGGGTCAATCTCAATGCCTTTCGTTCCAAGGTTTAGGAGATGGGCTTCGTAGGCATCTCGCTTTTCATTCAATCTGACCGTGACTTTGTCTATAACCCGGAGGCTGCCCCGCTCGCGGATTATAGATTTCATTTTCTCGGCTTCGTCCGGACGTACGTAATTATCGGCAAGGACGCGTTTTACGGTTGCAAGACCATCTTCAATCAAGGTGGCATCATCTGTGGCGCAGTAGTTGCCCAAGAGATACTCAAGTACGTAAACGGGCACGTTTGCGCCTTCTTTGACCAGCTTAGTGAGGTCCTTGCGAACGACCCGGCCTGTAAAATGCGTATTCAGCAGCTGGTCAAGGCTGGTTTCCGCAGTGGCAACGTCAGAAGTCATCAATAATTACTCGGTCAATTATAACCGGGTGCTCCTCCGTTACGTTGGTGAGCACATTGCGGAGTACCAGCCTGTACCGGATATGCTTGGAGTAGGGCTGATCGCGAAGTGTCAGGATCACGGACTTCTGGCGCTCTTCCATGTTGTCGGAAGTACTGTCAAATGTAACAGTATGAATGTCTGTAACGGGCTGATTATCCTCGTAGACTGCAATTTTGAGCGTCACCTCCCGAACGGTTTCCGTGACCGGATTTATCTGGAGCAGGCTTATTCGGTACCGAGGCGTTGTAATACGGATCCTCTGTCCCAGGACCTGCACGCCCACTTGTCTGTGGCGCTGCCTATGTTTCTTTTTATACCTGACTTTGATCACAGGCACGACGATTTCCTGTAGCATTGCACCTCCGTGGACGAATCGAGCGCCCCCAACGAAGTGGAATCGGTTGAAGCCTTTTGGAATCCAGAACTGCATACTGCTTTCTGCCCGGGCCGTAACACGTGTGTATCCACGAAACGCATGCTGGAATTCAGGCAGGTTTCTTCCCAGCAAGTACCGTTTCTTGGCAATCACCGCGCCGGATGGCCGCTCACTGATGGTGCTTTTTTCAGGCAGTTCGGGTTCCGAGTTCGTAAACAGGAAGCCGTGATCAGCAGTTATTACGACATAACTGGCATTCAGCGAGTCAATCAGGAAGCGGGTCAGATTCCGCAGGTCTTTTATAGCGCGTGCCGCGGCCTCGAACGTATCTTCCTCAGTTGCTCTTGAGTCGCCGGTCGAATCGATCTCGTTGTGGTAGATGTACACGATGCGTGCATCGGCAACGGCATTTCGGCCTTCCTGCTTGCGCATCGAATGCAACATTTCGGCCTTTATGGCCATGCCTCCTCTTTTGCGGAGAAGGTCGTTGCGCTGCGCGAGAGAGCCAGTCGGTTGGCCGTCCAGCTGTACGCCCCCCTTTTGTGTAAATGAAAGCTTGTCGTGTGGCAGCAGACTGGCCATACCGAGTGCCGTGTATGAGGGGAGGACGCCGAGTTGTGACGATAGCTGGGCATCGCAGTGCGCTCCCCGATTGATCTCGCGCATGAGCTCGTCGGCGACTTCGTAGCGCAGGGCGTCACTGATAATGACGAAGGCTCGGCGCTTGAGGCCTTGTCTGACCCATGGTTCAATAGTGTTGGCATAGAAGTGGTATTGCTGGGGCACAAGGCCGCATCTCCAATGCACTGGCAGATTGGCCTCTATATGCTTATTCCAGGCAAGGGCAATTTCGGTGAGGTACCAGTCGCAGTAGCATTTCTCGATTTCCTCTTGAAGCTCCTTGAGCACGTCCATATTTCCGCGGGCAGCCCGCCTGGCATATCTGCAGAAATGCCGATAGAGCTGGTCAATCCTGAACAGCTCGGTTTCGTACTTCTGATACAGCGTTATAGCATCTGGGCAGTCAAAGCCACCGGCATATATGTGACGTAACTCGAAAACTTGGGCGGCTGCAGAGAGCGCTTCGTAAACAGATGAACGTGCTTCGCGGACAGCCTTCGGGATCGTGACCGACGATACCCAGTGAGAGCGGCTGCGGCGCTTTGCAATGGTGTGAATCACATCCGCGTCTACGGGACCATCTGTGTGAATACGCTCCAAAAGGCCTTTAACAATAACACAGTCAACGCGAGCGAACGTCGTAACGTCCAGCAGGTCGTCCAGCCTGTACTTGCCTAATCGATTTTCGAGATCCAATAGACTCCAAATTTCGTCAGCCCACCAATTATAGCTGGGCCCATTCTTGCTGCTATCCTTCCACTGGTTCAGCAATACGACAGCATTGTGGGTTCCGGACGGCGGGAGTCTTAGATCCCATAGAGCAATCGGAAGGTCTCCCTTCAAATGATGTTCGAAATCGGAGACCAACATCCGCGAAACCAGATCCGCCATGCGGGGGACTTCCGCTTTGTATCCGAAATGCTGTTTTGCCAATTCCCAAAAGGAGTCATGCAGCCCAAACTTTTCGACGTCGTTCCATGCGGGTGGCACGGCTTCAGGGTCCAAGTCATGACCGGAGGCCATAGAGTGCAGGAGCGCGCGTAGAATACTGGATATGTCAGCCTGGCCGGACTTTGAGATCACGGATAGCATCTTGCGGTCCAGATCGGCCTCATCGTCCTTCTGTGTTATGAGGTTTTGCAGAGCAATACGGCGCTTCTTGTTTTTGAGAAACTTATAGCGACGCTTAACCTGCTCGCGCAGGTGCGAATTCGTAAGGCCCAGCTCACGGAGGATCATGGAGGCCCAGTCGGCCCGGAAACTGCAAGCGTACAGCCGGATATCCCGCAGCCAGTCTTCATCCGGGATTGGTGCCTCTTCTGAGGAGTACAACAGGTATCGGCTGTCCGGATCCTCAAGCTCGAGCCGAACCTTCAATTCCAGGGAGCTGAGACTGCGCACATTGATCAC
>JAAXGT010000203.1 GCA_012271205.1 Rhodothermales bacterium
GAAGATGCTTGCGTGAACCGGTCAAACTCCGGCGGTGAAAACCGGAGCATGAGTTCTCCCATGGTGCAGATTTTCATGACACTTGAATGGCTTTGCGAGACGCGGCAATACTGGCGCACAGTACACGTGCGCGCTCGGTGAGTATAGAAAGGCGACCCTCGGCTATGGTTGTTTCGTCAGCCAGCGCGCTCCCGATCCCCACCGCGGCCGCGCCGGCTTCGATCCATTCACCTGCCGTGGCCGGCGTAACCCCACCCGTTGGAACCAGACGCAAATGCGGCATAGGAGCCAAGAGTGCTTTGATGTAGCCTACTCCGAGAAATCCGGCCGGAAATACCTTGATCATATCCGCCTCGAGCTCGTGTGCTATCTGGGCTTCCGTGGGCGTAAACACGCCCGGCATAACCGGCAGGCCACACGCATGGGCCGCGGTGATGACATCCGGTTTGACTACCGGACTTACAATAAACCAGGCTTCGTTTTCGGCGACTTGGTGCACCTGCTCAGCCGTGAGTACCGATCCGGCACCAATGATAAGCTCGGGTGTGAAGCGCGCTGCAAGCGATCTGATAGCGGGCAGGGCATTGGGGGAGGTCAGGGTCACCTCGAGTACCCGTACGCCGCCTTCAGCAAGGGCTTCGGCAGCCGGCAGGAGGGAAAGTTTGCGACGTATGCGCAGGACTGCTACCGCCCCTGCTTCGGCCATGCGATTTGTGATCTCAGGGCGAATCATTATGAGATTGCAATTCGGTTGCAGCAATTACGTCATTTCCTCGTAAGGAAAAAGGCAAAAGCAGTCCGGGCGCATGACCGATATACGCGGGATTTACGAGCAACACACGGACATAAACAGGGACCATATGCATATAATTTGAGGAGAAATGACTTACGCAAGCACACGAATCATGAGCGGATCCGTTCTCGATCAAGATAGATCTATGCCGATCCCATCGCAGTCAAATCTTGAATACATACAAGAACTGGAACGCAGGGCGCGAATACTGGAGCCCACACCGGCCATTTGGGATGAACTAATTACCAAGGTCACAGCATACGCACGCCACCACGTGGCCTATGTCAATCGCACGCCAGCGTACGTGATGCCCGAAGATAAGGGAGCCGATCTTTTAGCCTCTCCTATCTCTGAGGAGGGAATTACGGTGGATCAGGCACTCTCTCTTTTGCACAAGAATGTCGATCACGTAGGCTGCAATCCTGGCTCTCCTCGATACCTCGGCTACATACCATCCGGCGGACTGGTGTATTCGGCCTTTGGCGATTTTCTTGCGGCCATTTCGAATCGTTATGCCGGTGTATTCGATGCCTCGCCGGGGGCCGTACGCATGGAAAATATGTTGATTCGCTGGATGGCCGATGTAGCTGGTTATCCGTCCGGTGCAGGTGGCTATCTGTCGTCAGGCGGAAGCCTCGCCAACCTGTCGGCCATTGTAGCGGCACGCGAGGACCACGGCATCCTCGCGGATGACGCGAGACGTATCGTGGTGTACGTGACCGAGCATACGCACCATTGCGTGGACAAGGCGCTGCGCATTGTTGGTCTTAGACATTGCCAGCAGCGCAAGGTTGGGGTCGACAGACAGTTACGCATGTCGCCTGAGTTACTGGAAGCTGCCATTGAAGCAGACCTGGCCGCTGGCCTGCGGCCGTGGCTTATAGTGGGTTCGGCCGGCACAACCAATACCGGAACAGTGGACCCTCTGCGCCACCTGCATGAAATCGCGCGTGCGCACGGCTTGTGGTTCCATATAGATGGGGCATACGGTGCTTTCTTTGCCCTGTGTCCTGAAGGCGAGTCCGTACTAGACGGCATGGGGCTATCGGATTCCCTGGTTTTGGATCCGCACAAGACGCTGTTTCTCCCTTTCGGAACGGGCGCGCTCCTTGTGCGCGATCGGAAGAAGCTGGGAGATTCGCACGGTGGTCTGGGAACCTATATGATGGATCTGCACACCGACCCGGACGAGCCCTCGCCGGCTTATTTGTCGCCGGAGCTTACCAAGCATTTCCGGGGGCTTCGGATGTGGCTGCCACTGAAGCTATTGGGCGTAGCGCCCTTCCGGGCCACTCTCTCGGAGAAAATCCGTCTCGCCCGCTATTTCTACGAGGAAATCCAGAAGGTGTCCGGGATACAAGTAGGCCCGTATCCGGATCTTTCTATAGTGACGTTCCGATTCGTACCGAAGCACGGAGACCCAAATGATTTCAATCTCCGGTTGCTGCGGCGCACTCGCCAGGAGGGTCGCATATTCATTACGTCTACAGTGATTAACGGCAAGGTGATTTTGCGAATGGCTGTCGGATGTTTCCGGACGCACCTTGAGGACATCGACCTCGCACTGCGCATCCTGAAGGAGACTGCCGAATCATTCGATTTGGCCTGATCCTGCTCCCTGCTGCGGGCCGGGCGCATACTCTTGCCAAGTAGGAGGCTCAGGTTGATTCCGCCTCCAGATCGGGCATCTCACTGCGACTCAGCCTGTCGTATGCGTCCAGCACATAGCGACGCGTGCGATACTCGCCGAACTTCTTCAACTCGTTTTTCTTGAGAGCCGAAAAGGATACGCTTGGCGGTGAAGCGTCCAGAATCCACTCCAGGTCAACACGTTCCAAGTGGTACATATGCGCAAAGATGGCATCCAGTTCGCTCCGCAACCGGTGGCGCCGGTGATCGTCCCATTTGAACGGCGGTCCATGGTAGCCCAAGTCGTTGGCGAATGTCTCCAAGTCTTTGGCCGTGTAGGTTAACTCCAGCACGCGGGGCACGATCAGTTCAACGTATTTGTGGCCACACTTGGACTCCTTCAGGAATGCCTCCGGCGACAGGACAGGCAGCTGCTTGATGATAAAGTAGCTGAGATCTGTGCCTCCAACAGCAGTTCTGGCCGCAAAGTCCAGCACGAGTGAGTTGAGATTTGAGACAAGAAGGCATGCCTTCTCAGCATCTTGAATATGGATAAGTGGGGCTCGATCGCTCATGCCTGATCTTGGGACGAATGTAGCGATGCTAGTTCGTTCATCTGTAGCTCTTGTGGTTTTTCGGACAGGAGTTACCCATTGTTGAGTATTATCGCTGCTCCTTTGTGCCCCAGGCCGGTAAGTGGTATGAAAGACGCGATCACTGTGCGCTGATTGGTTGCTGTGGTGATTAGCCGCAAAGCCATTACCCACGCTTGAGCCTGATGACTGCTCCTTTGTGCCCCAGGCCGGTGAGTGGTATGAAAGACGCGATCGCCGTGCGTATATCCGTAGCTCGGGAGATGAGCCGAATCGCGACGTAGAATCTGCATATGTTTGATATATGGGGGGGGGCATTTACACTTTTCTTCTCACGCTTTTCCAACTTCTTGGCGACCTCCGCCTCCGAAACCCAATACCTCGGCAGTACATCTGCCTGGTTGTCCATTTTCTCTTCTGCTGACATGGGCCGAGCCCTCCCATTTCGGATATCCTTGGCAGACTGCCCGTTAAACGTGGCAAAACGGTGATCGTACTGGTGGAATAGTTTGGCTTCATAGAGTGGCAAATAGTGCTCGCCACCACGCACGAATATGTTGCCGTCAAGCTCCCAGCCATCTCCCTCTAACTGCAACCGGGTTCTGAAAAGCTCCGAGTCGCTTGTCATATTGAACATCTGCATGAAGTGGATCCCCCAAGGATTGACCTCCGGCTCCTCGCCCTTTGCCTCCTTCCAAAACACCCCGGCTGCGCGATACATCTTGCGGGCAATCTCCATATCGCGGCGGGTGCGAAAAATCGGACACGTCCGTGTGTTGGGGTTGAACAGGAAGAAATCGTCAGTGGACAGCGTGAAGCGGCGCTCAGTCTCCTTCAACTGCTCCGTCTGGTGGAGGAAGAATGCGAACTCGGCTTCGGGAACCGGTTGACCGCTACCGCCCAGCGTGAGCAGGCAAAACTTTTGTCTGCTGTCTACAGTAGGGAAAAGTTTTTTTCTATTCTCAAAATCGAACAAGCTGACGAGCCTCCCTTTGGTAACCACTTCGTTGAAGAACACCTTGGTGGAATGGTCCGTGGCGATACCGGTAGGCACAATTAATCCGGCGCGCCCTTGGGGATTGAGGAGCTGCAGGATCGTCTCCGCGAACAGCGCATAACTGTTCAGCTTTCCGTATGTGCTTAACGAGTATCGACCGCTTGCCCGACAGAATGCGTTTCTCGCATCGTAGCCGTGCCTTGCACGTTGATACTCAGCCCAAAGCCGGGGATCATTTTGTTCGAGTTTGGCAATCGCGTGTTTTCGCGATGCACCCGCCAAACTGGCAATACTTGGTGCTTTGGTCACGAAATATTCTTCTTCATTTAACTGGGAAACTTCCCACGGCGGATTTCCGAGTACGACATCGAACCCGCCATCCCGCATGATTTCGGCGAACGCGAGATGCCAGTGAAAGAAGTCATGTGTGTCCGCCAGCTCCCGCACGAGGTCTTCGACTCCATGGCGCTGGGGCACATCTCCGCTTAGGCGGTCGATGTCCTGGGTGTGCGGCACGATCTCCAAGGTTTCGCGCGTCTTCGGCGCGAAGTGTGCTCCGACGAACAGATTGGCGCGCAAAGCCTCGCGGGCACGAATTTCGCCGGCCAAGACCGCGTTCCAGGCGGCCCGCTTACGTTCGACGTCATCCAGCGTATTCTCCGGCATGGCGTCGAGGTCGACGCTCACTACGGCGACTTCCAACACGGCGTCCTGGTCGAAGATACGCTGTTGACCTCGCTGCCGGTTGCGTTTCTTGAGGTCCCGACAAACGTCGGTGTCATCGCCCATCAAAGACTTGTAGGCGTCACCGGGAATCCCGTTGGCTATAATCTCGGGATCGAGAACGCCGACTAGGCTGTCGCCCTGAAGGATGTGGGAATCAAGGAAAGTGAGCGGCTTGCCCGGCTCTATAGTCTCGATCCATAACGCCGTCCGGCATAGTTCTACCGCCAGCGGATTCCGATCCACACCATAAATGCAGTGTTGGACTACCTCGCGCAGAGCATGCTGGCGCGTAGCATTGTCCGACGTGTCGGCGACGGATTCGATCCGGGCGATCTCGGCGGCGAGACGGCGCGCTGCTGCAAGCAGGAAATGCCCGGAACCGCAGGCCGGATCGACGACTCGCAGTCCGAGAATGGCCGCGCGTGGATCTTCGCGGCGGGAATTGATAGCCTCGGTGATTACCGGATCGAGCGTGGACCTGACGAGCTCGCTCACGAGGGTCGGGGGCGTATAGTAGGAACCGGTCAGCTTTCGCTCGGAGCCCTTGGTCTTCTTGCCTTTACTACCACCAACAAAATTAAACGTCCACGGCACAGCACCCACTTCAACCAGCGGGTGAAGCTCCAAGAGGCTTTCATAGACAGAGCCAAGCTCTTCCACATCCATATCCCGATAGTTCACGCGAACAAGAGAACTGCCCTTCCGGAAAAAGGCCAGCCTGCGAATAGCTTCCAATAGGCGCTCGTTCGTGATGGCCGCACCCTGTATGTGTGAGCATTGATCCTCGCGAAACAGTCCATCCAAAGCCGGAAGACCAAGGCCGGGCGCTCCCTTGGCCAGCGCCCGGAACGTAATCTGCAGGCCCAGCCAAAGGTCTTGGTTCTGATCATAGTGCCGGCGACGGAGTGCGCGTTCCCGCAACCGGGAAATGGAGTACCCTTCCGCATACACTGTGTGCCCTTCGCCAGTGGCCTCCGGTAAATGAAGCAGGTCGCGCTCTTCTGCTGTAAAAAGAAAAAGCAGTCGGTAAATGAGCTGTAACAGCTCCTGGAAATATTGTTGTGCCGAAATCCTGTTCTCTGTAAAGGCACACCTTAATTCCTCGTTTTCCGGATGCTCAAGGAATCCCCCTCCCAATTGCCGCAGAGCTTCGGTGACCCCGTCCCGAAGGTTTCCCAGCACGCGCACACCGTCTTCATGTGCCTGCGTTCGCCATTCCTCTATGATACAGCTGGACGGCTCCCTGCCGCGCGGTTTCAGGCGGCTGGAATGTAAAGCAAGCCACAGTGCCACGAAATCCGAGTAGAGTTCCTCGGAAAACATGAGGTCCAGATCCGCCTCAATGAAGAAGGGGCGGGTAAGACTCACGTTGTCACGTAGGATGCGTAGGCTGGTCCCATTTGAAACAAAGCCCCACAAGCAGGCATCCTCGGCATTGAGGTATTCCTGCATCAATCTGTGCGGAGCCTGCCGGCGTCCCTCATGACCAAAGTCCTGATGGGCCGTGTCCAATTTGTAATCGCGTGTAGCTAACAGGAGAGGAACGGCATCGTCGCAAGCCCGATGCGTCAGATTGAAAACGCGATCCCCCAACGTAATGTCTCCGGCCCTAGCCAGATCGTCATAGCCAAGAATGGTTTTTAAGAATGGAACCAGCCACTTGTCGACTCCAGCGACGTACCGGTCGTGACCTTGACGCATACGGTAATCCGCATACTGGTCATGCAGATCGCTGGCAATGCGCCAGAACCGGGCCAGTTCTTCCTTTAGTGCAAGAGATTTCGAAAGACCGTACTCAGGGCCAGTTTGACAAGACGCATCAAGTGCTGCTATTCGCTGAAGAAATTCGGGTGGCATCAAACCACCTTCAATCTTTAGCGCAGTAAACCTATCTCTAGCTCGAAGGCGTGCCATGCTTACCAGTTCACTACAGGCATAAAGACATACACGCCGATCTTGTCGATCTGAACTGCCGGAACTATCTTGTAGCGAAGACCCTTGGCCCCACTGGCAGCGCGTACACGGCGGTGATCCTCCAGCAACTCTTGGCCCCGGTCATGTGCAATTCGCTCAAAGGCATGGCTATCGGTTAATGCCTGACGAACCAGATGGGTCTTTTGCCCATCTGCCATGTTTCGGGCGGCCTCAAGAGAGAGTAATGAGAGAGCTTCCGACCCGGATACCTGACGAGGCGCATCCCCCCCGCAGACCGCGACACCCAGACACTCCTCCACAAGAAGTGACTTGACCGTTGACCATCCGCCCACATGACGCTTTTCTACATGGAGCTGGTTGCGCAGGCGCAGCAAATAAAGCACAGTTCGAGTCTTGACCCCTCTTGTGAAAATCGCACTTGCCCGGGCGCTGATTTCGGGCGTGTTAGCATCGAGCGCCTGCTCAACTACGAAATCCGCCAGTGCCGACACCAGTGGATGTGCCCGGTGAACGTGGACCGCACCCGCGGGCACGGGGTGGTCAAAAGCAATTTTGACCCCGGATCTGAATCCAATGGCCTCAAGACGATCCTGCAACGGTTTCGGAAAATGCCGGACCGGCAGGTAACTGTAACCGTTTCGTGGGTCGAGGGCTGCTCCGCAGTGCTCGGCCGCACCGCGTACGAATCGGCAAACGTCGTCTGGACCGCCGAGGACGGCAACGGCCTTGCGCCATTCAGGAAGAACATCTTCCGGCTTCAGGCGCCGCTGGGCAAAGACGGTGCCCGTTGCCTTGTTGGTCGCCGTTGCCCACGCCCGGTCCACTTCAGCCTCTGTATCTCCAAAATCCAGCTTCACTTGGAGGCCCTCGCCCCGAAGAAGCACCGCCCTCATGATGGCCTCAACAACTTTGTTGTTGTCGGTCGGCAGCGGGACAGCCACACCAAGCTCCTTGCGAATTTTCTCGGCCTTCCGGAGAATCACACGAAGCACGGCACCGTCAACAGGATTGTTTGCTCCGTACAGCATTAGCACACGGACAATCGGCGACGCCTGACCGAACCGGTCGGCACGTCCCTCACGCTGTTCATGGCGAGTCGGGTTCCATGTCAAGTCATAATGGACCACCGCATCGAAGTATTCCTGAAGGTTTATGCCCTCTGAAAGACAATCCGTGGCCACAAGTACCGGCGTAATGCCCTCGTCGAGTTCCCCCAGCGCATAAACCTTTTCTTCGCGCTGGCCGGACGTGAGTTCACCAGTAACCACCGAAACCGAGGCTTTTCGGGTATGGAGCGCCGCCTTCAGCTGCACTCCAACGTAATGGGCAGTAGCAATAAAGCGGCAGAACACGACCGGTTTATATCCCTCGTGAATAAGATCGCGGACCTCGTCAATCAAGGATTTAACTTTAGGATCCTTCCGCGGACCGCGGAGGGCGTCGGCCCGGTCTATCAGCCGCTGCAGGGCCGGGACATCTTCGGGCGAATCTACAGTACCAGCCGGTACGCTCTCGTTAAGAGTCAGAAGATCATCCCCCGCTTCATCCATTACGATCCCCCTCGCGGACTGATCCAAGTCGGCGCACTGCCGCTGCTCATCCTTGCCCTCGGAGGCACGAAGGCGCGTACGCAGAGCAAGAGAGGCGGCGGCAGGACTGGATGACACGCACCGCAACAGTGCGAGCGCTGCCCACCAAGACATGCGTTGCTGGAGCTTCGTTCCACCCTCTGCACGCCGAACCATTGTTCGCGCATAGGCAAGCACATCGCCGAAAAGTTGCCCCCAATCACCCGTCAAGCGGTAGGTTTTTTCACGGCTTTCGCGAACCGGGAAACCGACATTGTCTTTCCACTCGGCGATGTCACCCCGACGGCGCTGAACAAAATGCAGGGCCAGATCTCTTCGCAAGAAGTGCCGCTTGTCTCCCTCAGGCAACTCCGCCAATTCAGCAAACTGGGGGTCAACCAAACCCAAAAGGTTGTGGAAGGCCCCGTCATCACCGGAATGCGGCGTGGCCGTGAGTAGTACCATTCCTCGCCGAGGTTCGCTTCCAGCCAGGTCCTTGAGGAGCTGGTAGCGCTGATGGCGTACTCTTGAATTGGCATGGACACACGTGTGCGCCTCATCAACTATGACAAACTCCGGGCAGACGCGGAGAAAATCACTCCTCCTTCTTTCCGATTTGATGTAGTCGAGGGAAACAATAGTGAAGGGGTAAACCTCAAAAACCGTCTCATCTGCCCGTAAATCCCGTTCGAGCCGTGCTGCTGTCCCTGTTCGGACCACTTCAGCGTCAATGCTGAACTTCTCCGCCAATTCTTTTTGCCATTGCTCACACAGATGTGGAGGACAAATAACCGTGAGCTTTTTGATTTCGCCGCGGTCGAGCAGCTCCCGTGCAATCAGTCCGGCTTCGATGGTCTTGCCGATACCCACATCGTCAGCCACCAGCAGCCGGACTGGATCCAGCTTGAGTGCCATTAGCAGAGGGACGAGCTGATAGGTCCGCGGCTCCACGTTCAGGTTGCCAAAACTCCGAAACGGCCCGGCACCGGCCCGAAGCTTCAGGCGAAGGGCATCCGTCAACAGGCGAGCATCCGCCAAGGAGCCCGTGGCCTCCGGATCGGGTAGACTAAAGGTCGCCGGTTTGGGCTTATGGGGTTCCAGCGGAAGGTAGATAAGTGTTGCGTCGTCTTCCGCACCCCCAAGCGGACGAAGCTTTAGCAGGTTTTCCCGCTGCTCCGGTAGCACGACCCATTCGCGCCCACGCGCTTTGACCAGATTGCCGGGCTTGTATGCAATTCCTGTATCCATCTAGCTATCAAGCTTGGCTGATGTCGGATGCGGACCAAAGATCCATGCATACTCTTTCATGATACGATTCCACGTTACCCGTTTTTCACTGAAGCGCACGACCGTGAAGCCGGCATTTGCAAGGCGCCGGTTGATTAGATCATCGAGCACTTTCTGGTTCTTCCCCTTGTGATGAGGACCATCGATATACACAATGGCTTGATGCTCGGTATAGGCAAAGTCGGGGCGCGTGTTGAATTCCTCCATCAAAGGCTGGCCCTTGTCAGGCAGCCGGTAGCCCTGTGCCTTGATGTGCCGCAGCCATTCCCGCTCCAGAGAAGACGCCGCTACCCGCATGAGCTCGTCAAAGGTATCTCCGCGATTCGGTTGCAGCTTGTGCTCCGCATGCATTAGCCGACAAAGGAATTCAAGCGTTTCCTCATTCGCTCTGTCGATCTGCGGATGATCCGGCTGGTTGTAGTAGCTAAGCAGGCATCGGTAACACCCTGCCTCACAATCCTCGCCCGTATTCTCCAAATCGGCAATTCCCGTCCAAGCACCCGATTTCGAGGTGTAGTGACAGACCTCCAGCGCCTTGCGGGTAATCCGGGCGATGACTCCGGGATCACTGGCCAGTCGGGTCAGCACGCCCGCACCTCCCTCGGCAGCTTCGTAATACAGGATTGCCGTGGCAGCTTCTCGGTCAGGCAGAGGCTCAGCAGCGAGTTCCGCCTCTTCGAGCTGGAATTCCTGCTCGATACCGCGCTTGAGGGCGTACCGGAGAGCGACAGCATTGAGGTCAATCTCCGGATTCGGATGAACAATAAGGATATTTCGTGTGTCCTGAACAAACGGTGTGATCCGCTGGATCGTCTTGTCAGCTTGCACAGTGTCATCCTCCGCGTCCGTAGGAGCCTGTGAATCTTTCGTCCATACACCGGTGGCTGCATCCATGCTGAAACCATAGACCGATTTCACTTTGCGCCGATACCATCCAAGGTTCATCCGCCACACCGTGGACGCGGGCGCATACCGCAACTCCAAGAGGCGCATTCCGCTCTCCTCCAAAACGATCCTTGTGACACGCTCTAAGCCATTCTCCCTGGCAAAGCGGTACGTCGATATCAATTCGTAACCTTGCCGCTGGCGCTCTTCCTCATCGGATGTAATACGGGTTCTCCTTCGCGTGGACACTTGTTCAATGCGGTACAGATTCTCGATTGGTCGCCCTCCTTCCAGCGAAACATCGCAACTGATGCAGCGCTCGGCGTTTTTCTCTTCCCCAAAGTGCCCACAGCCACAGATCCCGCAGATGCGGGCACCCTGCACGGGCCGCGTGGCGCTGACGCTCACACGGGCTTCATCAGCCATTGAAAGAATGGCTGCGCGCACGTGATACATACTGCCTTCATGGTAAATGATCGAATGCGGCCCAAACTCAGCTAGTCCGATAAAGCGGGGACGACTCAGGAAGTAATCTCTGCCAATCTTTTCTCTGCGTCCGGGAATGAACGCCCTGAGTGGCAGACGCGGAAAATTGTAGCCCGGCAGGAACCCTTCTGAAGCCAGGTAGCGGTACGTGTAGAAGTCGGAGTTTGTGCTTGCCTTGTGGTGCAGGAGCAGATTCTGCTGGGTGTAGGCTTCATGCTGTCGGGCGTGCGCCTCTTTGCGGTCTTTTTCTGATGCAGCAGCGTTCGAAAGCACGGTCATGGCGAGCTTCATCTGGCTTGTGGTCGCGTGGTACAGCGACCGCCACCGGTCGAATGACTCATTTAGGCGGCGTTCTGCCGAGTTCATGACGCTGGTCAGCCACGTGTCGGTATACCAGGGAGCCGATTGCGTGGTCAGGTCACTGTCCAGCGTTTCAAGGATGCGTTTCGCACGACTTTCCGCACGACTCAAAACCCAGCTGGAATTAATCTGTGTAAAGATCTCATCGCGCAGCGGAAGTTTATCCGGCTGTTCCAAATCAAGTACCTCAGGCACAGAGGCTCCAAACTTGACTCCCGTTTCCGCAAGCCAAACCGCCTGAAAATGGCTGCGAATCAGGCCCTCATTAGCCAAGTCAATGGTAGGCGGATTAACGATGCCCGCTACCATGCGCGTGGGATCCGAGAAAAAGTACTGATCATGAGGAGATCGGGCTGCACAGTAGGTGACCACTAGGGCCGGCTGCCCACTGCGACCCGCACGCCCGCTGCGCTGCGCGTAGTTTGCGGGTGTTGGGGGCACATTCCGCATGTAGACCGTATTGAGGGTGGCAATGTCCACGCCAAGCTCCATGGTCGGCGAGCAGAAGAGGACAGGGAGCCCTTGTAACCCGATTCCTCTCCGAAATCTGCTCTCGCGCTCTTGGCGCACTTCTGAATCGACCTGCGCCGTGTGCTCGCGTGCCTGCAATTGGTGAAAGAGAACACTGCGGCTCATCAGGACCTTGGCCACATTCAGGTATAAGACGCGAAAGAACTCGTTTACGGCGCCGCTCGTCATCCCGGCTCCGTCAGCCAGGCGCCATTCAAGAGCTGAACTGTTTATGCTGTATCCGGTGTTTCCATCGCCGATGTTCTTCGGCTCAACACAACCATAGAGCACCAGCGCACTCAAGATATCGTCGATCAAAGTGTTGTACGTATCCTCGTCAAACTTTGCAGGATAAAAGGGATTGTCCTGGCCCCACCAAGCCCGTGCCCTGAGCTTCCGGCCATACGTGGAACGGTAGGACACGTTATAAATCTTATGTTTCGAGTGGCGTCCCCGCGTCTTTGGGCGCGGCACCATGAATGCTTGGGGGGACAAGCTCTCACCCTCTGACAGCCCCCATGGCTCCTTCAGGTTGCTGAAACTCCGATTTCGCAGTCTATCTTGGAATTCTGAATCGAGATAGAGCGTTTTGATGCAGAGATTTCTGCGCATTAGCTCAAGAAGCTCTTCGGCGATCTCGAAACGACATTCCGATGCGATAGAGCTCAGTAGGGGGTGGCGTTCAAGCCATACTTCCTTGTCCGTGCAGCAATCCCCGAGACCCCGGTACTCAATTCTGAGCAGGCTCAGTTGCTCAAGGTTGGGGTTAGTGGTCCGCCAGCCACGTTTCAGATCGGAGTAGAGGCGGTATCCGAGCACATCGCGCAAGGATTTAAGCGTGTTTTGTGCACTGATGCCTCGGGCTTGGGGATTGGCTGCGAATTCCTGTGGATCCAGACGTAAGTATTTCAGCACGTTTTGGGTCAGTCCGGCATCATCGAGAAACCCGTCCGCACTCTCCTGAATAGCTGCGAGGAGCGCACCGCGGAGCATTAGAATCTGTATGAAGTCGTTAAAATGACCCGCCTGCAGGCTCGCATCCTGCCGGTTGTCAGTGAAAGCGAGCACCTTCTTCGCTTCCTCTGGGAGCGTCTTCGTGTCTATGAGGTACTTCATAGAGGCCAGTACCAGCACGGTTGTCGCCGAGCTGCGGCCTTCACTCGACAAGCCGGACAGTTTCTTCGGCTCACGTACACGACCGCTGTACTCCGCACCGCAATCCGGATTCAGGCAGAAGCGGAATACACCTGGAATAAACCATACCGGTAGGCCGTCACTTTTGACATCGCCATCCGTGCCTGCCTGCAGAGCAACCGGACTAAAACGCCGATAATAGCTCTTGAGCCGTACGTCTGTGCCTCTGTACTCTAGCCATGCATCCGGGTACCTGCTCTCGAGATCCTGCGACGAGAGCAGGCCGGCAACATCCGGCATGAGGTAGCCACCCTGAATCTCAGAATCACCGCTTTCGTGATCAGACAGATCGCGTGGATCAATTTTCTCCGGCTTGCCACCGGCCGTTCTTAACCAGACAGGAATATATTCCTGTCCGCATTCCCGGCAGAAATAAAGCGAGAACAGTCGCCGGCTACGGTCACCCGGCTTGAATTGCTGTCCCTGTGTCGTGATATATCGCTCCCCGGGAGGCTCGAGCGTGGAATAGAGATTCCAAGCGCCACTGATGAATTGATGAAGCCTGAACGCGAAGAAACTGGCATCGTTGTCGTTCCGGCTGTGATAGGCCTTGAGCAGAAATTCTGAGAGATACGTGCGACAATGATCGGCCGCCAGTCCGCTATCGCTTGCAAGACGCTCGGAGGCTTGACTAATGGTCAGGGGGCGCGAGATGCGGAAAAACTGACCATCCTGATTCTCCAGACCTAGATTCTGCTCAACCCAAGCCGCAACCGGGTGACACTTCAGGTCATCGTGGGTTGGATTCGGTGGCACGCCCGCCTCTATGGCAGCGCGCAAACTGACTTCGTCCAGAGAAATACCTTCAAGCGTAACAGGCCTGAGTGTTTCGGTAATGATATTCTCGGCCTTAACCTCTACGCCGAACAGCTGGCTGGCGACTTGTGCCACAACTTGATGGCGGTCCCGGATCGATCCCTCTGACGCCATGGTCGCTGATGTACCGATACAGAGAAGATCCCGGTTAAACCGTTCGCGCACGCGCCGGACCAACATGGCCACATCAGCCCCCTGTCGGCCACGGTAAGTGTGCAATTCGTCCAGAACAAGGAATCGAAGCCCCGTAGCGTGGCTTCGTACCGCCTTGTCCGTCTCGAGAAATCTCGTCATGATCAGTTCGAGCATGACATAATTGGTGAGCAGAATGTCAGGAGGATTCTTCGCGATACGCTCCCGTGCCTCATTGGACTCCTGGCCGGTATAACGGGCAAAGGTGACCGGCTCTTCGCTCTCCCCGTAACCGAGTTTCAGATACTTTTTAAGCTCTTCGCACTGGCTGTTGCACAGTGCATTCATGGGGTAGACAACAATGGCAGTAATGCCGGCGCAAGGCATGCCAGCCTGCTTGCGCCGCAGCACATCATCGATGATGGGAATGAAGTAGGCCAGCGACTTTCCGGAGCCTGTACCCGTGGTCAGCACATAGCTCTCGCGCCGACGTGCAATGCCAATTGCATCGGTCTGGTGTTTGTACAGGTTGAGGGGTCGGCCGAACGGGTCAGAAAGCTTTTTGAGTCGGAAAATATTTGCACATTCAGCGTGTAGCGTGCCGCTGGAAACGAGGTCTTTGATATACCCGCCTTGCTCGAATTTCGGGTTTATTTGGATCAGGGGAGCAGGGCAGAAACGGCCTTCAGCATATGCCGTGTCCACCGTTCGCAGGACGTCATTTGCAAGAATTGTTGTGAAGCTTCGGGAGAACTGCTCGTATTCCTCAATAAGCTTGTCGCGGAAATCAAAAACGTCCATGGCTACCGCTATCGTATAGTCGCTTGCTGTTGACTCAACATCCTCGAAGACCTGACGCTCCTTCAGCCACCGGATCGCGCTGCCCAAGTGCCGTACGATTCGCCGCTCTCTTCAACTTTCCATCTGTGCACCTATTACTCTGTCGGCCAAGCACTACAGCCGCTGCAGCACTGGGACTCTTGAAGGCCACATCCTTGACAAATCGGCCCAACCGTTCATCCTTGCGGATAATGGTACCGTCCGCAACTAATTTTTCGTGCATCTTCGCGTACCCGGACAAATACTTCGATTGCCGCCAGCACAGCTGCGCAGTGGATTCTTTCAAAATGGTGAATCCCTGGTCAGTTAGGCTCGCTCTTGCTCTAATGCCATACTTGACAGAGCGTAGAACAAGGTGCATGGGGGAGTGGAGTCGGCTTTAAAATATCTAGACCGAGCAGTGGCAGCAGGATTTGGGCCTGCTGCAGGAAGTGCTCCATATCCGAGATTTCCGTTATTGGCAGAACGGACCTATCCGGACTGGTGGAGTTGACCAATACGGCGCAGCCTGCATTCGACACCAGCACCATCAGACGACTTTCCAAATACCGGGTGTGGGTCTTGGTTAGATTCAAATCCTTGCTCGTGAACAAGTAAGTCTGATCCCAAAAGTCCTTGGATGGATCATTCGCATGCAGACTGAGGCGCTTCCCTATGTTGTCACTTTCGCCAATGTAGACTTTTACCGGAGCGCTGTTTTTATCCATTCCTGCAAGCAGGTAGACGCCGGTGCGAGAAGTTTCTTTATATTCTGAAAGTTCAAGCCGGCTGGATTTCGGACCTGCTAAGGCGTGCCCCGACCAGTTACCGATTTCGGCCGTCCTGATGCCATCGACCAGAAAGATTTTGACTTGGAGGCCCTTATTGAGCCGCGTCATATTGGACACCAATAACCTATAACCGCCAAAAAAATTGGCTGAATTTGGCCGCGTGCACTAGCCATGCTTCCTAGAGCATCCGGAAACTGGGATTTTTTATACACGCGGTTCCAGAGTAGCTAAATCGGTGCGCAATATACAACCGATTGCCACTCACTCACCAGTAGCGTAGAAGGACATCAATGATACGGATGCAACTGCCCGTTGCCTCCAGATCTGTCAACCCGGTGTAAGGTTCGCGCTTTTCTCTGTTCGCACTTGCCAACTTTTCCTGCTGCCCATCGAGACCGTCTTCCGGCTCAGCGACTTCCAGAGCCAACGCACACCCTAACGTGGCCCCTCACGCGTGCCTGTTCTCAAACTTAGTTGATCTCCCATTGGCCTCCTTGCTATCCCCTGCGCGAGAAAAACAAAACCGCACAGGATGCATTTGCCCGCCATTGCAGGTCATGGGACTGCTCCTTCATAACCATCGATTGGTTTCAGCATCCTGAACGGACCACGATTGTGACGCTTCCAAAGTCGGTGTAACTCCCTGCAAACTGACGGTGCCGAGCCTGACGGGGTGTAGACAGTCGGAAGCCTGTATAGTCACCCGATCAACACGCCAGCCCGCAATCATCGGATTCATCCATCGGAAAAAGCTGCTGTGGGACTGGGGCCGGCGCCTCCTGCTCCACCTGGGGCCATTCTGCTTCCTGGTCCGGATTTGACGGTGACGATTTCTTTGCCGGACTCAAGAGCGTATCCACCCTGAACGCCCCCTCAGGCAGCCAGCG
>JAAXGT010000070.1 GCA_012271205.1 Rhodothermales bacterium
GTGACACCGGCTGGCGGTAAATGACGCTTGGTGCCTTTCGCTCGAGCGGCATTTCGCAGGTGTCACCAGCCAGTGCACCCTTGCCATCCAGCGGCTGGCCAAGCGAATTGATGACCCGGCCCAGCATTCCTTCGGTCACCTGAATTGACGCAATCCGCCTTGTGCGGCGAGCTTCGTCACCCTCCTTGACTTGCTGCACTTCGCCAAAGAGGACGGCTCCGACGTTGTCCTCTTCGAGGTTCAGCACCATCCCCGTGACTTTACTGTTCGGGAATTCGATTAGCTCACCCGCTTGCACCTTGGACAGCCCATAAATACGTGCTATGCCGTCACCGACCTGCAGTACGGTGCCGACTTCGTATACGCCGGTTTCGGATTCGAATCCGCCGAGTTCTTGCCGGAGCACTGCGGTTACTTCATCCGGTCGTATCGCCGTTGCCATGTACGTGTTCAGAAATGTTTGCTTATACAACCATGCGTGATCGCAGCAGCGATAGCTGGTGCAGGACCGTGCCGTCGTATACTGTATCACCAATCCGCAGCATTATTCCGCCCAACAAATCAGGATTCTCAGAGACACTAAGCTGTACAGACCGGTGCAACTTCTCTTCGAGCGCATTTGTCAGACTGGCCTCAGTGTTTTTCGACAGCTGCGAGGCAACCTGTGCCTCAACTTTTGTCCGGCCGGCAGATTCGTCGCTAAGTGCACTAAAGCGCTGGACAATGGCGGGCAGAAGTGCCTCCCGCCCCCGGTTGATCAAGAGCTGGACAAAGCGCATTGTGAGCGAATGGATATGCTGGCCGAACAGTTTTTCAAGCACGATGCTTTTCTTGGTCCGGGACACAACGGGACTCTTCAGCAAAAGCAAGAGCTCTCGTGAGCCAGTCAGCGTATTGGCAATCAGGGCCACGTCTGCGTGCAATTGATGCTCACGCATAGCTTCTTCCAATAACGCTTGCGCGTATCGCTGCGTCACTGCCGGACTGGTCATGCCTCGTACGGTGGTGCATCGCCCTTCCGACTGGACAAATCGTCAATAAACCGGTCCACCAGCGTGTGATGCCGCTTGGCATTCAGACTCTCCATGAGGATCCTTTCTGCAGCGAGTATGGCAAGGTCGGCTACCTCGCCACGCAGTTGCTGCAATGCACTATCCTTGTCGCGGGCAATTTCTTCCCTCGCTTGTGCGCGAAGCGCGTTGATTTCTTCACGCGTCCGCTGTACTTCCTGGGCGCGCAATGCCTCAGCTTCCTCGCGGGCCTTGCGCACCAGGCGTTGTGCCTCCTGCTCTGCCTTGCGCCGTGCTTGTGTGTTGCTTTCCTGCAGCCGCTTGCTTTCCGCTAGCGCTGCTTCTGCTCGGTTGATGGAATTGGCAATCGTTTGTTCGCGTTCCTCCAGCGCGGATACAATCGGGCCCCATGCGAATTTCCGGAGTAACAGAACGAAGCCGGTGAAAACAACAGCAATCCAGACGATAAGCCCTGGGTTGGCGTTCAGAAGATCTGCCGCGAGGTACATCACTTAATGACCAGCAAGATCGAAATCACCAGACCAAAGAGGGCAACGCCTTCGATAAGCGCAGCGGCAATGATCATCGTGGTACGAATGTCATTGGTTGCTTCGGGTTGACGCGCGGTGCCTTCCATGGCTGGCCCAGCAAGACGGCCGATACCAAGTCCGGTGCCGAGGGCAACCAGGCCCGTAGCCAGTCCGGCGCCAAGGTAAGCGAGAGCTGACGGTTCCATGATTAAAAGGGTTTGGGTTATGAGTGTAAACTAAACAAGGGCCGTCATCAGTGGGCTTCGCCGTGGGAATGCTCGGCAATGGCCATACCGATAAAAAGGGCCGACAAAATGGTGAAAATGTAGGCTTGGATAAAAGCGATCAAAAGCTCTAGGCAATAGACGAACAGCGTCAGGCCGAGACTGATTGGAGCCACGCCGTACCCGGCGACGCTACCGAACAGCTGGCCGAAAGTAAAGATGAGTCCGATCAGACTCAAGATCACCAGATGTCCCGCTGTCATGTTGGCAAAAAGCCGGATAGCGAGCGCAATGGGCTTCGTAAAGAGGCCCATGATTTCCGTTGGGATAAGAAGCAGTTTCACAGGCACCGGCATATTCGGCGGCCAGAAAACGTGCTTCCAGTGGTCGCGCGATCCATTGACCTGGGTCAGCACAAACGTGAACGCCGCGAGCACCACCGTAACGTTCAAATTCGATGTTGCTGTCCCTCCAAAAGGCACCAGCCCCAACAGATTGCACGTCAGGATAAAGAAGAAGGCCGTGAGCAAAAATGGCAGGAAACGTTGGTACTTGTTCTGGCCCAGATTTGGAATGGCGATATCGTCACGCACAAAGACGATGAGGGTCTCAAGCAGGTTCTGTACCAACCCGTGCGGGGCACTAGTGCGTCCAATGCCTTGCTGATACCGTTTGGCCAATTGCATGAAGACAGCAGTCAGAAATGCCATTGCCAATAGTGCAAAGACCAAATGGCGGGTCATGGAGAGGTCTAGGATCACGCGCTCTGATTCCAGCGCCGGGACCAAATGAGCATCCAAATGTTTGCCACTTTCGATCAGGGCCTCAATGTCCAAGTGGGAGGATGCATGGTCGTCTGAGGGTGCCAAGACTTCACGGGCCGTGTCGGCAGGGGCGGTCTCTTGATGCACCTCTGCGGTCATAACTCCCGAGCGCAGGGCTGCAGTAGTTGACCTCCAAAAGCGCACACGCCAACCGCTTTCTTCACTGCGCACCACAAAGATGCGCGGCAGCTCCCATTTGCCTATAGGCAGAAAGTCTAGGTAGTATCCATCCGCGGTATGATGAATCGCGTCAAAATCCTCGTTTTCGGCGGCCCATGTCGTCGCCGGCAGCAGCAGCGCTGCCACGATCCACAGGCAGGTGCTGTTACGCAATTGGAGCATACGTCAGTTACGCCGGGTGAGCAACCACACTATTTCCACTATTATGCCAGCCAAAAAAACGAACAAGAACGTACCAACAAAGGCTGGAATGACGACCGGAATATACAGGAAGACCAATACGAGCGCGGTCACCGCTGCAACCATGCGAAGCACCATGCCTCCCAAAACGACCACAACGAACCGGTTTGTTCGTCGTGAGAGCCATAACACCAGCACACTGGCGGCAGTGTAAATAGCTCCTGCGAGCACACCCAAAAGGACACTCCACCAGACTTCCGGTAACACGGACATATCCGCTTCCAACCGTCCAAATTACGAAGGATGAATAGCCCGCTTTGCGTTTTCGTGGTGAATTATGAATGAAAGGGGCTGCCGCAAAACTCAGGACTTTCGCGTACCCTGACCAGCAATGTAAACCACCCGCGCAATGACGCAGGCCATTCCGGCAATCCCCCCGAGTAAAAGCAACCACGGAAGAGTACCCAAAAAAAGGTCCAGTGCGTATCCAGCACCTACAAATGCCACCATGCACAACGCGAGTTGCATGCCCAGACTCAGATATGGTGCGGCTTCGCGCACACTGTCCTGCCAACTGTCCATAAAGGGAATGAGTTCGAACTGTGCGATGCGCTCAGGCGGCTGCACTGCCTGTGGTATCAGCCACCGGTTTGGCGTTCTCCTCCCCCTTTGGTGGTGTTACTTTTCCCTTTAGCAAGTCTTCGGGTTTCCCCATACGGCACTCACCGTTTAGCATTGCCCCCTCTTCCACAACCAGTCTTGCCGTCTTGATGGTCCCCCTGATACGCGCGGAGCTGCCAAGTAATAGTTTCTGCTTCACAATAATGTCGCCTTCCACAGCGCCAGAAATCATGGCTTCTTCCGCAAGAAGGGACCCCTTAATCGTACCACTATCCGAAATCACTGTGCGGCCGGCAACCTGGAGCTGGCCCAGAACACTTCCATTGATGCGGATGTCACTGCCGGCGTTAAGGGTGCCGTCTATCACGGTGCCCTTGGCGATAATGTTGACTTGGCTAGGCAGCTGATTGCTTTCAACTCTCTTTGGCATGGCAGGTGTACGTTAGGCAGATGAGAAGAAGCGTACGCCGGAGGGCCAAATGAGGTTCAACCGGCAGCAGCCCATCTACACTATGTCATTGTGCTGCAGCTCTCCACTGGCGAATACGGATTCCCCAACGAAATCGCCGATGATCCGCTTCTGCATCTGATCTTGGCTCGGAGTGACGACTTTGATAATGCGGAAGAACGACGGCTCTTTTATGTCGTGCTCACCAAGGCCAGACACCGGGTCTATCTTCTGGCTGAAGGTGGCCTACCGTCGCTGTTTGCGATAGAATTGTGTTGGGGAAAGTATAACGTAAAGGTCTTCGGGCGTAAACCAAAGAAGGACGTCAAATGCCCCGATTGCAAAACCGGATACTTGATCATGTGCCAGAACTCCAAATCCGGCAAGTGTTTTTTCGACTGCTCACATTATCCGTACTGCGAGTATTCTCAGCCGGCCTGCCCCGCATGTGGAATTGGCCTGGTTCAACAGGCCGGACGCGTGTCAAAATGCAAGGACTGCGGTGAAATCGTGTTACGTCCCGAATGTGAAATCGGCTGGCTGCACGAACTTGAAGGCCCTTACGGGCTATTCTACGGATGCTCCAAGTTTCCGGGCTGCCACTTCAGTATGAACAGCCGCGACTACCATAATCAGCTTGAGGACTGGCAATGTGAATTGGTCTACCGCTGATCCGACCCAACTGGCGAAACAAGTTCACTGGACCACAGCTGCCGCACAAAATCCCCGGCAGGCATCACCTCAATGCCATCCTCAGTGCACCACCCTTTGGTCTCCAGACATACAACGACACGCCTACTGATGTGTGGATGCTCCTGTTTAAGCAGCCTCAGTCCTTTCATGTGGCTGGCATGAATTCTGGCCGAAGACTTGGCTTCTACGGCCAGCCGCATGTCGCCTACTACAAAATCCACTTCGTGTCCAGTGCTCAGCCTCCAGAACGAAAGGCGATCCAAACCACCTGTGCATTCAATGTAGCTTGCTAGCTCATGGTAGACCCAATGCTCAAAGGCCCGGCCATATTGATCCGATCCGCGCCGAAGCAGGAATCGCCCAGCCAAGTGATTGACGATTCCAACATCAAAAAAGTAGAATTTGGGGGTCGTCAGCACACGCCTCTTTGCGCGCGTTCTATATGCTGGCAGCCAGCGCCCCAGAAGCGTGTCCTCCAAAATCTGAAAGTACCCCTTGACCGTGTTACTGGACACGCCACAATCGCGAGCGATACTTGTGTAGTTCACACTTGAACCGTCACTAAGCGAGGCTGCCTCCAAAAATTCGGAAAACATGGGTAGCGAACGCACTAGGCCTTCGGCCGCAATCTCCTCTTTGAGGTAATCCGATACGTACGACCTCAGCCGCATGAGGTACTGGCTCGATCCGTAGATATCAGGTAGATATCCTGCATTCAACATGTGGTCCAGATCAAAATCATCCCCAAGTTCCATTGCATTCAGGCCACGTAATTCATAGCGCAAGGCCCTTCCTCCAAGAAGATTTGCTTTTCCACGCCTTACTTTTCTAGCGCTGGAACCGCACAGGGCAAATTTCAGTCCGCGATTCTCGATCAGCCAGTGTATTTCATCGAGAAGTTGAGGAACCTTTTGAATCTCGTCAATAACTACTTGGCGAGCCGGATCAGGCGGAGCAGTCTCCAGTTCCAGCCTCAACAACTCCGGGCGCACAGAATACCGGTGGAACACGTCACTCTTGAGCAGGTCAATCCAGATTGCGTCAGGAAAGCACTGCTGGAGGAGTGTCGATTTACCACACTGGCGTGGTCCCCAGAGAAAAAAGGATTCCGTACCAGTCTTAGGAAGAACAAGTGATCTCTGATATATTAACTTCATATTATCACGTAATTTTGCAGTACTCATTATGACAATCTTAAGTTTCCTTCATAATTACGTAAGCATCCGGTGAATCTCATCTTGTGAGGCGTCGTCGAGGTTGGGATTTTGTGTTTTGACCAATGGACGACGAATGAGGCACAAGGGGAGACGAGCGGCCAGCGAGATGCTTCTGCCGGTAGCGCCATACCTTCAGGGGGCCTTGGGGGCGGAGGCGTTCGGTACGGAGCCCGGGATTTCCGGGCTCCGTGGTACGATTGGCGCAAGAAGGACCTAGCGGATGCGGGCCACGGGGCGTTGGTGGAGATGGGCGCCCCGGCTTTTAGGGCACCGCCGCGGATGGAGGGGGCCGATCCAAGCGGGCAGCAGCGGTATTCTCCAGTCTCGTCCGCGTTTCGGTGGCCGCGGCTGCGTCCAGCCTGATCGCGCCAAGACCCTCACCCCGGTACTTTCGGTACCGCGAGCCGGCGAACCGGCGCCAGTGCGTTGACGAGCTCTGCGGGCGGGTGCGCAACGGATTGAAAAAGGATCCGATGTCGGGGGACGCGTTGGTCTTCATCCATCGCCGGCGGATCCCTAGGAAAATTCGTTTGGGGGACCGGAACGGTTGGGGTCTGTTCTACAAGCGGCTGGAGTCGGGCCCGTTCGAGCGGCCGAAGGGCCGTGCGCCGAGTTGGGCGGAGATGGAGCGGCGGTTGGACGGGATGGCCCGGTCCTCGGTGCGCGATCGGTGGCGGTAGGATCCGGCCAGACCGGTAGGGGGCCATTCTTGGCGGGCGTAGGGGATCCATGGGTCGGGCGCTGGTATTGAAGCGTCATGTCAGTCGCCCTTTCATCCCGGCTAATCGACTGGAGGAGGGCGGAACCGGGGCGGTGGTGCCCGGGCTCATGGACCAGTACATGGACCCACTGGCCGGTGTACCGTCCGGCGACGTGGTTGAAGCGGAAGGGGTGACGTGGTTCGATTCGGCGGTGGAGGGGCTCCCTACCATTTAACTGCAGTTACCCCCTTATTCGGTGTGGTCG
>JAAXGT010000016.1 GCA_012271205.1 Rhodothermales bacterium
ACTATACCCTTACATCCGCGCCCACACCTTGACAAGCCGGTGCGGCCCAGCTGTACCACGAAATACCGGCAGCAACAGGGACAACATACTGCATGTCGCTGGCTGGAAATTGTTGTTCGAGGCGCAAGAATATAAGAATACCCCGGCCTTATGCGAGATGCCCATTCAATTGCCCGGCAAAGCTATCAGTATCACTGCCCGGAACCCACGACAGAATGGACAGGTGTTTACGTACGTCGTGCATCCAGTGCGCCAAGATGTGTACTTCGTCCACCTGCTGCATTGAAAGGTGTTCTGGTAAACGGAACACCGCTTGCATGAATCGTTCCGTCTGCTCTCGAAGAAGCGAGGCATCTGCGGGCCAGACTGCAACATCTATTGGACGACCACAAACAAAAAAGTGCACTTCAACTGTTTCATCCTGCTGCAACAGCGCTACACCATGGCGTTCGAACAGCGGCTGTCCGACAAAATACGACCGATCCATGAGGCGCCGGAGCAGCCCGATCCAATTACGGTAACGCGATGCCCACTCGTATTTGAGGGCTTGGGATGCGGTCAGCATGCGGCGCTCCAATGCCTCCAAAACAAGTTGGCCATCCCCACGCAGGAATGCTGCGACTTGGACTGCACCGCTTTCGGTGAGGCGCCCGCCAATGCGGGCCGCGGTCAGCCCGATCCCCCCGATACGTCGCGGATCCTTGAAGGAGGACGGGGTTGCACCGTGCAGCCGTATCAAAGCTTCTGCAACTGATTCTGCCTCTTGACGGCTGGAAAGTGGACCGTAATAGGCCGCACCGTCCTGCCTAATGTGATTAATGACTGTTAGCCAAGGGGCACCTTGGATGAGTCCCAAACGGAGAAACGGATAGTTGCGATACTGACGAGAAGTGCGATTAAACCGTGGTTGGGCCTCTTTTATGTAGCGTGATTCCAATAGCATCGCCTGCAATTCAGTCCTTGTTGCCTCCCACGTGATTGTGCGTACACGCCGCACAAGTTCGCGAATGTGAGCAGGACATCCCTCGATCCCAGTGAAGTAGCTACGTACCCGCCGCCCCAAATGACGGGCTTTACCCACATATAACAGCGCCTCGTCATGTCCACGCATGAAATACACTCCCGGCACATCAGGCAATAGCGGCAATACCTTTTCACGCAGATGCACCAAGTGTTTGGGCTGAACAGAAGCCATGCTGTACGGCTTGCCTTGGAAGGCTAATAGCTCCGGCACGGTCTGGATCTTGTGCTGGGTCTGCAGGCGGTCCAAAAGGCGCATGAGAATCATCGCAGCTGCTTCAGCATCACTTTGGGCCCGATGCCGCGATTCAACCTCCAAGCCGTAAAAAGCGATTAAACTGTCCAGTCCCTTGGAGGGCAAACCCCTTAGCAGTCTGCGCGCGAGGCGGACCGTGCAGAGCTTGGAGTTGGTCAGTGTGGCCAAGCCGGCCCGCTCCAGTTCGGCATTTATAAATCCGTAATCAAATCGCAGATTATGGGCGACAAATATGTCATCGCCCAGAAATTGGACAAATTCGGGCAGAATCTCGCCAGCCGTCGGGGCCGCACTTACGTGCGCTGTAGTAATACCGGTCAATCGCGTGATGTGAGCGGGGATTTTGCCTTCCGGATTCACGATAGTGTGAAAGGTATCCTTGACTGAACGGGCGCGTATTTTGACTGCCGCGATTTCGATTACGCGATGGGCATTATTGCTGAGTCCCGTCGTTTCCACGTCCACGACGACAAAAGTGGCCTCACCGATTTTCATATGCAATACCGATATCCCGGCGAAATCAAAAACAAGCGGCGCGCATGACTATTGCGCACGCGGTATTTTCGGGAGCATCAACCGTTTTTTGGCGGTTTACTGGTCAAAAGATACCTCAATGCTTTAATGAACAAAGTCACAGTTATTGGCGCCGGAAACGTCGGTGCGACCGTTGCAGAATGTGTGGCACGTAAAGACATGGTGAGCGAAGTCGTGCTCATCGACATCAAGCAGGGTTTGTCCGAGGGCAAGGCACTGGATTTGCTTGAAGCGGCTCCGGTTCATCTGTTTGACACGCATGTCAAAGGTGTAACTAATGACTACACAGCAACGGCGAATTCCGATATCTGCGTTATCACCTCAGGCATTCCCCGGCGCCCTGGCATGAGTAGAGATGATCTGCTGGGAACCAATGCCAGCATTGTTCGCTCTGTAACCGAAGCCTTTGTAGCACGCAGCCCAAATGCAATCATAGTGGTCGTTTCCAACCCGCTGGACGTTATGACATACGTGGCCTACACAGCCAGCGGTCTCCCGGGTTATCGTGTTCTTGGAATGGCCGGTGTGCTGGACACCGCACGCTTTCGCGCATTCATAGCGGAGGCTTTGAACGTATCTGTCCGGGATATTCAGACACTGCTCATGGGAGGACACGGAGACACTATGGTGCCCCTTCCCCGCTATACAACCATTGGTGGCATCCCGCTGACGCACCTCATGGACTCCGATCAAATCAATCAGATTGTCGAGCGAGTCAAGACAGGCGGCGGAGAAATCGTTCAGCTGATGGGTACCTCCGCCTGGTATGCACCCGGCGCAGCCGCCGCGGAAATGGTTGAAGCAATGGTAAAGGACTCAGGACGGGTTCTGCCATGTGCGGCCTGGCTAACTGGCCAGTACGGGCTGGAGGATCTCTTTATCGGCGTGCCTGTGCGACTCGGGCGCACAGGCATTCAAGAAATTATAGAGGTTGAGCTCAATGCCGACGAACAGCGGCTGCTGGACACTTCTGCGGAGCATGTCCGGGCAAATCTTGCAGCATTGGAGCGCGTATTGAAAGCCAGCAACGATTCATAGCCGTGCAGGTATCCGCTGAAGTAGACTCCACATATATCTAGTGTCCTGAACATAATGGTGGTTA
>JAAXGT010000131.1 GCA_012271205.1 Rhodothermales bacterium
AAGGACCTTCCGTGGGCGAAGGCATGATCCAGTCTGAAAGCCGTATGCGGGAAAACCGCACGTACGGTTTGATGAGCGGCGGGAGGAAACGCACCCATGGGAGCCGGACTGAGGCCCACCGCGAAAGCGGTGGATAAGCCACCGGACCCTACAGGCGGCGCGCCTCCCGCCGACTCTACTGGGGGGCTTTCAGCATCGCACAGAGGCGGAGCCGGACGGGACGGACCGGAAGCAGCGGTGGGCCGAATTTGGGTTGGAACTACACCCGATCCAGACTCGGCTCATCGAGTTTGGCCGCTATACGGCGGCCAACTGGAGGAGTCGGGGCTGGGGCAAGCCGGAGACGTTTGACTTTCTGAGCCTGACGCACGATGGTACCGTGGCCCGGACGGGCCGTTCAGGTTGGGGCGCAAGCCGGCACGTAAACGGGTCACCCGCACCATCCGGCGGATACGGGAGCGGCTTCGCCAGCGGTGGCATGCGGATCAGCACGAGAACGCCCGGTGGCTGGGGCGGGTCATCCAAGGATGGCTCCACGACTAGGCCGTCCCGGGGAGTTTCCGGTATTGGAGTGCCTTGGTCCACACCGTCAAGTGCCGGTTCTTACGCGCCCTGCGCCGGCGGTCCCAAAAGGACCACCCCTCTTGGGCGGCGGTCGAACAGCTGACCCAGCGCTATGGGCCGAAAGTCCGCATCCTCCACCCGTGGTCCAACCAACGGCTGACCGTCTGACCGGAGGCCGGAGCCGGATGCCTGAAAGGGCCCGTCCGGATCTGCGCGGGGGGCGGGGCCATCCGGGTCCCTACCGCGATGATCAGCATTCAGTTCAGGGTTTGCGAAAATTGTAACCAAGCAGTATTATGGTATTTATTGGATATCATTACGATGGTGTGCGCGAATGGATTGTGAATGGATGGGTTCACGGGCTGATTTGCCCCCCCCCATTTTTCCGCACAACGGGTATCCTGCGCACATCAGCAGACTAGGAGTTTGATCCACGGCCGTGGATCAAACTGTAGGATATTGCAGATCAGAAGGGCGGGCTTCGCGGCCCACAGAGTTTCAATAAACGGGCCTTGCGGACGTATTTGTATCCCGTTTGTCAACTCTAGAATTCAGGTGCTTCCCGACAACGTGAAAAATTACGATTCGGGCAATGGTTGCGGTATTTTAACGATTGTGCACCTGCCGCGCCAAGTACTGACTGTTCGTTTAGAGCCAGCTTTGGAGCTCTGCGGACTTTCTGAGCAACCTCTTGACAATAAACGTTCCAAGTAGATGGCTGCAACACGCACTGAACAGGGCAAGATTGGCTTGATTGAAGTCACTTCCGAGTCCGACGTTAATACACAAGCGGCAGAGCGGATGGGGTACGAGAATGGTAAGCAAGGTATCCCTAACAAGGATCACGTTGGTCCTGACGTATTTGAACACGCGGTACAGTCGTACTACTCGAGCAAGGTCGACCTTCTAAAGAGAAAGTATTCGCGTGACCTCAAGGAACTGGACGAAAGTGTAGACGAGCATCTTCTGGAAGGAGCCAGCACACAGCATGACGAGGATCCCGGCTATGCCCTCGGGACAGAACTCGCTGAAAGCGCGATGTGGCAAATTGTAGAAGTAACCTCACACGAACTAGAAGATCTTCAACGGGAGACGCAAAACGCAACAAATGAGTTGAATGCCTTCAAGGCCAGAAATGATTTGCAACGATCCCCAGTGATCCCGAAGGATCGGCTGAACAGCTTGTGGTACGTTGGAATCTTCTTCGTTGTTGAGACTTTAATTAACGCTACTGCCTTTTCTGGCTTGCCGAATGTGCCTGGTGGCTTCATTGGCGCAGTTGGAAAGGCCGCTGGAATCAGCTTAATAAACGTTGGCGTGCTCGCGTGTGCGGCGGGTCTGTTGATTCGCCGGATCCATTACAAGGCTTGGTATTTGCGCGCAGCAGCATGGTCCGGATTGGCTGCTACACTATTCTTGGCCCTCGCTTGGAATCTAGCCGCCGGCCACTATCGAGATACCCTTGAAGGTAATGAGGCCCCGTCACAATCTGTTGAATCTCGGACGGATCCTACCACTGAGGCCGGAGCTGATGCACAAGCAGTCATTCGGTTCAAGAGCAATCCACTTCAACTTTCGGGGTTCGGCTCCTATCTGTTGTTCTTGGTTGGATTAGGTCTTTTCGGTCTTGCTGCGTGGAAGTGGCTGGAGCTTGACGATCCCTTTCCCGGATATGGAGCCCATGAACGCCGTCGTCTGGAAAGGCAGAAGGCTCTCGATGACAAGCGTCATGAGATTCTGACAGAACTTGACAAAAAACTAGTGGACGGACGCAATAAAGTCGACTCAGTTTTCGAGGATCCCGTTGAGCGATGGAACGCATCTATTGCCGCCATCAGGGGACGCTCAAAGCTATTCTTAGACCATCGGGAGGATATCCGTCAGGAGAACATAAAGGCGGAGCAGGCTATCACAATGTATCGAATAGCAAATCGGCAAGCACGATCTGCCGAGAGTATGATTCCGCCCCACTGGGATTCGCCCTACAAATACGATGTCACCGAACTCCCGCAGTGTCCACCGGAGATTCGGATTTACCCTCTTGATTATGCGCTAGACCTTCGCGAGAAGGAACTCAAACTCCTGCGATCATACTACTCAAAGCTTAATAGGACACACGACGCATGTGCCTGCCGAGTCCTTTCACTTTCGTTCATCTGTCACGGCGGATCACCCCGTTCAATGTTGGAGTTGGAGCTAGGGGCGGACCAATCTGAGATTCTTGATGCCATTCGCTGTATGGGTTCTCGAGACGGAAAGCTGGGGATTCCTGATCCAAATCATGCTGGATTAGGAATCAGCGAAGCGAGCATTCGCATGTTCTATTCCATTTCCTTGGCAGATAGTACAAAGTGTTACCATAGAGATCTCCAAGTGCAAGCCGATCTCATGGATTCACGCTTACTGACGAACTCAACCGAGAGAACAGTGGACTACGAGCAAGAGCAAAGAAATGGTCAAGTTGCTCAAGCAGAACTTCAGGCTATTCATAAGGAGGTTTACGCAGGACTGGTAGATTTACACGAAAAGGCGCAGGATGCCGTCGATTCGTTCCACAAGGTCAAGGCGGCGTATGAGTTGGCGACAGTAAACAAGGCTTCAGGATCAGACAGGACGGCGCAATCCAATCTGCCAACTGGAGACTATTCGCACAGTAAATCCGCTGCTGACATAGCAGTGGCAGCGCTGTGCACTGCACGAGATCAAGCCTTGATGCGCCTCACTGACTCGTACAACCGGTCACGGTCAAAGCTCGGATCATCATTTCAGAATGCAGTTGAGGTGTGGGAAGCAACTGATCGCGCAGTCCGTGAATGCAGTCGACTCTATGCATCATACACGTCGACTGCCGATCAACTCAATACTCAATGCCGTGAAGCAATCGAATTATACCGAACAGCAAATACGGAATCCCGCCGTGATGGAATGCCTCCCCCTGTACATTGGAGTGATGCGCCGGAGGTCGACTTGGATAGTTCGGAGTCGCCGCCACGTTACAACCTTTGTAGCTATGAAGTAGCCAAGCAGATTCACCAGAATGATCAGCTTGCACTTGAAACACAGCTGGACGCGCTCACTGCATGCTACAATGACTACCACCATCAAGTCATGCAACTGACAGAATTGTACAATGGGTAACGATAGAATGGAGCCTTATCCGGGGAGGAAGAGCAACACGGTTGAGGCTAAGCCGCGTCACATCTTGAAGTTCGTGCTGCTTGGGGTGATCATCGCATTGTTATTCCTTGCCGGCAGGCTCTTCTGCAAAGAAAAATGCAAAGAGCCGCTGGAAGCTAACAATATGACTGGCAAATTGGCACTACTTGTGGACGCCACTGATGAAATTCCAAGCAAGTATCTACACTCCTTGGAGTCGTACTTGGAAGAACTTCTGAGAGAACTGCCCAACCCAACGTACGTGCGTATTTACACGATCGACAGTGATCCAGACAGTTGTAAATGTGCTCCAGGTCCATGGAGAAAGTGGGTCTCATGGATCTGTGGGGACAAAAGGGATTTAGACAAGTTTGTCGCGGATGTCATCGATTCCACTAAAGCCAAGTTGAGGGGGGAGCCAGCAGATTCCACACCGTTGCTTGAAAGATTGAGTAAAGTTTCGCGTGCTGAGTTTAGCAACTCCGAAAATTCGAAAAGACGAAACGAATTGTGGATAATATCCGACATGCTGCAGCTCTCTGACAAATGTTCGTTCTATGGCGACTCCGAGTGCATAGATCCAGAATGGGTACTCGACCACGAGGATTTTGAAGTAGAGTGGGAGTCGAAGCTTTCGGGTGTCAAGGTGAAGATATTCAGGATCCCTCGGGGAGGAGGTCCGCCCAACGGGATTCCGAAACCTGAAGAACTAATGCATTTTTGGGAGACTTTTGTGCGAGACGCCAGAAACGGAGCGGAAAGTGTCGAATGGTTCGACCTTTAGTGGGGACGTAATTCACATCGAGGGTGCTCGTGGGCTGTAATGGGCCCTTCAAGAGCACGGTCACCTGTGCGCAGTTGGATGCGCGTGTCCACGCTTTCAAGGAGCGTTCGTTGGCCCCGGTCCAGTATTCTTGGGTGCGGGGGATGCGATGGGGGTCTGGGTTCGCCAGAAGGCCGCCATGTGTCCGATGAGTCGGCTTGGGCGGGGGCATCAGCGAAGCGGAGAGGCGGGAGATTCAGGCTGTGGCTCAGTGGAATTCCTGTGGCCACTGGAGCGATTTTTTGTGCAGTTGGAGGTGAGGTAGCGGTCGGACCGCCATAGCGGGTGGTGTGGGGCCTTGAACCGTCGTTTCCGTCTGCACAGGGGCTTAGGGTCCGGTACACACCTGAAACGGAACGTGCGAGATCTCGGTCCGAAACAGTTGGAATTCCCGATGCGTGCGGCCCTCCACCCATTGTTCAACCGCCGGAGTCAAGCGGCGGTCCGGACCGGCTTCCAGGAGATCGCTGACGCCTGCGGAACGAAGGCCTCCAAGGCGGCAGATCTCTTGGAGTAGGGATGGGGCACGATAGCCGTGGAAGTATCCGTTCCGATTATGCCGTACGAACAGGGTGGAGCGCTTGATCGAGGAGTGGTGTCGCCGGGAGCGGGTGATTTGCATCTTCCCCAACGAAGCGTCCACGGAACGTCTGATGGGGGCGGTGCGGGTAGAGTGGCCTGTGATGTGGATGACGCAGAAGCACTACTTCACCTTGGAGGAGTAGCCCAGCGCGCTTGACCTCCTCAAAACAACCAACCGACCCAAAATGAACTTTCAGCACAATTGGGACTTGACCAACTCAAGGAGAAGATTCATCACTTCACCGCCCGCTACGACCTTGGCGTGCAGCCTTTCCTGTGGACCGCCGCCGCAGACTCTATCCTCCAAAAGATCCAGATATTATATATGACTATTTTTGAGACACAATACTAGTGTAGTGTCCTGAACATAATAGTGGTTATGCAGAAGCGGCGGCCAGTGCCGGCCGGCTCCGCTCGACTTTCTGGAGCATCTCGTCGGCCGGCTTCGTCCAGACCAGGGGCCGGGGATGCTCGTTGCAGGTCTTGAGGTAGTCTTGGAGGCTCCGCTCCAGATCCGGCCCGGAAGGGATGACGCCACGGTGAAGCCGCTGCTTGATTCGCGGGCTGAAGCATCGCTCGACTCGGCTCCACCCCGACGCACGGGTCGGTGTAAAGGGCTGGAAGAGGCGCTTCGGCCGCTCGATCCCGTCCAGGACCTTGGGGGCTTGGGGGGTCGCGTAGTGATCCAGGATGAGGGGGATCTCTGGGCTCTTGGGCCCGGCTTTCTCCACTGGG
>JAAXGT010000109.1 GCA_012271205.1 Rhodothermales bacterium
ACGCGGAAGCGCGCTCCAGCACCCGTTGGTAATACTGCTCGTAGCGTGGCACAATTGCATTCAGATCGAAGTGGCGTACGGCGTGCTCTCTCGCGCATTTCGCCATTTGCATTCGTAATGCGTCATCGGACAAGAGGCGGCTGCACGCTTCGGTAAAGGCCGCAAGATCGCCCAGCGGACACAGATACCCGGCCTTGCTATCGCCGAGAAGCTCTGGCAATCCCCCAATGTCGCTGCATACGGTCGGCACGCCGCACGCCATGGCTTCAAGCGGTGCCAATCCAAATGACTCAGATCCGCTGGGAAGCAGGAAGACATCAGCTATGGACAGGATTTCTGCGATCGGATCCTGTTTGCCCAAAAAGCGAACATCCTCATGCACGCCGCGGGACCGGGCCAAGTGCTCTGCATTAGCCCGGTCCGGCCCATCTCCCACCAACAGCAACTTGACCGAGAATCCGGTCTGCCACAGGTTGTGAAAAATTTCGATTACGTGCGGGACATTTTTGACTCGCCGGAAATTGGACACATGCACAATAACCTTTTCGCCATTTGGGCACAGCGCCTGCTTGAAATGACTCTTTTCCAGCCGCTGAAACTCGTCGACGTCAATAAAATTGGGGATGACGGCAATGTCCTTTTTGATGTCGAAGGCCTCGTATGTCTCGAGGCGCAGAAAATCTGAGACAGCGGTCACACCGTCAGACGCATTGATCGAGTACGTGACGACAGGGGCAAAGGAAGGATCCTGCCCGACAATCGTGATGTCTGTCCCGTGCAGCGTGGTTACGACCGGTACATTCAGATGCTGCTGGCGCAAAATGTCGCGCGCCATGACCGCACTGGTTGCATGAGGTATGGCGTAGTGAACGTGCAAGAGATCCAAGCGCTCGAAGCGCGCAACATCCACCATCTTGCTGGTCAGTGAAAGTGCGTACGGAGGGAAGTCAAACAGGGGGTACCGGTTGACACTGACTTCATGAAAAAAAACATTTTCCGCCACCTCGCTGAGCCGGAAGGGCAGCGAGTAGGCGATAAAGTGAATTTCGTGGCCGCGCCGCGCCAGCGCCTTGCCCAGTTCGGTAGCCACAACGCCGCTACCCCCGTATACCGGATAGCAGGTTATTCCAATACGCATGTTCATTATCCAAACAGCCAAGCGGAAACCCCTACAGCAAGCCTTTGGTTGCAATAGAACGGGTTTTGACCTGCGACATGCGACGGCTTCTTACTCTGATCTTCAGTTTGCCACTCTTTGTTTCTGCCTCGCAGGCACAGCGCTTCGGAGTCACGGTGGGTGCAAACTTCCAGCGCCTGAGTGATATTCGGCTCAACGCCTTGGACACCAAGTTCCAGGATCAGAACGGCTGGCACGCGGGAGTATGGGTGGAATTGCCAATTGGGTCGTTTGGTGCGCGAGTCGGCGGGCGCTATATGGCAGCGGGTCAGCTCTTTGACGGCCTGCAGGACAACTTTCCCGCCGTTCAGGACAGCTTTGATGTGACGCTGGCCGAGGTTTCCCTCCTGCTTCGCTACGGTCTGCGCTCGCCCTTAGTAGCTCCATACGTATTTGCAGGGCCCGTACTCCGGTTTCCGTTCGGGACGGGCGAGGACATCAGCGATGACCTTAAACCACTTTCCTACGCCGCCGAAATTGGTGGCGGGCTGGAGATCCGCCTGGGCCAGCTCTCCCTCTATCCCGAAGTCGCGTACGTGTTCGGGATGACGCGCTTTATTGAGGACGAGCTTGTGCTGGAGGTGATCACGCTTTCAGTGGGCGATCCGCAGAAGCTCAATGCCGCGCTGGTGCGCCTGTCAGTCGGCTTTTAGTTCACGTTCGCATAGAAGCGGAACCGGTACTCATCCAGCATGAAGGCGCGTCGCGGTATGACAGGTTCCAAGCCCTCGCTCCACTCAGGCACAGTACCGGGTTCTGCCATCGCTTGTTCACTGTAAAAATGTCGCACGTTTGGCGAAAACGGGCTGAGGGTCCGGTCTGCGTGACGCACGTAGTATGCCAGGGCCAGTGTCTTTTGCCAACCCGGCACTTTGGACAGCACGTTAAGGGTACAGTAGAAGCGTCCTTGGGCGGTGCCCGGATTAAAGGCGCTGAACTGGAACGGGTCACGCACGACACTTTCGATGGTTGTTTGGCCGCGAAAAGCAGACTCCACCCGATTGCGCACCACCCAGGCGACAAGCTCCTGTTCATCCAGACGCTTCGTTTCCGAAAACATCAGGCGGGCTAACCACAGCGTCTCCGAGTCAATATGATTTGGCGAAACCGGTTGTACGGCCCAGGGATTAAGGAGCGCAGCGCGAAACTCCGACTCCGTGGGCAGGGCCAAAGGCGGCGGCTCGCTGGCAGTGGTTACGAACGAGCGCACCTCGTCAGTGACGGGTGGTGCATAGGCTTCAAGGTGAATAGCCAGCACGCTAGCCGTGATGCCCATCGACACCCCCAGAAGCCCTTTGTATTTGACTTTCTTCATTCTTCTAACGCTGCGCCAACGGCAATGGCGGCCAGCTGCAGCAGTTTTGGTCGGGAAATCTAGTACACGCAAAGTCCGCCCTCTACGTATCGAGTCGCTTTCAGTTACAATGCAGCGCATTCTGGCCGACGAGAACATCCCGTATGTGAGTGAAGCGTTTTCACAGTTTGGCACGGTGCGCAGGGTCGATGCGGAAGCGATTATCCCCGAAGCCGTACGTGCCACGGATATACTGCTCGTTCGAAGCGTCACGCAGGTGAATAAGCAGCTGTTGCACGGCAGCCCGGTACGGTGGGTGGGCTCTGCTACCATCGGTACCGATCATATTGATCAGTCCTGGCTTGTCCGCGAAGGGATAGCTTTTGCCTACGCCCCCGGTGCGAATGCGGTCTCCGTAGTCGAATACGTTTTGAGTGTGCTGATCCACTTGGCCCATTCGCGCCAGCGCGTGCTGCGCGGCCGGACGCTCGGTATTGTTGGGTGCGGCAATATTGGTGGCCGCCTAGCCCGGCGTGCCCCTGCCTTGGGGCTGCAAGTCTTATGCAATGACCCACCCTTGGCTGCGGCCGGAGGTCGCGGCTTCGTCTCGCTCGGGCAGTTGTTGCGCGAGTCAGACATCGTAACATTGCACGTACCGCTGCTTCCAGACACCTACCACATGATAGATGATGCGGCACTGGCTCAAATGCGCGCAAAGGCTTGGCTGGTCAACACCTCGCGCGGCTCCGTCGTAGACAATGCCGCCCTGTGTTCGGTGCTTGCAAGGGGACAACTCGGTGCGACCGTTCTGGATGTATGGGAAAACGAGCCAACACCTGATTTGGCCTTGCTGAGCCTAGTGGACATCGCCACGCCACATATAGCCGGGCATTCCTTTGACGGCAAAATCGCGGGGACAATAATGCTTTACGAGGCCGCCCGGCGTCATTTCGGCGCGGAAGCGCGGTGGGCTTATAATGAACTCCTGCAGCCAGACCGAACGATGCCGCTGGAAGTGTTCTCCCCCGATCCGGACGAGCTAGCGTGGATGCATGCGCTTGTGCAGCAGCTCTACGATGTCACCCAAGACGACGCTCGCTTGCGAAGACTGATACAAATCCCGGCACATGAGCGGGCGGACTACTTTCACACACTTCGCAAACAGTATCCCCGGCGCCGCACATTTGCGCTTCGAAGTGTTCAAAAGGTGCCCGCACAATGCAGGGCAGCCGTAGAAGACGCGTTACACCTGCGCATTCAGTAGCCAAAATTGCGCAGGTGCACTCGCTGATTGCGCCAGTCAGCACGCACGCGAACAAAGAGCTTCAGATACACCGGTCGTCCCAGAAAGGACTCAATTTCTTTACGGGCCTCCATGCCGGTCTGTTTGAGGGCCTGCCCGCCGGCTCCGATCAAAATGGCCTTTTGGGTCGCGCGCTCAACAAAGATGTCGGCTTCAATGAGATCCTTGCGCCCGGGCCGTTCCGTAAAGCCGGGTATCGTGACGGCGACGGCATACGGCACTTCTGCACGGAAGCGGCGAAAGACCTTCTCCCGAATGATCTCCGCCACGAAGAAGCGTTCGGGGTGTTCACTGATTATATCCTCCGGGTAGAGATGCGGCCCGGCCGGCAAGTGCGAGCGAATCTCTTTAAGCAGAGCCTCAACGTTATAGCCGTCAAGTGCGCTTACCGGCACGATGGCCTCCCACTCACGAAGAGCCCTGTAGGCTTGCGCCAATGGCAGTACGGCTTCGGTGCTCATCAAATCCACCTTGTTGAGCGCCAGGATGGCCGGCAGATTATGCATCCGCTGGAGGCTTTCATGATCCGGCAAACTGCTTCGTGCATCGACCAGAAAAACAACCAGATCAGCGGAGCTCACCGCCCCAGACACCTGGCGCATCATGGACGCATCCAGACCCGTGCGGGCATCTATGATGCCCGGCGTATCCAGGAATATGATCTGACAATCCGATTCAGACAAGATGCCCGAAATCCGGTGCCGCGTTGTCTGCGCCTTCGGTGTTACGATCGAAAGTTTTTTGCCGAGTAGCGTGTTAAGCAGGGTGCTCTTGCCGACATTCGGCCGTCCCACCAGTGCCACAAAGCCGCTCTTGAATGCGGGCGGACTATCGGGGAGCATAGGGCCCCTTTACCAGCCGCGCCATTTCTCGCACAGCCTCGTACAGGCCGACGAAGATGGCGCGCGCGACTATGGCGAATCCGATAGACACTTCGCTAACGTTGGGTACGATGCCCGCAAAATTGCGGTAATTACGATAATCCAGGCCGTGTCCGGCATGTACGGTGAGCCCGAGATTTGCAGCGGAGCGGGCGGCATCAGCCAGCCGGTGAGCCTCATGGTCCTGCGCTTCCGCGGTTCGGGCGTTGGCAAAGTCGCCGGTGTGAAGCTCGATGGCATTGGCTCCGGTTTCACAAGTCGCGGCAATCTGTTCTGGCTTTGGATCCACAAAGAGAGCCACCTCGTCGATGCCCGAATCCAGGAGCCGCGCCACGGTATCTCTGAGCACGGCTTGGTGTTTTATGACGTCAAGCCCCGTTTCCGTAGTGACTTCCTCGCGCCGTTCGGGTACAAGTGTTGCCAGATGCGGCTGTGTCTGGCAACAGATGTCAACCACATCCGGAATCACCGCGAGCTCAAAGTCCAGCTTGCCCTGTACTAAGTCCTTTAGTCGAGCGACGTCGCGGTCCCTGATATGGCGCCGGTCTTCGCGAAGGTGGAAGACAATGCCATCCGCGCCGGCCGCTTCGCAAAGCACGGCAGCGGCAGCCGGATCGGGAAAGGCCTCGAGTCGGGCATTGCGCAACGTGGCCACGTGGTCGATATTTATGAGCAGGTCCGTCACGAGACACGAAACCAATTGCGGGTAAAACGTTAGCAGACCGCAAATGTTGTGCAATAGCCGGGAAGTTGCATTTGCGCGCGGCCTTCCAGTATTTTCAGCGGCCACACAACATTAAAGCTTTGTTTTAGTCTAACTCTAATTCAACAACGTCGCGTGCCGATCCATGGTCAATCAGGGGGTCAAAGTAGCAGTCCAGGCCGTTATGGCCATCGTCATTTTAGTGCTGGGCGTCTGGTTGTACAGGTCCATTACTGAGCCATGGGAAGCCATTGAGCGAGAACGCGAGGTCACCGCCATGACGCAGGAGCGAATGAGCCAGGTGCGTACGGCGCTGGTCCGCTATGAGCGGACAGAGGATCGCTTCCCTGAGAGCTTGGATTCACTCATGATATGGGTCCGGTCTGATTCGGTCATTATGGCCAATCCCGACAGCATTTTCGAAAGCGCAGGCTTCAATGTGGACTCGCTGATTTATTCGCCGCGCACAAGCAAGGAATTCGGTTACGCCCTTAATGATACCGGGCGCGTGGCCATTTATTTGCTCCAGGATCCAGATTCGGATGACCATATTGGCTCCGAGCTGCCGGATGTCACCCTTCTGAACGCCGCGAGTTGGGAGTAACTTTTTCGCAGCCGGTCTGAGGCCGCTTCGGACGACCACTTTTCTTGGTTCGGGGTGTGCGCGCCGCGGTGCCATTCGGCATTCCAGACAGGTTTCAGGAAGGGCTAGTGTAGTGTCCTGAACACAATAGTGGTTATGAGACGGAGCCCCTAAGGTCAGGGTTTTTGATTTCTTGACCGAGTGTAGTGAATAAAAGATTGGCTAGGTCCTCCAAATGGACGATCTTTCTCGCCTCGCACACTCAAAGAAAAGGAGGAACCCTGCGAATAGCGGTCCACATCGAGCGGACGGAGACGGACCGACCGTGCCTGGAGCGGGGGTCGCGCTCGCGCCGCGCGTCGGTCCGGTGGCGAGCGCGGTCGCCGAGGGGGCTCCGGGCCGCGGACGGCCGGACCAACCAAGCC
>JAAXGT010000072.1 GCA_012271205.1 Rhodothermales bacterium
ACCTTGAGACACCCACGAGAAAGCTTGAGGTGACGTTCGACAGGCTGATACGGATCAGTATTGCCGGACAGGGCCACCACATCCGGCTTCCAAGATGGTCTTTGCAGGGCCTGACTCAAGAGCGTGGGGGCTTGGCGCTTGACCAGTATCTTGGTTTCAAAGTCGAGCCCCGCACTCCAACCCAGATATTCATGACTCGGACGTGCATAGCAATAAATACATCCGTGTTCGCATCCACGATACGCATTCACACTCCAAGTGAAGCCCACATCCGGAGAGTCATTGCGTGACAGAATACTTTGGGACTTGTCTTCATAGAAGATCGTCGACACCTGGCGCAACTCGCCTGGTTCCAGCGCACTCGGATCCAGTGTGACTGTAACCGGGTCAAAGCGCGTTGGTGGATTAACGGCGGTGGCGCGTCCCTTGCGCGTCGGCATCACGTCCTGATCCATGCTTGCGTGAGTTCTGTCGCAGTGCTACAAGTTCGATGCTCTTGAGGCTCCGCCGTTGCGTGGAGTGCGTGCACCCGATATCTTTCGTTTTCATGTAATATGGGAAAAGCGTCACTTCGTCAAGTGCTCTCAATGAAATGAAACGAATTCTCTACACGCTTTCCGTACTGGTGGCCGGGGGGCTTGCAGCCCTCATCCTGTTGGGCCTATTCATCGACGAAGTCAGCTACACGGCGACGGCGCGTGTCAATGCGCCAATCGAGGCGGCCTGGCAGACCTTTATGGATGGTGAACGCATGCGGGAATGGATGCCGGGCTTTGAGCGCATCGAACATTTGTCCGGCGAACCCATGACGGCAGGGGCAACATACCGCCTATACTTTGAAAACGGCGATCTCCTGACCGAAACCATTACCGAGATAGTGCCGCACCAAGAATACAGCTTCGACATGGAGACGAATCTCTTCACAGGGCAAACATCGGTCACGTTCGAGGATATGGGCCGTTTCATTCGCATGCAGCAGACGTCCAGCTTTCGCGGCTCCACCTTTGTGTGGCGCGCGCTGCTACCCGTTCTGAAGCCGCTCATACAGCGGCAACAAATGGCCGCCATGGACCGCCTTGCGGATTTGATTGAGCAGTCTCCCACACACCCGGACGCGGCGGACAGCTGACACCCTCCATGATTGACATAGGCACTGTCGTCCGACTGGATTACGGCACTGAGGGCCTTTCACTAAATACGTGCGGCCTTAATGCCACGGTGCTGCGCCCAAGGTATTTGCCCGGTCTTCCCGATGAACACGCAGCCTTTACCCAGGCCGTTCGACAGCCTTACGGAACACAAAGTCTGGCTTCGCTGCTGAAACCTGGCGAAACGGTCGCGATCGTTATCCCGGACATTACTCGTGCGCTGCCGGGCGAACGGCTCTTGCCGTGGCTGCTCAAAGAAATCGCCCATCTTCCCCCCAACAATATCACGCTAATTGTGGGTACCGGCACGCACCGGGGCAACACACCGGAAGAACTGGCTCGCATGGTGGGAGCGGAGGTCGCAGGCCGTTTCCGTATCGTCAACCATGACGCAAGGGATCCAAACGGACTGCTCCCCGCAGGCCGCAGCCCCTTCGGCTACAACGTGCATTACAATGCTCACTATGTGCGGGCCGACCGGCGCATTCTAGTGGGCTTTATCGAGCCTCATTTTATGGCGGGCTTTAGCGGTGGTTATAAAGCCGTCTTTCCGGGTATAGCCAACTTGGATGCCATTCTGCATTACCATGGGTTTGCAAACATTGCCCACCCGCTAAGTACTTGGGGCATTTTGGATGGCAATCCGACGCAGGCGCACGTCCAGGCCGCCGGAAAGCTGCTGCCGGTGGACTTTTTGATCAATGTCACGCTCAACACCAAGCGTGACATTACGGGATATTTCTGTGGTGACGTCATGGCCGCACACGCGGCAGGGTGTGTATTTTCGAAGGAGGTTGCCATGGCAGGAGTGCCGGAGGAATTTCCAATTGTAGTCACAACCAATAGCGGCTACCCACTGGATTTGAATCTTTACCAGAGTGTAAAAGGCATGGCAGCGGCACATGCCATTACGAGTCCTGGCGGACTCATCATCACGGCAAGCCGGTGCAACGATGGCTTCCCCGAGCATGGCAAGTTCAAGGATCAGCTCTTGAGGTGGCCCTCTCCGGAAGCGGCCTGGACATCCATATGCGACGGTGCCTCCAGAGAGGTAGATCTCTGGCAAACGCAAAAGCTCATACAAATCGTGCGGGAATGCCGCGTTCAATTGCAAAGCGAACTGAATCCCGAGCTCATCCGGCGTGCTCACCTTACGCCCATTCGGAACGTGCGGCAGGCCATCGACACGGAGCTTGCACAACTGAGGGATCCCCACGCAAAAGTGGCTATCCTGCCGGAAGGGCCCCTTACGATCCCGTATATTCGCACGTCGCAAGTGCCGCAACCGGCAACGTAGTCTGTTTAGGCATAGATTCTTTACAAGCCTTCTCCAACCTCAAGGCACGGCACGCGCACGCTGGTAACGCTCGAAGTAGGCCCGGGCTCTGGTTGTATCCCCCGTCATTACCAGCAGGCGGGCCGTATTGAATAGCATGACCGGAGAGTCTGGATCACGCGCCTCCACTTCTTTCAGAATAGGTCGGGCGACTTCGGTCTCGCCCTGCCGCAGCCGCACGGCGGCCAGTGCATTGAGGCAGTCCGTGTCCGGTGCACGGGCACAAACCAACTGAACTACTTCACCCGACAGTGCCAGATCATGATGGGATATGGCAGCAAGCGTTACGGCCTCCTGCCGCACGGTTGCATTAAACGGCTGCCAGTACAAGAGTGCGCGCAGGTGGATGAGAGCTGAGAGGGTGTCACCACTGTCTTGGGCATCGCGTGCGGTTCGGAGTAGCGCCTCCGGCAGCGGGGTCTTGCCGGCTACCACATGAGCCGCCATGGAATCGGCCATATTGCCTGAACGCAGGTATGTCTCCAGATGTCGACTGAAAGTACGCAGTTCTTCGTCTGCCGTCAGGCCCTTCGTAAAGGGAAAACCACCCTTCAGGCGATCGATTTGCAACTGTGCAAACGCATGTTCCAGTGCATCCGGCTTGGACTGAAGCGAGGGAACCGCAGCGGGCATGTCGAAAGCCATGGCGAAAGTGCGAGCTATCCGGGCATGTCCTGCTGCCGTTGGATGCAGGTGATCTGTAAACAACGTGTCGGGCCAAGACAAAGCAGCCAAATCGACCAGTTTCGCCCGGTGCGCTTCGGCCAACTCTCTAATGGTGGCGTTGATGGCAGCCGGAGCCCGGAAGCGCACATCATCGTGCTCCCTGGCCCGGTGAAAGGCAGACCAGGCACCGACTGAGTCAAAGGCCGAAAGCCGTGCCTGCCCCTCCCGGAAGGCTGTCGAGGCCACCGAATCCTGCCCCAGCGGCGGTTGGCCCTCTAGGTTGGATACGAGCGTTGCAATGTAGGTGGAAATGCCGTGATCCAGAAGGCTGCGCAGCAGAGCATCCATATTGACCCGGAATTGCCGGATACCCGCCAGATATACGTCCCCTTCAAATGTGATGGCTGCATTACCCACGGACTGCGCCATCATCGTGCGGTCGCTCTGGACCGGCGGGGCAACGATTTGTTGCAGGGCCGCAAAGATCTTGCTTCTCTTGAGCCAGATGGTAGTTCGCTTTACCCAGAGCCTCTGACCGGGGCCGGCGGCACCGCTGCCTGCCCCGAATGCACCGTAGTATTCATTGTGCCCGGCATAGATCAGTACAGCATCCGGCGACAGGCTTGCCACCGCCGGTGCCAGGTCTCGCAGCACATGGCTGCTGACAGCTGTCATGCCCAGGTTTATGACTTCAACACGGCGAAGTGGCATGCGGGCACGGATTTCGGCCGCCAGCCGCTCCGGAAAGGCATGGTAGAAGTGGTAGGGATAGCCAGCGGTCGAAGAACCTCCCAGCGTAACCAAGCGCAGTACATCGTCCGGCTTGTCCTTCAAAAAAGGATTGAAAGCCACCTGAGGTAAAAAGTCCCGGAAATACCGGGCGCCACGCTCAGGATTGAAGGTCATGTACTCTGGCCTTCCGGGAACGGCGATGAAGGGCCTGTCCGGTGCGGCCAGCTGCCAGGTGACTTCGATAATAACCAACACCAAAAACGGCAGGCATATCGCCCCCAATCTGAACAGGAAGGCACGCATGGATAGATCGTGATTCAGAATTACGCTATCTGCAGCACAAGATAGGTTGCACGGCACACCAGCTTCACCACCCGTACGGCTGACCGTGATTCAGCGGCTAATCAGAGCCAAATAACCCCCAAATGAGACGGGGCGACAGGCCGAAGACTTTTTCTTGGGCAACTACCCGCATTGAACGACGCTTAACGGCTTGCATAAACAAACGATCGCTTCCTAATAGTCTCTATACCATCGCGGTAGGGACCCGGGTTGCCCCGGGCCCCCGCACCGATCCGGACGGGCCCTTTCAGGCCTCCGGTCAAACTGGGGGGAGGATGCGGACACGCGGCCCGTGGAGCGGAGTCCACCGCTCCCCCGGCTCTCAGGTGGGGCGATCCTTTTGGGACCCCGGCGCAGCGCCCGCCGGAATCGACCTTTCACCCCGTAGACCAAGGCGCTGAGATATCGGAAACTTCCCGGTACCGCGTAGTCGTGGAGCCCCCCCCGCGTCCGGACCTCCTAGTATGGCTCCGCCTCGGTGCGAGGCTGAAAGCCCACCACGAAGTCATCCGCCTAGCGAACCACGATCACGTCGCCGGCCGCTCGCGTCCGTCGCCCCTTCTTCGTCCCCCGGTCGAGCACCTAATGGAGATCGAGGTTCGCCCGCACCGGAGACACCATGGCCCCCGGGGGCGTACCCTTCCCCGTGTCCGACCCGGGCCCTTCCTCCATCCCGCCGGCGTGGAGCCACTGGATGATCAGACGGATCCCCCGCTTATCCCCGATTCGGGGTTCCCGAAACCGGATGAACCCGCCCCGGGGTACCTCGTCCAAGAATCCGCGGATATCCGCTCCCCTATCCCGTTGACCTTCCGCCAGGGGATCCCGACCGCCCACGCATCCCGCGCATTAGGCGCCGACCGTTGCGGTCGGAACCCATAACTGAACCCGAGAAACTCCGACTTGTAGATCGGTACCAAAATGATGTCCGTCAGCGCT
>JAAXGT010000179.1 GCA_012271205.1 Rhodothermales bacterium
GCACATTGCCGACCTTTGATTGCGCTAGAAGGTCTCTCCAACACGCTTGTTGACCCTGCCTTGGCATTCCTGTACCAGCGCGACAGGCAGGTGCACTTCAACTCACGGCTGCGCGGCATTGTCCTAGGTAACGACCGCGTGCTGGAATTGGAATTTGCGAATCACCGTGTGCATTTGGGGCACGAAGACTTTGTAATACTCGCCACCCCAGCTTGGATTACGGGCTCATTGCTGCCGACGTTGCCCGTACCCGGCGTTGGAGAAACCATCGTCAATGCCCACTTCCGGCTCCACGAAGCCGCATCCATACGGGCGCCCTTAATCGGCGTCATCGGCGGCGAAGCTCAGTGGATATTCCGGCGGGGCGATGTGGCCTCGGTAACAGTAAGCGCCGCTTCCCACCTCACCAGGTCTCCAGCTGCAGAAATTGCTGCCGCGCTCTGGCCAAACGTCGTCACGGCCCTCATGCTCACCAACAGACTACTGCCAGCATACCGCATCATAAAGGAAAAGCGAGCCACCTTCGCCCAGACCTGCCAAGAAGCAAAGAAACGGCCACCGGCGCACATTGGACTGCAGAATCTGGTACTGGCTGGAGATTGGACGGACACGGGATTGCCAGCGACCATAGAGGGTGCCGTTCGTTCGGGGTATCGCGCCGCGGCATTGATCCCAGCGTGGTAGCTCACACAAGGGCCTGATCCAAGTCCTGGCATAAATCATTGGGATCCTCTAAACCCACGGATAGCCTGAAGAGCCCATCGCCCGCGAATACGCGATAAGCAGCCAAGGCGTCGCCCCGCAGTCTGAAGGAAGATTGCATTATATCTTCCGTCCCAATATAGAACACGAGGCTGCGCACGTCACCAAGCGAAACTGCATAGCTGACAACCCGAAGCCTCTCTTGTAGCTGGCGTGCCATTGCCTGGCCGCTTCCTGTCTGGAAAGTGATCATACCTGACCCGCTTCGCATTTGCAGATGTGCCAGCTCGTGCTGGGGATGCGAGTGCAAGTGTGGATAGATGACGCGCGTGACGCACGGATGGTGCTCCAAATACTTCGCTACCTGGAGTGCGCTTTCGCTGTGTGCACGCATGCGCAAAGAAAGCGTCGCAATACCGCGGAGTATCAACCAGGCATTGAATGGACTCATTACACCCCCGGCATGCACCCCTATACGGCTTCGTATCGCCTCCATCAGTTCCGTGCACCCAGCCAACACGCCGCCTAATGCATCTCCATGCCCACCGAGATATTTGGTAAGCGAATGCATCACGACATCCGCCCCCAGGGTAAGGGGCTGCGTGACTTCCGGAGAAGCAAACGTGGAATCCACGGAAAGCAATGCGTCCGACTGGTGAGCGAGTGTGGCTATGGCTTGGATATCAGCCAGCCGGAGAATGGGGTTGCACGGCGTTTCGATGTGGATGAGCTTCGTATTGGGCCGGATGGCCTGCGCCACGGCCTGCACATCCGCCGAATTAACGTGCGTGACCTGCACGCCCATTTGCGGCAGAAGGTCGTGTGTATACTCTACGGCGCCGGCGTACGCCACTTCACTCATGACCAAATGATCGCCGGTACCCAGCACGTGCGTAAACAGGCCAGTAATGGCCGCCATGCCACTGCTGAAACCAACCGCGGATTCGGCCTCCTCCAGCGCAGCTATTCGACGCTCAAGGCTCGTAACTGTGGGATTGCGCCAACGCGAATAGATATACGGAGAATCCGCACTGAGATCTTCAGCAGAAAAGCCTTCGTCCGCATCCACTAGGTATGAATTGGCCATGTGGAGTGGTGGCGCCACTGGAGTGATGCCGGGTTCAGCAATGTCGCCGGCATGAATTGCACGCGTGCGTAAGGAAAGGGCAGCCATGGAATTAGGACTGATAGAATTGATTGTTGCAAGATCGTAACCCGGGTTGCACAAAACAGCACGGGACCAATCCCGTATGAGACCCGAATTTTATCGCTGCAACATGTCTGAAGCACCGGCCCGGATCAGCTCCGAATTTTTCACGTTTTTCCGAGACCTTAAGGACAACAATAACCGCGATTGGTTTAGGCAAAACCGTTCGCGATATGAGGAGCACGTCAAAGTGTCTCTTATTGCCTTCATTCGGATGTTTGAGGGCCCCTTGCACAGCATTAGCCCTCACTTCAAGGCCACCCCGAAAGTGGGCGGATCGCTATTCAGAATCTATCGGGACATCCGGTTTTCCAAGGACAAGCGACCCTACAAGACGGGGGCAGGAGTGCATTTTCGGCACGAGGCCGGAAAGAATGCCCATGCCCCGGGTTTTTACCTCCACTTGGAGCCAAATCAGGTATTTGCAGCTGTTGGGATCTGGGGGCCGGACACCCGAACCTTGAGGCAGATTCGACAGGCCATAGTCAACGATCCCGAAACTTGGCGGAGGGTCATCGAGGCCCCAGAATTTGCGCGCCGCTACGATCGCAAACTGCATGCCGAGTCACTTAAGCGTGCGCCACAGGGCTTCGACCCGAATCATCCCTACATCAACGACCTGAAACGCAAGCACTTCGTGGCCTCTGTTCCGATGACGGAGGATCAGGTCTGCACCCCAGATTTTTTAGTCCTGCTGGCGGAGACCTACCGGCACGGTGCCGGTTTTATGGAGTATCTTACGCGCGCTCTGGGCCTGCCTTGGTAGCCCCATAACAGTCACTGCAACCCTAAATCGACACTCCTCAGTATGAACCCTTTCAAAACGCACGGCGCCATCAGTTGGGCGGAGTATCTGGCGGCAGATGTCCCGGCCGCTTTGGCCTTCTATCAGGAGCTGCTGGGCTGGACCACTTCCGAAATGCCTATGGATGATGGTTCCACGTATCACGTGTTTTCGGCCGGTCCGGTCAATGCGGCCGGACTGATGGCCTCTCCGGAAGGCGTTCCGCCCTGCTGGTGCTTCTACGCCACGGTGGACCACATTGAGACGTGGCTTAAGCAGCATAAACCCCATCTCGTGGTCCCGCTCACAGAGACTTCCATCGGACCGTTTGCAGGCTTTACCGATCCGCAGGGTGCGTATCTGTCCGCCATTCAGTATCACGACAGCGGGAACGGCTCTGGTGTAACGAATATTATTGACGCATATAAGCGACAGGGATTGTTTGCCTGGTTCGAACTTCGGACCTCAGATCCGGAATCAGCTTCCCGGTATTACGCGGAGTTGTTCGGGTGGACTATGTCGCCGCACCCGCATGCCCCCGGCACCTATTACTATGCTTCGGTACAAGAGGCGGCCATTGGAGGCATCACATCCATGCTCCCTGACGGCATACCATCC
>JAAXGT010000168.1 GCA_012271205.1 Rhodothermales bacterium
GATTGTGACTCAGAACGGATCGCTAATTCGATTGCCGATCGGTGAGATTCGGACGATGGGTCGTTATACGCAGGGAGTGCGTCTTATCCGACTGCGGGATCAGGATGCGATTGCAGACGTGACGCGTGTGATCGCTGCTGAAGATGGGGAGACTTTGGACCGTAACGGTGTTTCGGACGACTGATCTTGGCGGCCCGCCGCCTCTGCGCTGAAGGCCGGCCCGCACACGGCCCAGTATTCTGCTTCTTCTTCGAAGGGATTGCTGTAGCGAATCTGGGCCCCAGCCGGCGCCAGTGCCACCTCATCTTTGCCTATGGTGAGGGCCCCGCCATCATGTTCCAGGAGCAGACGGCCACGGACCACGATAGTCACTTCGTCAAATAGGGGCTGCTGCCACGGTTCCCCCCAGCCCGCAGGCGCGACCATATGGGCGACGCTAACACTGGCAGTGCTACTGGAGGCCAGCCCGACATACTCATGAATGATCTTGCCACCGTATATCGGAATAGTTGCCGGGTCAGCGATTTTGCGAACGGCGCTCATGCGGCCATGGCCTTTTCCTGCGAGACCAGAATGTCTCTAAGGAGGTCGATACCAGCGTCTATTTCGCGTTCGGTGATAATGAGAGGCGGGCGGAAACGAATGGTGGATTGGCCGCAACCCAGCATGATCAGGCCGCGCCGGATACATGCCCTGAGGGTTTCGTCGCGCAGATCGCGCGACGAAATGTCGATGGCACACATCAATCCGCGTCCGCGGGCATTCAAAACGCCAGGCACTTCGTTCTCCAGGCCCTGGAGCCTGGCCAACAGATGATTGCCTGCTTTGCGTGTGTGGGCAAGCAGGTTATCCTCCTGCATTACTTCGAGAACACGATCGTAGCGCACCATATCCACCAGGTTCCCGCCCCAAGTCGAATTGATGCGGCTTGGCTTGACAAAAACGTGCTCATCCACCTCATCCAGCCGCTGGCCAGCCAGAATGCCACAGACCTGCGTCTTCTTACCAAAAGCCACAATATCGGGCTTCACGCCGAGCTGCTCCCAGGCCCAATAGGTGCCTGTGACGCCTGCCCCGCACTGGACCTCATCGAAAATCAGCAGCGCATCATTGTCCAGACACAGGTCTTTGAGTGCCTGCAGGAATTCCGGGCGGAAGTGGTTGTCGCCGCCTTCGCCCTGAATGGTTTCCAGAAGGATGCACGCTATGTCATCCTTTCGCGCATGAAAGTGTTCCTTGGCCTGAGAGAGCGCTGTCTTTTCGAGTTCCCGGACGGTATCCAGATGCTCATTGAGCGGAAAGGTGATTTTGGGATTGAGGATCCGTGGCCAGTCGAATTTCGGGAAGTACATAGTCTTCACCGGATCCGCCGTGTTGGTCAATGAAAGCGTGTAGCCGGAGCGTCCGTGAAAGGCTTCTTGGAGGTGCAGTACTTGGTGTCCCAGTTCGCGAGTGTAGCCCTTGGCGAAGTTTTTGCGCACTTTCCAGTCGAAGGCGGTTTTGAGTGCATTCTCTACTGCAAGTGTTCCTCCAGCGACAAAAAAAGCGTAGGGTAGTGAACCCGGCTGGGCGAAACGCCCAAACGTGCGCAGAAAGCGTGCCATAAGCCCGGTCTGCACGTCGGAGTTGGTAATTTTGTTGAGTGCGGCTTGTCTCAGACGTGCAAGGAAGTTGTCGTCAGAGACAAGTTTCGGGTGATTCATGCCCAACGTACTCGTGGCATAGAAACCAAAAAAGTCCAGATACGGAGTGCCGGTGCGCTCGTCGAGCAGTAGTACCCCTTGGCTGTTTGCAACATCCAGTACAATAGGCATCATGCCAATCGCATTGATGTGCCGGGCAAAAAGGGGCTGCACCTGGTCAGGCGAAACGGTGAGATTTTGTGGGTAAGACATCGGCGAAAAATGAATGGCTTCAGGGGCTGAGGTCGGTCTGACGGATCAATGACCCTGCTTCGGGGGTACGCGCCGACGACCATTCAGTCTCCCAGTTCACGTGACAAAAGACATAGACAGAAAACCGTTTCTGCCGGGAGAAATTACCCTCCAGAAGCGTGTGGGTGCAAGAGGAGATGGAAATACGGGTTTCATGGAGCTTCCAGTGATGGAAGCGTCGCAGACGCGTGTGCGGCGTCCGGACTGGTTGCGTGTGAAGCTGCCTTACGGGACTGTGTACCGCAATCTGGTGCAGCTCATTGATGAGCACAACCTGAATACAGTATGTCAAAGCGCACGCTGCCCCAACATGGGTGAATGTTGGACGGCAGGCACAGCGACGTTCATGATCCTAGGCAACGTATGCACGCGCTCATGTGGGTTTTGCGCGGTCCAGACGGGCCGTCCCGATCCGGGTCTGGACTATGATGAGCCGCGGCGCGTGGCTGAGGCCGCACGGATTATGGGGCTCAAGCATGCCGTGGTGACTTCCGTAAACCGGGATGAGCGCCAGGATGGTGGTGCGCCGATCTTCGCTGAAACGATACGGCAGATCAGGTTGGCCATCCCAGAGTGTACAGTTGAGGTCCTGATTCCGGACTTTCGCGGGATATGGGATGCATTGCAGATAGTGCTGGACGAGCACCCCGAGATTTTAAATCATAATGTCGAGACTGTCCCGCGTTTGTACCGTCGCGTACGCCCGCAGGCGGTCTATGAGCGGTCCTTGGAGGTATTACGCATTGCCAAGGCGCAGGGGCTGCGTACGAAAAGCGGGATCATGGTGGGTTTGGGCGAGACTGAGGACGAAGTCTCAGAGTTAATGGAAGATTTTGTGGAAGCTGGCGTGGATGTTATGACGATCGGACAGTATTTACAGCCCACCAAGATGCATTTGCCGGTGGAGGAGTTCATTCATCCGGACGTATTCCGCCAGTACAAGGTCATTGGCGAAGCCAAAGGCATCGAGCACGTTGAAAGCGGCCCATTGGTTCGCAGCTCCTACCATGCAGAGCGTCACGTGTGAGCGAGTATCGCCGCAGTGACGGGATCACCGTACTTGGAGCAAGGCGTCCACAGAATGAGAACGTTAAGTTCCAATTGTGCTGCAAATTGGGATTTGGTTGGTGTGGTAGACAGTGGGAGCCCGGAGCAGCGCGGCTGGTTTCTTCTTTCCTATGGCATTCATCCATTTTGAGGTAGCGCTTCTGTGTTAGCCACGTCTCATGTCACTCCACCATCAAAGCTCCTATCAGGCGCTTTGCTATGTTCGGGAATATTAGAATCATCCATCCGTAACTCCTCGATCAAGCGCTCCACTATGTTCGTGCTGTGTAATCGGAGTTGGCAGCGCCCACACGCCCACCACCGCATTTTACTCCAGTAGATCGGCGTCTTCGTTTCGTAGGCGTCGCCGATTTCCCTGAATACTGATTGGGTGGTTGCCTTACTCCGGCAATTGGTGTAGCGCTGCGCGCATCGGGTCTTCAGACAGCGATCCAGTACGTTATGCTTCGAGTGTACTTGGTACCTTTTCCACTACGGAAATGACTCTTCAATCCCCTTGTGAATACCATCAGTGCTATCTCATGTACCCCCAAGCCTGCAACTGCGCAAAGAAACCGCTCCAGCGGCCACAGGACTCGCCGGTGGCCAAGCCTAATATCTTCTGCCCCTTCTTCACTGATTCCCACTGCCACAAGCAGACTCATCGGGCACCCGGGGTGGCAACCTTCACCACCATCGTGTCCATCAGCACAAATGGATATTTGACCGCCGCCAATGAACGCGCTTTGAACGCCTTGACACGCGCATCCAACTGCGCACACAATCGACTTACGGTGCGCTTCTAAAAGTCGGTTTCCAGAGCGTTCAGTGATCTTGTTCACCTTAGTGCTTCCTGCAAGACCATCTCCATCATCTCCGGGGCCTGCTCCGAGTGCTGGTAACGGCTGGTGTAGCAAGGCCATGTTCCGGGTCGGGGTACTATATTGTTTCGGTTACAGGATCTTTCAGAGCCGTCAGGGAGAAGGGAGTCCGGGCATTAGCGACGGTTGGGTTGATCATTCGGGTGTTCGCATGCGGGGTTTATGGCCGTAATGCGGGGATCCAATTCGTCGGAGCTGCCATGATCTTCTCACTCGGGCTCACCTGTCCGATTACCGAAAAACGCTGGCATGGGCGCTCCATCCGTGCATCGGGCTCCCTTCCCCGTGATTACTTTACTCTTTGACTACGCGCGGGGGCTGGCTGCCTCCTCCCCCACCGGAAGCCAGACTGCTCGCGGGCCAGAGCAACTAGGGCGACCTGGACCGGCTGGCATTGTTTCCGCACAAGGTGGTGCTGATGTAGTCGCTTTTGAGCCCTTGGTCTGATGGCGATGGGCCGCGCCGTGTCGTGTGGTGGCCGCGCTGACCAAGCTACGCGGCCCTTGGGATAATGGGGGTGCTTCCAGGCCGCGCGGACTAGGGCTTGTTGCGCCGGCACGGGGCTGGTCGGGGTGAGGGAGCCGTACTGCAGAGGGCCGACGATCACGGGCAGCCTTCCTCCTGCCCCCAATACACCTCTCCGAGCCGGCGACGCTCGAACCGGCGGCAGTCTCCCCGTTTACCCTACCATGCCGGGCCGTAAACCATCCGATGTCCCGGAACCCCGGCTCTATCCGGCTCCCCGCCTCGAAGTGGGAAAGCTCGGCGGTTTTCCCAATCTGCTGCTCAATCTCCCGAATCTGAGTTTGCACAAATTCAATCGGTGCCAAATAGCCCCGCAGAACGGGCTTATCGTTTCCAGGCTCAACCGTCACACGGTTGAGCCTGCACATGAACTGCTTCGTCCAGCTCCTGTCTTGGTTGTATACATGCCCCTTGCCCTCAACAAATTGAGGGCGCGCTTTCTGGGGCGCCGCAGGTCTTCGACCAGTGTCACCCAATGTCGGGGCGATTCCCTTGGCTAATCCGACCCGAAGCCTGTGGTTAATCGCTCTGTGACCAAGTACTCGACCCGTGTTTGAGCGTCCCGACGATCCTCTTAATCCGGTTGCCGGGTCTTCGGGGCATGACCTTCGGAGCAAGGGCCGCCCCGCTCCCTCTACGAATGATACTGACCTAGTCGCAGGAAGACGTTTCCTAGCCACACCGGGGCTTGCCCAATTGGGCCCGTATCGGTTCGATGAATCGGCGCCGCCTCCCCATTGGATGGGGAACATGCTGCGCGACAACCGATCCAGTGCTGGAACGCGTCGTAAACATGGGCTGCCATCAGGTCACGGTGCACATCCAAACCCGCGAAGTACCGGAACGGCAAAGAGGTACAAGCCGATGGCATGACCCCTCAGTTGGTTCGTGAATTAGAATCCGGATAAGATATCCATCCCCCGACCCGACCGCCATGCTATGATATCTTCCCATCGGTTACTCGGTGCGAGTCCAACTGCATGCGGTCAGGATATCGGACGAAGCATGTTGGACAGCCGCCGTGCGAATTTCGCCGGTTGTAGTGATTGTCACCATATACTGATTCTTGGACATTTGTGGCCGGCCACGGCCATAAGGTGTTTTTGATCTGACTCGAATACCGTCTGGAGAGCGCATCGTACAGAGAGTTGTACCAGGAACTTGGAATTCGCTAAACTCACTCTCTGCCGCATATCACCCTTGGTTTCTTGCTGATGGTAATGGAAATACCGCCATACCCTGTAGTAGACCTTTTCGCAGGGCCCGGCGGACTCGGAGAGGGATTCGCTGCCGCTTGCGGTAGTGAAAGTCATTTTGCCCCCCCCCCGATTTTTCATCGCAGCTTCAATTGAGAAGGACTTTTGGGCGCATCAGACCCTGCGCCTAAGGCACTTCTTCCGCTCGTTTCCGTCCGGTGAAGCTCCAGAGGCCTACTATCGGTATCTGGATGAAGCGATTGACGCAACAGAGCTTTTTGCCGCTTATCCGGATGCATCGCGTCATGCAGAGCAGTCTGCATTCCACATTACACTCTGTCCAGAGAATCATGAACAGGTACGCCGGATCATAGCCGCGCGGCTGGCAAGCGCACCGTATTGGGTTCTCGTCGGCGGGCCTCCCTGCCAAGCATACTCGCTGGCGGGGCGCTCACGCATGAAGGCTATGCCCGGGTTTGAAGGTGACGAGCGGCATTTTCTCTACAAGGAGTACCTGCGAATCATTGTCGATCACAGGCCGCCCATCTTTGTGATGGAGAATGTGAAGGGTCTGCTGTCTGCCAAATTCAAGGGGCGGTCCATGATCGGGATGATCTTGGCCGATTTGGAGCGCCCATCTTGTGCACTGGGCATATCAGATCAAGGTGACTGCGAGTATCAACTGTATGCGCTCTCACACTCTAATGGATTGTTTGGTCCGGCTACGCCCAAGGCATTTTTGGTCAGAGCTGAATTGCACGGAGTGCCCCAAGCACGCCATCGTATCTTCATTGTCGGCGTTCGCAGTGATCTGGATATCAAGCCTTCGCAATTGCCAACCGAATCACCGCCTTCGGTCAGGCAGGTCATAGAAGGCTTTCCGAAAATTCGCAGTGGTATCACAGGTGGTTCGGATACGACGGCTGCATGGACGCAGGCCATTGTGTCACTGGAAGGGGTTGACTTTCATGGCCATCCCCACGCCAAGGCCATTTGCAGCCAAGTTGCAGCACTATTCACATCGGTCCCCAGTTCACTCGCGCGCAAGTCCACCTCTTACACATTGCGGCCCGCGGGTCCGAATGGTGCCATTGCATTTATGCATGACCCACGCTTGCATACGCTTGCGGAACATGAAGCACGTGCGCACATGGCGTCGGATTTGCGTCGTTACGCCTTTGCAATTGCCTTTGCACATGTGACTGGCAAAAGCCCAAGGCTGCGTGATTTTCCACCCGATCTGCTACCGCATCATCGCGATGTTGGGAAGGAGTTTCCGGGTAAACGATTTGAGGACAGGTTTAAGGTACAGCTTCCGGACCGGGTAGCTTCTACCGTCACGGCACACCTTGCCAAAGACGGCAATTACTATATCCATTATGACTTGGCACAGTGCCGTAGCCTGACAGTACGTGAAGCGGCCAGGCTGCAGACATTCCCGGACAACTACAAGTTTGAGGGGCCACGAACTGAACAGTATCGCCAGATCGGCAATGCCGTTCCACCCTATCTCGCACGCCAGATAGGAGACGTAGTCGCCGACGCATTGGATACAGCGAGGGAGGGTCTGTGATGGTGGACCGTCTCTCGAAAGCACGACGCAGTTGGAATATGTCCCGCATCAAGGGACGTGACACCGCCCCTGAACGGAAACTGCGGTCGTTGCTCCACAAAGCAGGGTATCGGTTTCGGATTCATAGAACCACATTGCCTGGCAAGCCCGATATCGTGCTTCGGAAATACCGCACCGTAGTGTTTGTGCATGGGTGTTTTTGGCATCGCCATGAGGATTGCCCAAACGCGGCCAATCCGAAGACGAATGCTGCCTTTTGGCAGGAAAAGTTCCGGAACACGGTTGAGCGCGACAGGCGGAATTCGGCAGTGCTCGCAGACCTTGGCTGGCGAATAGTTGTCGTTTGGGAATGCGAAATCGAGCGGGATGCGGCTAAAGTGGCAGGACGTGTCGGACAGATATTGACGGGCGTTGAGCATGGCGTATGAACTGCACCTTCCGCCCAGCGCAGCTGCGTTGTCCGCTTCCATGCGGGACATCGGATACTCGCTTGAGACGGCTATCGCGGACCTTGTTGACAACAGTATTTCGGCCGGTGCGCACCAAGTAGATATCTACTGCAGCCCGGACGGTGACGAGCCCACCCTGGCCATTGTAGATGATGGCATAGGGATGATGCACGATGAGATTATCGCTGCCATGCGCCATGGCGGTGTTGATCGAAAAGCTCCGCGCTCATGCCATGATCTGGGCAAATTCGGGCTGGGCCTCAAGACGGCTTCATTTTCCCAGTGCAGGCGCCTTACGGTCGTGAGTCGCAAAGACGGGCAGCTAAGTGCTGCAGAGTGGAACCTCGATCTGGTAGGCAGCCGGGATGAATGGATCGTTTCTGTCTTGGATGAAGGAGAATTGGTCGGCCTGTCTTTTCTTGAGGTCTTGCCTGTGCGTGGGACGCTGGTGCTCTGGCGTAGTCTGGATCGTTTGTTTGATGACTCGCAGGGGCGACGCCGACAGGAAGTGGTGAATGAAAAGCTGGTGGCAGTTGAGCAGCACTTGGGGCTCGTGTTTCACCGCTTTCTGGCAGGCGAAGTCCAGTGGCACCGCAAACTCCAGCTCTCGGTCAACCGGCATCCCGTGCCTGCTTTTGATCCTTTCTGCCGCGACCATACGGCCACACAATGCCTGCCGTTGGAACGCATTCGAATAGAACAGCATGAAGTTTGCCTGCAAGCCTACATCCTTCCACATCACAGTAAGCTTCCAGCGCAAAAGTATGACCTCTACAAGGACCGCAGCGATTTCGTTGCCAATCAGGGCGTGTATGTCTACCGGAACTGCCGACTAATCGCGTGGGGAGGCTGGTTTCGGCTGTTTCCCAAGAGTGAAGCTACAAAGCTGGCACGGATTCGGGTGGATTTTCCCAGTGCTCTGGACCGATGGTGGACCATCGATATCAAGAAATCGCGTGCCCAGCCACCCCGTGCCGTCCGCAACCGCCTGCGCCAAGTCTTGGGAAAAATTATTGAAAGGAGTGTGCACGTGCATAAGGTCCGAGGCCAGCGGCTGGTTTCGAATGCCGCATTTCCCTTGTGGCAGCGCTATGCCGATCAGACCGGAATCCATTACGTGCTCTGCAACAGTCATCCATTAGCACAAACGCTGATTCAAACACTGGATAACGCGGGGAAGGCGAAGCTGCAATTGCTTTTTGATGCAATTGCAGCTTCACTGCCCGTCGAGATGATCTACACGGATTTTGCTGCTGAACCCAAATCAGTAATGCCATCCGGCTCAGTGGAGGAGGGCATTACCAAACGGCTCGGGCTACTACGCAGCAGCTTACCCAAAAGTCAGCGCTCAAGCCCGGAAGTATTTCGTGAGTTGGCACGCGCGACGCACCTTTTTGACAGCTGCTGGGAAGATGTCGAAAACTTTATCAACGGATGGCCAAGATGAGCGCAGGCTCGGCGAAGACGGAGCAGCTTTTGACCAGCGCCTTGATTACGCTGCTTCGCCATTCGGGTATGGTGGCCCCGGAGCCCTGTGAAGTGCATGCAAAAGCGAAAATACTTGCCAAGGCCTTCGAATACCGCGGGAATCTCGATGTGATCGTTAAAAGGGCACGGTTCGCCATAACCACCAGGATGGGTGCTGGGCATTCTCTTTTAGAGCCTCGTGCCAACCATGATGAAGACTGGGCGCATAAGCGGCCGAATATTGAATGGGTGTATACGGAGGCGTATATGAAGTATCTGGGTGACCGCGAGTGGTCGGAAGGAATGCGGCAGTCGCTAAGGGATGTCAGTCTGAAAATGCTTGGACTGCTGCAAGACCCGACTAGTGGTGGCAGCTGGGATCGTAGAGGCTTGGTTATCGGCAATGTGCAGTCCGGAAAGACCGCCAATTATTTGGCGCTGATAGCGCGGGCTGCAGACGCAGGATATAAGTTTATCGTTGTGATTGCCGGGATCCATAACATACTCCGAAGCCAGACCCAGCAGCGGATAGACGAGGGATTTGTTGGCCGCAACTCGGAAACAAAACAGCCAGTCGGTGTCGGTTTGGGTGAGGGATTTGCGGGTGCAGTGACGCTCACGACCGTGACTGCTGACTTTGACACGCGTACGGCAAAGCGAAGCGGATTGAAACTGAACCAACTCAACAAGCCGCTCATACTCGTTATTAAAAAGAACGTGAACACCCTTACGTCGCTTTACCATTGGCTCAAGGACATGAATACGCAAGGGGCGAGCCGGATAGAAGCTGCTCCGATGCTGATGATCGACGACGAGGCTGACCACGCCTCGATCAACACCAACAAGCCCGACGTTGACCCCACAAAGACCAATCGACTGCTACGACAGATACTGAAGCTTTTTGGGAAGTCCAGTTTCGTGGGATATACCGCTACGCCATTCGCGAACATCTTTATTAATCCGGAAGCCTATGACGAAGAGGTTCTAAAAGACCTATTTCCACGCCACTTTATCTACTGTCTGGAGGCCCCCACCAGTTATTTCGGGCCGGATAAGGTCTTCTTGGACGACATACACTCAGATAAGATTGTAGTCCCCATAACGGACTGCGAGGACATCTTGCCGATCAAGCATCAGCGCGACCACGACTTGCTCCAGCTGCCCGGGAGTCTTTGCCGGGCTGTGAACGAATTCGTCGTGGCCAGAGCCATTCGCAATTTGCGTGGTCATGAAGCACAACATTGCTCCATGATGATAAATGTATCGCGTTTTGTTGCGGTTCAGGCAAGTGTACAGGTTCTGGTCAGTTCCTACGTGTGGAAGCTTAAGAATGCAGTCCAAGCGAATTATAAGATGCCGGATCAGGTTTCGTCCAGAAACGCCGAGATGAAGGGGTTGAGGAAGGCATATGATGATGCGTATCCAGATTGCGATTTTTCGTGGAAGGAAGTAAAGGCAGCGCTTCAAAGAGCCGCCACAGGCATAAGACTGTTCCTAATCAACAGTCGATCGGACGATGCCCTTGACTACAAGAAGTATGAACGCGACAGTGTCGGGCTCACAGCTATCGCCGTCGGTGGGCTCAGCCTTTCGCGTGGGCTCACAATCGAAGGTCTATGCGTGAGCTACATCTATCGCAACACACGCATGTACGACACACTCATGCAAATGGGGCGATGGTTCGGATACAGGGTGGATTACGAGGATTTGTGCAGGATTCACCTTTCGGCTGATGCCATATCCTGGTACTCACATGTAGCCGAAGCCGCACGTGAATTAGTGGCACAAGTTCGGGAGATGCGGCACTTGAAACGGAGCCCTAAGGATTTTGGACTCTACGTTAAAGCGCACCCCGACCAATTATTGGTTACGTCTCCCCAAAAGATGCGAAGCGGGGAGGAGATCACCCTTCGGTACAATTACAGTGGTAGAATGCAGGAATTTGCCGTCCTGCCCTTGGATACCTCCATACACACTGCAAATGAAAAGCTCATTGTAGCGTCTTGGGGAAGTCAGGTGCTTGAACCAGCAACGAAGCCGAGCAAGCGAGGCAGTAAGGGGTGGGTCGCGCGAGACGTGCCAGTGGAACTGGTCGAGCATTTTCTATGCGAATTTCGCACGCACGAGGACCAGGAATACAGGAAGATGGGCGTAATCAAATACCTGCGAGAGAAATCTGACATGTATCGAATGTGTGATGTTGTCTTGGTCTCGTTGCCAAGGAATGAGCAGCCAACGCAACCTTTGCGTCAAGGAGTTCAGCGAAGGTCCGTTGGCGGGCAATCTGAGACGTACATAAGAGATGGGAAGTGGGTACTTCGCGGCTACAGGGTAGGCAGCCGAGGTGACGAAGGGCTCGGCCTGTCAGATGAGCAGGTCAAAGCGGCTCGAATGTTGGCACAGCAGCGCAGCAAGACTGGTGAGCCAATCGATTTTGATTATCGTTCGGTGCGCAAAAGGCCGCTGGTTATGGTGCACGTGGTGGCTGGCCCAATTGGGTCTTCGCTGGAGAATCACCGGATTCCCACGATCGGTGTGAGTTTCCCACCGGACGATTTTCAAACAGAGGTTGAAGTCGTCGCGAATCTAACTTGGATTCAACGGGAATTTCCAGGTGCTGTTAGCGTGGAGGAAGATGACGGTGGTCCTGAGGATGACTGACCACGATGGAAATGACAGCGTCACACGTAAATCAAAGCTGAATCCATGATTTCCTCCACACCTTGGGATGACATCCAGCGACCGGATGCGGACTACAATGTTCGGTTAACAGAAGAGTCCGGGCCAATTGCGACATACTGGGGTAAAGACGTAAGCGGACACTGCCTGTTCGTTACTGAGCTGGAGGGTGATCATCTTGCCGCTTTACGGGCCGCAGACCTGAACATTCACGGCATCACTGTTGACCTTCGGCAACGTCTTGGAAAGTCCGAACAGACACTGGTGCTGACACTGGTCAGTCACGCAGACCGCGATCTGTTCCATGCCTTGTGCAGCACGCTGGCCCGAAACCTCAGTCATGCCCGAAATGCTGAGGTAGCCATTACGGTGACGCTAAATCACCTGAAACGGTGGCAGAGATTTCTCGCCGGGAAAAAGCCCCGGTTGCTGTCTTCCGAGGAAGTGCGGGGGTTATTCGCGGAACTGCACTTCCTGCGGACACTCCAATCCGCGCGTTTGAGTTGGAGCGATGCAGTTGATGCATGGGCAGGCCCCGAGGGAGGAGATCAGGATTTCGC
>JAAXGT010000151.1 GCA_012271205.1 Rhodothermales bacterium
TGTCTTGCCATCATAATTATGTAGACACAAAATTCGATTTTTATGTTAATGCATCCTCTGACGGTCAAGCCGCTATTTCCACAGGTTCGGCAGCAATTGGAAGGTGCCGATCGGCACCTTCCAATTGCTGCAGCTTTCGCTTCGCAGCTCGCGCCCAGCCCTGCCACTTCGGCAATCCAACCGACTGACCCTGCACATACACTTGATGCGGCGTCACAGGATCGCCGCCCGCAACCGGCCGCAACGCCCAGTGCGGACGCACTTCGTTGTAGCGCCGCCGGAATTCCTTGAGACAGCGCCGCGCCGCGCCTGGATTGCGATACAAGCGCCAATACACCTCCTCGTTTTTCAGCGTCTGGTGAAATCGCTCCAGCAACCCCAGCTGCTGAGGTGTTCGATAGGCAATGCGTACATGCTCGTAGCGACCCCGTATGTGGTTTTGAAACACCTTCGACAAATATCCGCTGCCGTTGTCGGTCACCAGCACCGGAGCGCGCCTTAGCGGACCGCTCAGACGCTCGGCCTCCTGGCGCGCCTCAGCCAACCCCGCCGCCAAGTCCGCACCTCGATGCGTCGGCGTGAAATGACAACTCAAAAGATAGCGGGAAAAATAATCAATCACCGTCACCGCGTACCACCAGCCATGGCCCGGCACATGGATATAGGTCACATCCGTCTGCCACAGCTCATTGATTCCCTTCGGCAACAGCTCAAACAACTTGCACGCCTGATGCGCCCGAGCGCTGCCCGACCGCCGCTTCTGCAGCAGCTTCCACTTGCGCATCACCTTGTAGACCATCCGATCCGACACCGCCAGCCCTTCGCGGCGGCAAATCACCGCGATCCGCTTGTAGCCCCACCACGGATACCGCTTGGCGCGAGCCCGAATCCCATCTTCCAGCTCCGCCGCAATCGGCTGCGCCGGACGACCCGCCGCTCCACCATTGGCTCGACTGCGGGCATACCAGCTCGAACGCGAAACCCCCAGCCAACTCAGCAAATGACTCAAACGCACCTCCGGATGCGCTTCCAGACTCTCTTTCACCTCGGCTTTCATTGACTCGGTCACCTGCAGCTTCCCAAGTTTTTTTTTAAAATCCGATTGGCCACCGTCAACTCCCCGATCACCTGATCACGCTCCGAAAGCTGCTTCTGCAAACGCTGCGTCTCGCCTCGCCGGCCGGCCGAACCAGCCACCTCATGCATGGCATCCAGCCCCCCTCTCAAAAACTCATCCCGCCAACGAAGCATCGTCGGCTGACTGACACCCGCCTCCCGGGACAGCTGCGCACAACTCTCCTCCTTGGTGATCAAGCGCAGCACAAAATCATAACGCTGACTGGCACTTAATTTCGATCTTCTTGCCATCCGTCCTCCTTCATCTTGTACACTTCAAATATTACATTCTTCGTGTCCAGTAATTCCAGAGCAAGACAATACCGTGCAGGGAAGTCTATTGCGAGGTTGGATGGAACAGTACGTACAGCCCGAGTTTCTACGACGCACACTCCCGATCAATTCCGACGTTGCATTGAAATGTGCTCGTTTGCACGTGCCAGACCCTCGGGCCGAGCGTGACGCCCTGATTGCGGCTACAGCCATCGTATACGGCATAATAGTTGTAATCGGAAATACTGCCGACTTTTTGGCAACAGGTGTGGCAGTTATCAATCCTTGGGCTATAGCATGAACAATTTCTGGTGGCACGGCGTAAGTGAAACTGCACTCACGTAAAGAACGGCTTTAGCGCTCATTTGCTTGGTGCAAAATTATTTGAAGTGGACTTTCAGAAAAACTTCGAAGCAACTCCTTCCAGCCGCTACTAAAACGAATTGGAGTCGTCGTTCAAGATAGCGCCATTCGGCGATGAACAGGCTACGCATCTCTTTAGCACGCTATTTGGATACCCTGAGGCGTGCCGAATGCAGGGATACCTGCGCGCAAGCAAGCGATTCGCGACTCGATTTTTCAAGCGGCCGCCGGGTTAAGCCAGTATTCAAATTTCACTGGCGGCAACAGTTCCAGCCAAGGAGCGGCGAGCAAGAATATCTCTCATGTACGAATTCTTGCCGCTGATCGAGAATTTCTCTGCCAATCGGTCTGTCTGCAGCGATGCGCATCCGGCATGGCGAGTCGCGACTCTCATATTAAAAAGCGGCGCGCGAAAACCCCGCGCGCCGCCTTGTTGGATGAACGGCCTGACTAGCCGTAGTTGCGATGGCTTGCTTAGAAGTCCACCCTCAGCTGCAAGATGGTTTCGGTTGGCAAATCCGCTCCGGCTGCGTTGACATCATTGTCGATGTACTCCAGCGCCACGCTGGCTCCGCCGCCAAGGTTCCTGCCGACATGAGCGTTCCACGGCTTCTGAGTATCCGCACCGGTCGTTTTGATGTTCGCGAAGTTCAATGCGTACGTCATACCGGTGTCGCCCAGCGACCCGGACAACCCGACGTTCGTCGTGTCGGTCTTTACAGTCGACTTGGCCGTAGCTGCCACTGCGGGTGTGGGCGCGACTCCCGACATGTATGTGGTACCGGCTGCGCACATCCCAGTAGCCTTTTCAAGGTCTGAACTAAAGCCTTGATCATCATGGCACCCTTCCTGTACGCCTGGCACAGCAGCCACGGCGTCCGTGGCGTCCGTGGTCACTTTCCGCTCGACAAAGCCCCCGTACAGATTCACGCCCGCGAC
>JAAXGT010000135.1 GCA_012271205.1 Rhodothermales bacterium
GAATCTCAAATACTATAAACTTCAGCCGTATAGCCTCAGAGACCGGATCAGGGAGTCCCCAGCCCGGATGGAGAGCCCATGTCATGGCCCTTCGGTAGCCCTACGGGGGAGCCCGAGTTACCCGATCAGGGCCGCTTCGACGCATTCGATAACCCGCATTACGGCCCTGAGCCCCGCCTGCGTACAGCCGATGGATCCACCGTCGGCTAGGTCCCGGCTCCCTTCTCCATGATCGGGCTCGCCGGATAATGTAACGTCAAACAACATATCACCCCCTGCACGGAACATCACCATGCTACAGCAGGCGCTGAAATTCCTTCGCCCAGTGGAGAAAGCCGGGCCCAAGAGCCCAGAGATCCACCTCATCCTAGATAACTACGCGACCCACAAGCACCCCAAGGTCCTGGACGGGATCGAGCGGCAGAAGCGCATCTCCCGGCACTTTACGCCGACCCGTGCGTCGTGGCTGAATCTGGTCGAGCGATTCTTCAGCCCGCGGACCGAGCAGCGGCTTCGCCGCGGCGTCTTCCATTCCGTGCCGGATCTGGAGCGGCACCTCCAGGATTGCCTCGAGACCTACAACGAGCATCCCCGCCCCCTGGTCTGGACGAAGACGGCCGACGAGATTCTCCAGAAAGTCGAGCAGAGCCGGCCGGTACTGACCGCCGCTTCTTCATAACCACTATTATGTTCAGGAGACACTACACTAGCTCTGCTTTGTCCTTGCCCGTCTTACGGTTGTACCCAATCGGGCAAGAGCGTGCAGCCACCACCGCAAATAAATGGCGCACTTCTGCCAGTGGTGACCGTTAGAAATCGTACTCGGCCAAGGCGGCGTCAAATGCCTCCTGCGTGTCGTGTACGATGACCGTGCCCCGCATGCTGTAGTGCCCGCCTCCGCACAGCTGTGCACAGGCAATTTCCATGTCGGGCGCTGCATATACCTCGGTAACGCCGGCTTCCAGCAATCGCTCCAGAACGCGCGGAGTCAATCGCTGCCCAACCGATGCGATCACCGTACTGTCGTTCGGCGTGGGATAGTCCTGCATTGCTGTCCACCGGTAGGGTGGATACTGCGCCCTGCGGCGCTCGTCCGTCGGGATCGGCAACGTTTTTGCCATCTGGGCGCGGAACTCACTGGTCGACATCCGGGGCACAAACCAGACTGGTATTTCCAGCCCCGGAATAGCATCCTGCTTCACACGCATATTGGGAAGCCCAAAGCTGTGGATCACGTCCCGTGAACTGAGCTGAATAATGGCAGGTTTGTCCTTTATCAGATGCAATACGTCGGCCACAATAATGTCATCTGCCCCACGCGGATCTTCCGAGTCCAGATCAATAGGTTTCGTTAACGTCGTGCGCCCGAATTCACCATCCTCACCAGGATAAATCACGTTCCAGGCGAACTGCTCCGCGATCACGTTAACAACGGTGGACTCTTCCACTTCCGGGAAATCATTCTTGATCGTGGCCCAGATCGGAAATGCAAAGCCGATCAGGAGAACGGCTTCGGCTACCACTACTCCCCCTTCCAAATAGGTCGACAACTTGCTTTTCACGCCATAATAATTGGCCTTGGGTTGCCGTCGCGCCCGAAATCGCCACAAGGTGAACAGGAAGAAGGGCGCCCAGATTACAAACAGGGCCAGCATAAGCCAGTGTACCCAGCTCATCATTGCATCAATGGGGGCGCCGTGCCCGGAAGCATCCAGCGGCATTCCCATCCAATGACTCAGATCGTTCATGAAGCTGTTGATCGAATCAAATCCGGATTATTTTGCCCCGGCGACCAAATCGCCGTACTCGTTGACCGCCATATCCCCCGGCTTCAGCTGATGGGCGCGCCGGTGTATGTTGAAGAAAAATATGCCGATGCCCACACCTACAAAACCAATTGCTGACAGGAGGGACGCCATCGACAGTACCAGCGCGCGAATGGTTGGGCCATTTGCGCTACCGGTCCCCAAACAATGCTCGCAGGCCCACACTACGTCCACGAAGGCAAGCGACAGTACGAACAGGAAAATTAAGCCCCTCATGCCATGTGCCGCGTTTTTCTTCGAAAGGCCACGCCGTACAGGATTAGTCCAGTGCCGACCACGAAAGCAGCCAGCCCACCGATGATCAGCAGGGCGTGCTGATCTGAAAGTCCGGTCATTACTGCCCATACGCCAAAGAAAAAAGACACCAGCGTAGAAAGCGTGATAAACACTAAGTGTACAGTTCTAAGCGACATATCCCGTCAGGTCTGACAACAAGGCCATGCCTTCCTGGTCCGCATACGCGAAAATAAACAGGATAAACATGGCTATCAGAAACACTCCGGCCATAATCAACACCCACATGACTACTTGCTTCTCGCTGATCAAATGCATGAAATAGGCCGCCACCAGTGATCCCTTGATGCTGGCGATCAGCAGCGCCACGATCAGGGCCGGATAAAAGGGTATATCTAAAAGCGATACGGCCACCGTGACCACAGTTAGTATGGCCAACGCGATAAAGACGCCAATGTACACGCGAACGTGCTTCTTGACGTCTTCCAATGTCATGTCTTCGGCCATAGTGCGGAATGAATCAGGCAGTTCAAGTTAAATCAGATAAATGGTTGGAAACAGAAAGATCCAGACGAGATCTACAAAGTGCCAGTATAGCCCGGCGACTTCAATCCGATTGGCAAAGTGCGCCTTGTCGCGCGGCGTGCCTCGTTTCCACATCTTGGTGCCGGGCCCCCAGAACCAGGCATTCACAATGATGCCCCCCGTAACGTGGATGGCGTGCAAGCCAGTCAGCACGAAGTAAACCCCCAGAAAGTTGTTGGTCCCCGGCACAAAATGGTGCGCGAATTTGTCACCGTATTCAAAACCCTTCACCACTAGGAAACCCAGTGCCAGGAGAATGGTCAATCCCATGTAGAGCTTGTACTTGCTCAGGCTGTCCATTTTGAGTGATGCCCAGGCCATGACCATGGTCACACTGGAGGCGATCAAGATCATGGTGTTTAGCGTCGCAAGTGGCACGCTTAGAATCTGATCGGCTCGCGTGGCCATTACATCAGATCCATAAGGTGCCATCCCGGGCCACGCCTCTGCACCCATACGCAAAAACACGTAAGCGGCAAAAAGCCCGCCAAACAGCATTACTTCAGACGCCAGAAAAAGCCAAATGCCAAGCTTAGCGTTGTTGACGCCCGTATCCCGGCGTGGTGTTACTTCGTAGGGAATAAGGACTTCCATGGATTCTAAACCTCTACGAGTTTCTTGGCCGGTTTACCTTCGGCAGCGGGTGGCTCTTCCTGTGGCAAAAAGTCCGTATGATGCCCAGGCACGCTGTACTCATAGGGCCCGCGGTAGACAGTCGGGACGGTCTCGAAATTGCCGTGGTCAATTGGTGGCGTTGGCGCTGCTGACCATTCCAGTGTAGTGGCCATCCAGTGATTGCTGCGCTCGACCTTCTTTCCACCCTTAAGACTCATAAAGAAGTTGATGAGGAAGGGGATTTGGAAGAGCAGCAATAAGAAGGCCGACACGCTCATGAACGTATTGTAATGAATGACGCCTTCCGCAAAGCTGTACGTTAGACCTCCGTCAAACAGGCGCCGCGAAACACCAGCCATGCCCTGAATCAGCATTGGGAAGAAAATGCCATTCATGGATACCATCGATCCCCAAAAGTGAATGTGTCCGAGCGTGTTGTTCATCTGGCGCCCAGTGATCTTCGGGAACCAGTAATAGATGCCTGCAAACAAGGCAAAAATCGTTCCCGGGGCCACTACGTAATGGAAGTGGCCGATCACATAATAGGTATCGTGCAGTGGGATGTCTGTGGCGGCCAGGCCAAGTGGCAGACCGGTCAAACCTCCAAATCCGAACATGGGCAGGAACCCCAATGCAAACAGCATTGGCACTGAAAAGCGGATGGATCCGCCCCAGAGCGTAATAAACAGTGCAGACAGGATCACTACCGATGGAATCGAAATGATCATGGTGGTCACCTGGAAGAAAGCGCTGATCGCTGTCCCCATACCCGTGATGAACATGTGGTGAGCCCACACGATGAAGGACATGAAGCC
>JAAXGT010000051.1 GCA_012271205.1 Rhodothermales bacterium
GACGTCATGAACTCCAAGCACATCCGGGGCGATTTGAATTATGCCTGGCCAGGAGCCGAGATCGCCGTCATGGGTCCCAAAGGGGCTGTGAAAATCCTGCACCGCAAGGAATTAGCCCAGGCCGAGGATCCCAAAGCACTGGAAACAGCCTTTACACATGACTACCGCAATAAATTCGCCAATCCATACGTTGCGGCTGAATATGGATACATTGACGAAGTTGTCATGCCGCGCCACACCCGTATCAAAATTGCACGTGGTCTCGATATGCTGAAACGCAAAGTCGTTAACAATCCGCGTAAAAAGCATGGGAACATTCCGCTCTAGTCCAGCTTTTCCGCACGAGCAGCATTTAACTTGTATTAAAGTCTATTCTTGTTTATCTTGTCCTAGAGTGGTGCTATAGAGCCCGATTAGGCGAAGTAACATAACATTTTACCTTAAGTCAAGTTTAAGTGTTACCTTGATTTTCCAACCCGCAATCCATCGGAACTTATGGCAAAACGCATATTGCTCATCATCGCAATCTGGCTCGGTGTCGAACAGTTGGCAATGGCTCAGACCATTATGCCGCCGGAGCCGATTCCTGTCGAAAGCCTGCGTGGCTTCGACCGATTTGTAGCGAGCCACGACATAGGTGAATTGGATGAACCGCTCACGGAAGAGCAGTTCGCCCGGCGAATAAGTCGGATATACTGGTACGCGTCACGGATCCTTCGCACCCAGGCCAATGGGGATTACCTTGCCGCAGAGCGTTACCTGAACCTCGCCATGACTGAGGTGGACGCCTTGGCTGATCAGGATAACGTAACAGAACTTGCAAGCTACAAGGAGGTCTTCCGGACAATCGTCACGGAGCACGAAGCACATTTCGGCAAAGACCAACAAGACCTTGCACATGAATACGGTTCGGTGTTTAAGCTCCGATCAGAAATGTTCGATGTGCAGGCGCGCGTGGAGAATCCTACCGCGGAAGCCACTGATTTGCCAGCCCTCGAGCCCGTGGCAACATCGGTGCCCATGACAAAAAATCGCGTGGTGGAAGATAATATTCAGTGGCTGCTGGCAAACCGGCGTGAAGTGGTGATTCGCTGGTTGCCGCGAACCGACACATACTTCCCCATGATTGAGCAAATCTTCAAGGAGGAGGGCGTACCGGACGAACTCAAGTATCTGGCCCTTCCGGAAAGTGGCCTCAATCCGCGCGCGCGCAGCAAAGCAAGTGCGGTGGGCATGTGGCAGTTCATGGCGTCCACTGGCCGCACCTATGGACTCAGTGTTACGGACTACGTGGACGAACGAATGGATCCGGTGAAGGCCACCCGAGCGGCAGCCCGCCACCTGAAAGACCTGTACAATAAATACGGCGATTGGCATATAGCCCTGGCCGGCTACAACTGTAGCCCGCGCTGCATTCAGCGCGCGATTAGCCGAGCCGGCGGCACCATCAAAAACCCGCCTTCCTACTGGAAAATGTCTCCATACTTGCCGCGGGAGACGCAGGGATATATCCCGCAGTACATCGCGTTTGCGCTCATCATGTCAAATCCGACGGCCTTCGGATTACCGGCCGGCGCCGACGGGCCTGAGTACACCTACGACGAAGTCCCGGTAGAGGGAATGCTCACCTTGGAGAACATCGCTGAAATGGCCGGTACAACCGAAACTGAAATACAGGCGCTCAATCCGGAATTGCGCCGGGGCATACTGCCTCCCAGCACTTCGCCATATCCGCTTCGCATTCCACTGAACACGTTTGCACGATTCGCAGATGCATTCGCGCGGCTTCCGGAAAGCCAGAAGCGTCAGCCGGGTGAGCATGTGGTTCGGCGTGGCGACAATCTCGGCAAGATTGCCAAACGGTATGGGATTTCTGTATCGACGCTCATGGCCACCAATAACCTCAGCCGCTCCTTGATTCATCCAGGCCAGCGCCTGGTCGTGCCCAACGCCAGAGGCCGAAGTGTGGCAAAGCTGTCTGGCCAGAACGCGCGATCCGTCCAGTGGGGCAGCCGTATGAACCGCCCTATCGAATACAGTCCTGGCATAGCCGAAGAAGTGCAAGCTACACCGGTCTCCCTGGCAAGCGTGACCACAACACGCCAGACGACCTCATCGTCCAATTCCAGAGCTGCCACGACCACGCATCACGTGCGGCGAGGGGAAACGCTCGGTGAGCTTGCACGAAAGTACGTGACCACGGTCCGCACGATCCAGCTGGCCAACGGGCTGAGAAACACGAGGATCTATACCGGACAGCAACTCAAGATTCCACAGGGCGGCACCACCACACAAGTGCACACCGTACGCCGCGGGGAAAACCTGACCGTGATAGCAAATCGCTACGGTACCACAGTAAGCAAGATCAAAGCAACGAATAACCTGCGCAGCTCTCGCATTCACCCCGGCCAAAAGTTGACGATCCTAGTGCCCTAACCGTAGAGCAAGCCCAGAAATAGCAAAAACCCGGCGAAGAGCCCGAAACCGCCCCAGAAATTGATCCGCTTGGTGCGAATTATCAGGAGAAGCGGCAGGGTGAGGGCTATCGCAAAGAAGATCGACATCCGTGACGGACCGGTCCACACCTCATGAAGCGGCGTGGCGAAGCCACATACAGCCATAATCAGAAAAACGTCAAACACGTTGGACTGAACAATATGGCCCGCCAGCAGCCGGTGCCGCCCGCGACGGGCAACGTTCAGTGCGACCACAATATCCGGGAGGGACGTGCCAACAGCCAAGGCACTCGCTGCCAGAACATCCGTCCCCAGTTTTAACTCTCCAGCGAGCCCAATGAGTGCCTTAACGGCTAGCACACTAGAAAAATAGACTACCGTTATGGTTATGACCAGCCATAGAAATAACCACTTCTTTGACAGGCTATGTAGTAGAATAGACAGAAACTCGCGAAATTCTTTCCTCCTGCCGCTGTCACACCAGCGCTTAAACAGCCACCATTCAACACCAGCGATGGTGAGCAGTCCGACTAGAAAGGTTGTTTCCTTAATCGGCCCGTGCAACAGGTGATCGCCTTTATCCCAAAGCAGACACACTATAAAGAGCAAAGCCACGGCGACGAATGGTCCGACCTTACGAACCCCGTCCAGTACTAATGGAGCCCGTGTCTGTCCATTTGGCGGTGACGCTGTGTCGAATCTGGGCGCAGACTTGCTCGAGGGCCCCAGCTTGTTGCGACGGCTGAACTCAAAGAGCAGGAATACAGCGTAGCCTATGAAGAACAGTCCCGCATCCCGTCGGCCAAATTCACCGTCACGACAAACGGCCCAGGCAAGCACGACCGACACGGCCGTAAGAATCAGCGGCACGACATAGTGGTTGCCCGGCCCTTCCGCACCAAAAGTCAGGGCTCCTCTCACCAGTGCGTGTTTTCTCGTGACAATCCGCACACGCCCAGCCACGGGCACCCAAACGTAAAGCGCCAGCACAGCAAGACCAAATCCTGCGCCTATGTTCGCTACGACCGTGCCGAAAATGTTCGGAGCTACAAGCACGGGTTCCTGTTCTCCTATAGCCGCAATTGAGGTGAAAAGCTCCGGCAGGGAAGTGCCTACACCGACTATCAGGCTGCCAATGAAATAGTCCTTCAATTTTAGCTTCCGGCCAAGATGGCTCGCAAGATCTACGAACAGGTCACTGGTTTTGAGGATCGCGTAACCCGACCCGATCAGGATTGCAAGGAGTAGGATCACGCGTGATTTGCGGCTAGGCCATTGGTCAGTTTAGTGCGAAAGTCTATGGCGCCGCCGCATATAATAACACGTGCAGCGCACCCTTTGCCACGAGGACTCACCCCGCGAAAACGCCCTTCATGTACGCCCGCCGCATTCGAGCTATGCCTGCCACCGAAATCCCTTTGGGGCAAACCGCCTCGCATTCGGCGTGATTGGAGCAGTCCCCAAAACCCTCTGCCGCCATCTGATCCACCATAGCCATAGTACGGCGCTCGGATTCGACCCTGCCTTGCGGCAGTAGCTCGAGATGCGCAATCTTGGCAGCAGTAAACAGCGAAGCGCTGCCATTGGGGCAAGCGGCTACACACGCGCCACACCCGATACAGGCCGCATAGTCCATGGCCTCATCCGCTTCGTGCTTGCGAATCGGCAACGCGTTGGCATCCGGCGCTCCACCGGTAGTGACAGACACATAACCACCGGCGACAATGATACGGTCAAAAGCACTACGATCCACGACCAAGTCTCGAATGATCGGGAATGCGCGCGCGCGCCAAGGCTCCACCGTGATTGTATCACCATCTTTGAAGCTGCGCATGTGAAGCTGGCACACCGCTGTACGACGTTGTGGACCATGCGCTATGCCCCCGACCATTAGCCCACACGAGCCGCAAATCCCTTCCCGGCAATCGCTGTCAAATTCAACAGGATCCTGGCCCTTGCCGATGAGCTGCTCGTTTAGAACATCCAGCAGCTCCAAAAACGACATGTGCTCGTTGGCTTCGGTAACCGTGTAGTCAACGAGCCGGCCCGGCGCCTCCGGTCCGGCTTGGCGCCAGACGCGTAGATGGATGGTCATCTGCTTGGCCATGAACCTTGGGGCAATTGATTACTTGTAGCTGCGCGTCGTGGGCTTTACAAACTCGAACGAGAGCTTCTCAAGGTGCATTTTGGGGCCGTTCTCCGTGAATTCCCAGGCGGCAACATCCGCGAATTCGTCATCGTGGCGCAACGCCTCCCCTTCAAGCGTCTGATGTTCCTCGCGAAAATGCCCGCCGCAGGACTCTTCGCGGCGAAGTGCATCACAGGCCATGAGCTCACCAAGCTCCATGAAGTCAGCTACACGACCTGCGAACTCAAGATTCTTGTTCAAAGTGTCGCTTGTGCCCGGCACACGAACGCGTGCCCAAAATTCTTCCTTCAGATTGGCGATCGTCCGGGCAGCTTCCTGCAGCCCCTCACGGGTTCGTGACATGCCCACGTGATTCCAAAGAATGGCACCCAGTTCGCGGTGGAATTCCGTCGGCGTCTTGTCACCCTGGACCGTGCTCAACCTATCAATGCGGACCCTTGCATCCGCTTCGGCCTCCAAAAATGCCGGATCATCATCAGATACGTCTGCCGGGAGATCTGCCCCGGCAATGTAGGCGCCCATGGTGTACGGGATCACAAAGTAACCGTCCGCCAAGCCCTGCATGAGTGCACTGGCCCCGAGCCGGTTGGCACCGTGATCTGAAAAATTGGCTTCGCCGAGCACAAACAGCCCGGGCACAGTGCTCTGCAACTCATAATCCACCCACAGCCCACCCATGGTATAGTGCACGGCAGGATAAATGCGCATCGGGGTGCCGTACGGGTTGTCACCTGTAATGCGCTCGTACATTTCAAAGAGGTTTCCGTAGCGTTCGCGGATGGCCTGCTCGCCCAAGCGTCGCATAGCCTCTGAAAAATCAAGATAAACGGCCAGCCGGGTTTCGCCGACGCCGCGGCCCTCATCGCATTCCTTCTTGGCTGCACGGGAGGCCACGTCCCGTGGCACCAAGTTGCCGAAGCTCGGGTAACGGCGCTCCAAATAGTAATCGCGATCTTCTTCCGGAATCGCCTCCGGCGCGCGCTGATCCGCTGGATCTGTCGGCACCCATACGCGGCCATCATTGCGCAAACTCTCGCTCATTAGCGTGAGCTTCGACTGATAACTGCCGGAAACCGGAATGCAGGTCGGATGAATTTGCGTATAGCACGGATTGGCAAAAAAAGCGCCCCGCTTGTAGCAGCGCCACGCTGCCGTAACGTTGGAGTTTTTTGCGTTGGTCGAAAGGTAGTAAGCATTGCCATAGCCACCCGTGCAAAGCAGCACCGCATCCCCCACATGTCGTTCCATCTCGCCAGTGACCAAATCGCGCGTAATAATGCCGCGTGCACACCCGCCAGTTACGACAAGGTCCAGCATTTCGCGGCGTGGCAGCATACTTACGCGACCGGCAGCAATCTGCTGACTAAGTGCCTGATAGGCCCCAAGCAGGAGCTGCTGCCCCGTTTGGCCCCGCGCGTAAAACGTGCGGGATACCTGCGCGCCACCGAAGGAGCGGTTGTCCAGCATACCGCCATATTCCCGGGCAAATGGCACTCCCTGAGCAACCGCCTGATCAATGATGTTGCTGGAGACCTGAGCCAATCGATACACGTTCGCTTCACGTGCCCGATAGTCGCCCCCTTTAATCGTATCGTAAAACAGGCGCCAGATGGAGTCCCCGTCGTTCGGGTAATTCTTTGCCGCATTGATACCTCCCTGGGCAGCAATGGAGTGGGCACGCCGCGCGGAGTCCTGAATACAGAAGCTCTTGATATTGTAGCCAAGGGCGGCCAGAGTAGCCGCCGCGGAAGCACCGGCCAAGCCGGTACCGACTACCAAAATGGTGTACTTGCGCTTATTGGCCGGGCTGACCAGCCGGACCACACCCTTGTAGGCGTCCCACTTGTCCTGCAGGCGACCAGCCGGCACCTTTGCGTCCAATCTGCCATTTGAAACCGTCTGCATTGCGCTCCGGGGCTGTTGATCAGTGGGAGAGTGGCTGCCGGCAGCTACACCGGCGTGAAATAAATGGTTAGCGGTACCACAATAAAGCCTACAGCCACACCCGCACCCATAATCAGTCCGAGTGGATAGACAATCGGCGTTATGCGCGGATTCGTCAGTCCGAGCGACTGCATGGCACTCCAGACCCCATGGCGCATGTGAAGGCCCAACAAAATCATGATGACGGGATAGCCAAATGCGTACAGTGGCCCCTTAAATTTTTCGGTCATGAGCCGGTGCAAGTCCCTTACTTCTTCGCCTTTAATGATGGCCACGTAACCGTCTCCGACATCGGGACCGAATTTGAATGAAATCAAATGAAACACCAAAAAGACCAGAAGAATAATGCCTGTATAGATCATGGATCGAGAGCTCAGACCCATCCGGCTTGCACCACCCGCACTCTTGTAAAGCTTGTAGCCCTTTGGACGCGCCCGCCGCTTACGCACGAAAATGGAGACCCCTATGATGGCATGCAGCAGAAAAAACGTTGCCAGACCGATTTCCAGGACGTACAGCCCCCACCCGAAGCTCATAAGCTTGTGGGCATAAAGGTTGTACGGATCGGAGCCCGGGAGCAGGTAGGTAAGATTGCCGGCCATGTGGATAATCACAAAAATCACAAGACCGGCACCGGTAATGCCGGTAAGCACTTTTCGGCCAACCGGCGAGACAAGCGCCTTGAGCAGCAACGATCCGGAACTGGTCATAAACTACCCCAGCAAATTCGGCGCCCGAAAACGCCCCGATTACGTGGATTGTTCGGTGAATATATGGACATATCGTCCGGCATTGGGCGGTACAGCGTTGGCGCACCGACTTAACCACTTTGCAAGTTATCCGTAAATACTCGGCACAGCACAATGACCATTTGGGTCAACGCGGGCTGGAGGCCTTTCAGGCGGCTTGTACTTGCAAACCTCTTGGGCCGACATACCTCGCACGCGGGCGAATGAGCCGGTTATTGTCCCACTGCTCCAACAGGTGCGCCGTCCAGCCCGTAATGCGGCTCATCACAAATATCGGCGTGTAGAGATCCGCATCGATACCCAGCATATGGTACACGGGCGCACTGAAGAAGTCCACATTAGGATTAAGACCTTTCTCATGCTTAACCACTCGGGCCAAATCATTGCAGGTCTTAACCCAGTGCATGGCATCGCGCTCACGCCCCAACGAATAGAGCATCCCGCGCAAATAACGTGCTCGCGGATCTATCGTCTTGTACACGCGATGTCCGAACCCCATGATGCGCTCATTCGCGGCTAGTTTCTTCCTCACAAAGGCCACAGGATCCTGCCCGGAGCGCCGCAGTGCCAAAAGCATCTGCATAACACGCGTATTCGCGCCGCCATGCAGGGGGCCTTTGAGCGCACCGATCGCACCGGTGACTGCGGAATACGTGTCACTTAGCGTCGCTCCGATTACACGCGCCGCAAACGTTGAGGCATTAAGCCCGTGTTCGGCATGCAGCACCAGTGCGGCATCCATAGTCTGCTCTGCGCGTGGACCAGGCATCTCACCACTTAGCATGTACAGAAAGTTGCGCGCGGTTGACCCGGACATCCGTGGCGCCACCGGCTCCAATCCGCGTCGCAGCCGGGCAAACGCGGCAACAACCGTCGGAATGCGGGCAGTCAACCGCACCGCTTTTCTGTGGTTGGCGGCTCGCGACGAGTCTTCCGCCTCGCGATCAAAGTGGGCGAGTGCCGAAACGGCCGTTCGCAGCGCAGCCATGGGATCGGTTTCCTCTGGAGTAAGCCGGAGGACATCAAGAACTATCGGGGGTAAGTGCCGTTCGGCACACAAGCGCTCTTGTAGCTGGTCACGGTTGTGCGGCTCAGGCAGCGAGCCATGCCACAACAGCCAAGCTACATCTTCGAAGGTTATGTGCTCAACCAAATCAGCAATGTCATAACCTCGGTAAGCCAGTTCTCCCTGTTGCCCGTCGATCAAGCAAATCGATGACGTGAATGCCGTTACGTCCTCCAGACCTCTGGCAGAAGCACCGTTGATGCGCAGCTTGGAAGAGCTGGTTTGCATTAGACTTGAGAGAGACCGAAGTGACCTGATAACAACGCCGGACAGGCTGATTTGTGCCCGGTTTGTGGATCATTGAACGGCCCAGCGAGTTCGGTGTGAGTACTACACTGTAATTGTGCGGGTATATGCCCGCCACCTGTCATTTTGCAGCCATCTTTGGCAAGCACTCCCACGATATTTAGTGCGTTTCCTTACCTGCCGCGGACCTGTAATGTATGCCCGGCGGTGGCTCTAGCTTTGATTGCCCTGTTGAGGTGCCAGCTAGCTCGGTGCAAGCGCACACATTTGACCTTCTTATGGCCAAGGAAATTATCATTAACGCAACCTCCGACGAAACACAGATCGCCATCGTTGACCAAGGCCAGTTGGCCGAACTACACATCGAAAATCCAGACAATGCACGCACGCTGGGCGATATCTATCTCGGAAGAGTCCAAAGCATCCGACCTAACCTGGAAGCGGCCTTCGTGGACATCGGAGAAGAGCAGCAGGGATTCCTGCATTTTTCGTGCCTCGCAGAAAACCTGGACCAGTTACTTGCCTTTGTCAAAGGGGGTACGCCAAAGGTCGAAACCTTTTATGAGACCTGGAAACCAACCAGCGTCAGCGAGGATAAGGAAGCGCGCGGCGCCGGCAAGCGGAAGCGCAAGTACGGTTCACCTGCCTGGCTGCACCACAAGCAGCACATTCTGGTAACCGTTATCAAGGAGCCTTACGGCACCAAGAGCCCGCGCCTTTCTACGTCGATTTCGCTTGCGGGGCGGTTTCTGGTGTTGGTTCCGCTGGCCGACTATACGGCCGTATCGAAGAGAATCTTCTCCTACAAGGAACGGCGACGGCTTCGTGCACTGGTCAAAATGCTGCGTCCGCCCGGGTTTGGCATCATCGTGCGCACGGTAGCCGAAGGCAAGGACGCACGTGCCATTGACACGGATTTAAAACTGCTACTGGGGCGTTGGCGAAAGATCGAAGCAAAGCTCGCCGAGCACCCGGAACCCCCGGTCAAGATATACGGGGATGTCAGTCTGGCTTCGTCCATCATCCGGGATCTGTTTTCGGACGACTACAACCGCATCCTCGTGAACGCCCCCCGCATGTTCCGTAACATTCGCGGCTACATCCAAGCTGTGGCCCCCCACATGGTCAAGGCCGTGCAGCTGCATTCAGGCAAGGTCTCGGTGTTTGAAGCCGCAGGCGTGAGTGATCAGATAAACGAGGTCTTTGATACGCGAGTCAGTCTGCCTTCCGGCGGGTCACTCGTAATTGAGCAGACCGAGGCCATGCACGTGATTGACGTGAACAGTGGTAACACAGGGCGTCGAATGAAGGCCGAGGATTCTGCACTCAAGGTCAATCTGGAGGCGGTAAAACAGATTGCGCGGCAGCTGCGGTTGCGTGACCTTGCCGGATTGATTGTAGTCGATTTTATTGACTTGCGAGACGAGCGTAACCGCCAAAAAGTTGTTGATGCTCTACGCACACAACTGCGAGCTGACCGCGTGATCACGGACGTATTGCCCATGAGCGATTTTGGTGTGGTTCAAATTACGCGGCAGCGCAAACGACGCAGCATCACGTCAACGCACTTCCTGACGGGCAGGCATCAGGCCACTGAGGCCCCTCCCCCTTCTCCCAAGGCTTTGACCTCACGCATACAAAAGTGGTTGGAAAACCACGGCGGTGGTGGTGTGCATCTGTACGTGCATCCGTTTACGGCTGCCTGGCTCACCAGTGGCTTGGCGAGTCTACAACGCAAATGGCAGTGGCGCTTCAAGATTAAGATCAAGGTGGTTGAAGACTCAACTTTGAGTCCGGCCGACTTCAGGTGCATGGACGCCGTGTCTGGACACGACGTAACCGATCTAAGCCCCCGGCTAGCACGCGTTCGGCCGCCATCCAGATCGGTGGCAGCCCGAAAGACCGTGCCCGGAAAAAAGCCCGTCCGGAAGGGAAAACCAAATAATCAGCCCAAATCGACCCGGAAGACCGCGCAGGATACCAAGCCCAAGCCGGCCCCAAAGCGCCACCCGCGTACAGGCGTCCGACCCAAACGTACGGTCTCCAAGAAATCCTAAACCGATGGCCAGAAGTATATGCCAGCAACTTGCCCTGTCGTGCGCAGCTCTGTGTGTTACCGTTTCCGCGACGGCGCAACCATCCCTGCTGGAGCGTGGACAGCATGGCATTGCGGCCAGCATTTTAGCCATTGACTTTTCATATGCCGGAAGCGGCGCACCGCTTTCGCGCTACGACTACCAGGGATCCGCGTTCGGGATCACCTATGCCGGCACCCGTATGCGAGCCATAGCCGCATACGGCCGCCAGAATGCAAACCACGACATTTTGGATGTGTCCCTGAGCCTCTGGGGACATTTACCGTTTGCTGATGTAACCGCCGGACGAATGCGCTTTGGCATACCGGTCGGATTTCTGGTCGGCTGGCGACGGGTTACAAAGGGAGCAAATGTTGAGCCGTACGGGGTGAGCAGCATTGGGCTGGGTGTCGGTGGCGCACTGCAGCAATCGTTTAGCCAAAGAGCGGCCCTTTATGTTCGAGCCAGCCCTTTCATTGGATTCACGAGCAGCCAGCTTGTGGATCAGATGGGCTTTTCCTGGTCGGGAGAAGTAGATGTGCAGCTTGACATAGACGAAGCTGTCGGCTGGGTCGGGCTTCTTGCCGGATACACTTTCCGCTACCAGTTCTGGAATGTCAACGGATCCGGGCCCTTCTCGGAAGCCGTGGATGAGAATCTCGACTACCATGGACATATGCACGTACTACGGGCTGGGATCAAATTCTGAAAGATGGTAAGGGCCAAGACGTTGTTGAACGTGCTGGAACAAGCTGCCACAGAGTGCGGGCTGACTGTTCGCCGGGACAAGGGGAATTTCCAGAGTGGTCGATGCATCGTAAAGGG
>JAAXGT010000158.1 GCA_012271205.1 Rhodothermales bacterium
TTCCGGCCCTTTACGCCCACCCGTGCGTCGGGGCGGAACCGGGTCGAGCGACTCTTCGGCCCGCGGACCGAAAAGCCGCTTCGCCGTGGGGTCTTCCATTCCGTGAAAGATCTGGAGCGGAGCCTCCAGGACTACATCGAGACCTGCAACGAGCATCCCCGGCCCCTGGTCTGGACGAAGACGGCCGACGAGATTCTCCAGAAGGTCGGGCGGAGCCGACAGGCGCTGGCCGCCGCTTCTGCATAACAACTATTATGTTCAGGACACTACTACTAGCCTCTTTTATTAAAGTGTCAGTGAATAAAATCCGCTCTTGGTGCGGGACGCTGATAAGCCTTAGATGGTGTTGTATACTGGGCCGGTTTATAACTCAATCTATTAGCGGAAACATGCTCCTATTAAAGACTCTGAAGTACACTAGGCTGGCCTTGGTCGTCGCTGTAATCGCCGCCGGTGCGTTCTTGGTAGTCGCTAACTCCACGAATGCTAACCGAGCAAAAGAACAGGTCCCCCAGAATCGGAAGCTTATTGATGATGCAGAATGCGAATCTCCAGATACGACGGTCACATGCTACTATGCTTATTGCATTGAATCGGGAGATGAGTGTTCGTTTTGGGCTGGGGCTTGCTTTTCCATATTCGGCGGCTACTGCGACGAATGAGATTTCGACAGGTCGGAGTGGTGCGACAGAATTGGTCCCAAACAAGCGAGCGCAGAGCGGCTCAGCATAGATGTAAGCCTGTTTCCCTCTGTATGGTTGCGGCAGTGCTGTTTTGGATGTGCGCGGATGTGTCACATGCTCAGTCTGCAGAGACGGAGGAGTTGGAGCATTTCCAATTTGTCAAGTCGATTACACTTTCCGATCTTGATTCAGTGCAACAGGAGCCGTTGCTGATAGCGCAAATCCGGAGCTTGGATGTGGGCGCGAATGGCCAGATGCTTATAGTGGACATGCTCGGTCAGCAGGCATTTCTATTTAGTCCGGGGGGTAATCTCCTAGCTGTGCTGGATCCTTCTGTTTGCCATCCAGGATTTGAAGTTAGGCCGGTACACGCCAAATTTCTTGCGGATCAGTCCATATTTTTGTCCAACGCTGGTCCTTGGGGATACCGGTTCACCCCCGGAGGAGGCTGCAAAGGCTCTGTAGATCCAGATTACACACTATCGGCACACGCTGGTTTTCTGCATGCTGATCCCGAGGGCGGTCTTGTAGGCCTGTACAGGTTCCCCGACAAGCAGATTATCCGGTACATGGACGCCAGTGGCAAGACCCTCCAAGAAATTACGCTGCCTGCGAGTGACTATCCCAATGCCACTAGCAGGATGGCTATGGGGGGTATTGTTACGAATGGAACCCATCTTTTTTACGCCGGGGTAGCAGAGCCGAATATCCTGAAACTGACACGCGATGGCTCGGTCGTGTCTCGGATCGCACACCGAACGGCTTGGTTTCGTGACGTCTCGCAAGACCTCCCCGAAGTGGATCGGAGTAACCTTGCTGCATCGGTCCAGGCGAGCGGTCGACTGAGAGCAGCCAGCACCCTTACAAGCAATCTTTTCGATCTCACAGACCACACGATTATGGTCCAGTACATCGACGCAGATCGGGGGCGAGGATACCAGGTCTTCACTAAAGAGGGACAGCTAATCGCGCAGGAACTGGGTATCCGGGTGCGTTTCAAACACGGCGCAGGGGGATTGGTCTATCGTGTGGTCCAGCCGGATTTGGACGACAGGGGTGAATTGCCCAATCCCTACTTGGAGGTTTACCAGTTCAATTCACCACAATAAGATGAAGGACACACGGACACGCGTAAAAACGGAGCTGTTGCGAATCATTGGTCTTGCCCTGCTGCTCGCGGCAGGGGGGAGGTATTTGACCCATATCGGAGGACCGAGTGCGGCGCTGACCGTTGATGTTGCACGGACAATGTATCCTGGCGATTATAGGGCGCTTGAGGACACGTTTGCAGGACAGAAGATGCCCGTTCTGACAGCTCATGAGGCTTCTACCGGGCGGGAGGAAATGGTCAGCTTCGATGCCGGAGGGGTGGCTGTTCTGATTCCGGGCAATACCTGTATACAACAGCAAATCACCGCTTTGAAGGGGGCTCAAGTGTTATACGAGGCAATTGCGGAGGACGTGCCGGTACGCGTTGTGCTTTTGGCCAATGAGCGTGACGAAGCGTCGATCCGATACAAGGCGTTGCTCCTTCGCAAGGCCGTGCGCCCCACTTTTGATATCTGGTATGCCGGTGACACAAGCACCCTCACAAAGACCGTTCTTTCCGATCATTTGCACTCCGCCTTTCTCGTTCAGAATCATACTATCAGATCCGTTTTTCGTGCGGATGATCACTCCGGTATCATTCGCGAGATTTCTGATTTAAGACCCGCCTCGTGATCAGCTTTAGGAGCGCTGCGCCCGGTCTTTCATCATACCGACAAATAAACACAAGGCCATCTGTCCACCACGGGTCTAGCCTACTAGGTGGTGCATTTGATCCGGTATCAGCCGCGCCGGCCAGCATTCTTCAACATCACCGGTAGCTTCCGACTCCAAGAGGCAGAGGGGGCAGCTACAACACATCCCGTAGGATGGGATGACCAGCCAGGGGGGCATGGGGGACGGCACGACCCTCTATGCCCGTGCTATTTGCGGCGAAGCCGACAATAGAGTTACCGGCTGACGCTATCAGGCCGATAGCGGTGCCCCCCGCAGGTGTAGGCGCGTAGGAAAACGCATGCCCGCCGCCATGAACTTGCAGCTGCTCAAACGCGATTCCCTCGATGCCATGCGCAATCATGTGCAGCGGGGCCATGCACACGTCAGGCACACATAAACGCCCGGCTGGCCGCCGGGCGGATATGTGCACAGGCTTGCGGCCTGCCAGAGTGTCCGGTTGAAGGTTACATAATTGGCTTTGTGTTGCGTTCAGGCATCCGGCCGGTCTACAATCCGCACCACGTGAGCCGGGCGAACGCTCTGCCGTACCGGGCTTTGTGCGGGGCCGCACACGCGGCGCACAGATAGCGATACTCCGGGTTCGGACGGTCCGCCTGGAGCGTGAGGGCGACCGTGGCCGGGATCGCTTGGTTTCGCCCCTGGCGACAATCGGCGCAATCCTGATCGGTAAAGTCCGGTACAGACATGCGGCCAATATAGGGTCGCCCCGCCGAAGCGGCAAGCCTTATACCCGCGTGTTTCTTTTCGGGAACCTTTATTGCCCTGCTGGGTATCCGGGGTGACCCGGACGAGTAACTATCCCTAACATGAGCCGAGCCACAACGAAACCTTCGGGACGCACCCCGACCGAGCTGGCCAAGGTGCCTATCCACGAGCTGGGAGCCTGGAAGGCCCGCTTTCGCGAAGTCCGAAAAGAGCATCAAGCCCGGCAGGCCTTGGGCGAAAAAGTCTTGCCCCCTCGCTGCCCACCAGCCGGTCCGGCTGGGTTCGAGAGGCGGTTAGGCGGGCGATTGTCCACCAAGCACACCGCCGCTCCAAAGTGCTCAACGTCAGTTTGACAGGTTGGGTTGTCTTGGCGGCAATTACTGTAATGGTTGGCTGCCAAGACTCGTCAGTTGCCCCAGAGGTGCGCCAATCTAAAGAGATCCAAGAGTCAGTGCTCGACGAAGCTCTGGCCAGCGAGATTTCCTTATCGCCCGAGTGGAAGCGCTTGAGTTCATTTCAACACCAAGGATTTCAAGCAATCATCTCTGCAATGAAGCGTGGAGTTACGCCGGAACAGGTAATAAAAGCTTTTGAGGCGGATGTGAAGACAAGAGATGGCCAAGCCATCAGCAAAAATACGTTTTCAGAAGTCAATCGATTGTTCTTTCCCGATGATCCAGATTCTGCTAATTCATACGATGCGCAGTATCAGCAGGCCCAAAGTGAGTTCTGGGATCAGTATGGCAACTTGTTGGAGCAGAGCGACCAGGCGAGAAAGGGAGGTGAAACATGCAAAGTGGACATTGATCAAGTAAAGAACGTCTTGGAACGGCTTGAAATAATTGCTACTAGCAATGACGGGAACCTTTCAGTTAGCATGCAGCGTGTAGGGGGAGGGGGGGACTGTTGCTTTGAGGGCTGCAAAAAGACGCAGTTATTTATTTGTGCGGGTATGTGTGGGCTGACGCTGCCGACTGTTATACTTGCATCGGTTTGTGGCGTTGCGTGCTACTGTGCAGCATGTTCTGACGACACAGATGATGAGGAATTAAACCAATTCAGGAGGAAGCTCTGCTGGTATTGAGCTAGCGGAACTCAACTACCCAACATAGCTAAGCAATCCAATGGAAACGGGAATAACCGAATTGTTAATTATGGCTTCTGCCGTAATCGTGTTCAGCATAGTATCTCGCTATTGGAGCAAGCGTGTTCCAAATCTATTGATGCTGGCATTGCAGGTGGCGGGTGCTTTGGTCATCGTTATCTGGCTGCTTATAGATCGTCAGGGGCCTTGGGCTCTCGCGCTTGCGGTGCTTTTTGGCGTGTCCATTCGCGACAACATCAGAAAATGGTACGGCAATAGAGGGGTGCACCGTGAATCAGGAAACGCAGTGGACTTGTCGTAGTGTGCAATCAAGCCTCAGTGCGTGGATCATGTCCATCGCCCTGATCTTCCTGATTTCGACGGTTTCGGGACCATCGTGTCCTGAGATTTGCGGTTTCGCGGCCGCGGGGTGCTGTTTTTGTTGGCCACTCGGCAGATTTGAACACTACAGTGCCTTGTTGCCGGAGATTCTACAGATATCATCGCGGTAGGAACCCGGGTTACCCCGACCCCCCGCACCGATCCGGACGGGCACTTTCATCTTGACTTCGGCGGTTTGGCGGTGATCGAGATTTGATAATGGCCGTCTGGAGGCATTAGGAGCCTGTTTTTCCTGGACTGCTCCGAGATGTGAACACGACCAGCGCCGGGGTCCGGGCCGTCCTTGGCCGCCTGGAACCCAGCGTTCAGGCTCCGCCT
>JAAXGT010000015.1 GCA_012271205.1 Rhodothermales bacterium
CGGCGCATCGATGCGCCGATATACGGGATGTCCGAATCGCTTGGTGAGCATCGCATAGTGCTCACTTGGATCCCTGCCGGTTTTGGCCAAAATTTCGACGGCCAAAAGACCCAGGATCAGACCGTCTTTGTCTGTGGTCCACGCGGTGCCATTGCGCCGCAAGAAACTGGCCCCAGCACTTTCCTCTCCGGCAAAACCGATCGTGCCGCTGTGCAAACCGTCAACAAACCACTTGAAGCCGACCGGCACCTCCAAGAGCGGACGCCCCAATTCCTCAGCCACTCGGTCCAACATTTGCGTGGATACCAGGGTTTTTGCAAGCTTGGCATATTCGGACCATGCCGTGCGGTGCCGAAACAAGTAGCTGCTTGCGGCGACGAGAAAGTGGTTGGGATTCATAAGTCCTGCGCTGCGCGTCACAATGCCGTGGCGGTCCGCATCCGGATCATTCCCGAAAGCGATGTCATACTCATTGCCCAAAGCCAGCAAATTCGCCATCGCGTGAGGGGAGGAGCAATCCATGCGTACACGGCCGTCGTGATCCAGCGGCATGAAGCCAAAAGCAGGATCAACGGCGGTGTTCACGACGTGCAGGTCCAGCCCATAATGCTCGGCAATAGGCCCCCAATAGTGGACTGCAGCCCCACCCATAGGATCTACAGCAATCTTTGGGTTGGCTTCGGCAATTACCTCCATGTCCAGTACATGAGCCAGATCACGCACGTACGGTGCCATCAGATCAGTTTCCGTCGTGGTGTCAGCCTGAAGCGCCTTTTTAAGCGGGATGCGCTTCACATCCTGCAAATTGCTTTCTATTAACTCACACGCCCGGCCCTGTATGGCGCGTGTCAACTCAGTTGGCGCAGGCCCTCCCGAAGGGGGATTGTATTTGAAGCCGCCATCTGTCGGGGGGTTATGCGAGGGAGTGATCACAACCGCATCAGCACGGTGTGCTTTGCGAGCCTGATTATACACCAGCACTGCCCGAGACAATACGGGCGTCGGTGTATATCCTGAACCCAGTATGACGTGTATGCCATTGGCCGCAAAAACCTCCAGCGCAGTCGCACACGCCGGCTCACTGAGGGCGTGCGTGTCCTTACCCAAATGCAGTGGCCCCGTTGCAGGACGAAGCTCGCTGATCGCCTGGCATATGGCTGCAATATGGGCCTCATTGAACGTGCCAGCCAAAGACGTTCCCCGGTGGCCCGACGTGCCAAAAGACACGCCGCTCGCAGGACCCTCCGTATAGTAAGCAGTAATCAAACGCGGTATATCCGCGGCTTGGGTTCGCATCACAAACAGTCCGGAGTCTATTGTTAAGGCCACAAAAAGTACCGAGGCATCATCCGGCCGCCATGAGTTGGCGCGCACTCTCGCGCATTGCTTCGGTCACTTCGGTTCCAGTGATAAGCATTGCCACATGCTCCAGTGGCTCATCGTCCTCCAGTCGGCGGATTTGTGTGGATGTGCGGCCTTTCTCGATGTGTTTTTCGACAGCGAAATGTGTGTTTGCCAAAGCCGCGATTTGTGGCAAATGGGTTAAGGCAATAATCTGGTGATAGCGCGCCAAATCCGCCATACTCTCGCCCACTTTCCGCGCAATTCCACCCGATATACCACTGTCAATCTCGTCGAAGACCAGGATTGGCAGCCGGTCACTCTTGGCCAGAATAGTCTTGAGTCCGAGCATGACGCGGCTGATTTCGCCGCCCGAGGCCACACGTGCCAGCGGTTTCGGGGGCTCGCCAAGGTTTGTGGCAATCAAGAATTCAACCTCATCCATTCCGTGCCGGAAGGCTGTATACCGCCGCGCCTCCCGGCCGGCCGTTGACAGACGGATCCAACCGGCAGAATCCGTGCGCCGTGAAAAGCTGACACTCAACTTGCAATTTGGCATGCCCAGGTCCGCCAATTCCCCAGCCATTGCCGTTTCAATATACTCTGCTATTTCGTGCCGCTTGTTGGAGAGCCGCAGCGCTGCCCCCGACAGCATTTCCTGAATAGCAATCAAAGCGTCCTCCAGTTCCTTCAAGGCCGCATCATAATTGGTCGCCTGATCGTACTCCCGGCCAATCTCCTCCCGATGTGCCAAGACCGAAGCCATTGTACCGCCGTACCTCCGCTTCAGATGATCCAGAGCACCGAGCCGCTGCCGTATGGCTTCCAAGCGTTCCGGGTTAAACTCAATTCGTGCGTTGTAATCCTGCAACATGGCGGCCACTTCGGACACAGCAATATGTGCGGATCGGATTTCTTCACAAGCCTCTTCCAGCGAACGATCGATGCGCGCGATATCCTGTAATGCATTTCTCGCGATAATCAGTTGATCTGCCGTTGCGCCATCGCGCGCATAAAGCATTTCGTAGAGAGAGGCCGTCTCACTAAAAAGTCGCTCAGCGTGCTCCAACCGCCGTTGCTCATCGCACAGCTCGTCCTCCTCATGCAGTTGCGGTGCTTCAGCATCGATTTCCTCTATCTCGCTGAGCAGTTGTTCCTTAAGTGCATCCAGTTCCTCTTGCTTCGCTACAAACGCATCACGTTCACTCACGAGCGCTCGCGTACGATC
>JAAXGT010000014.1 GCA_012271205.1 Rhodothermales bacterium
TTTTTGAAAGACTTTACTATGAGGTACGAGGGCAAGACAGGCATCGTTACCCTCAGCAATGAATAGGGGCTCACTAACCCGCATAAAGACGCTCCAACCGTCGCTGTACGGTTGGAGCATCTTCGTGTCTTTCGCGTATAGAACCGGTGTCCATCAACGTACTCCCTTAATCCGCTCTCCGCTAGCATTCTCCCTGAGCAGCCCGCGCAGGCGATCCGCGTAGCGCGCGCGGTCGCGGTCGTCGGCCCGCACGGGCACTCCCAGATACTTCCCATCACCGATGTACCGCGGGATCACGTGCGTGTGCAGATGCCAGACGTCTTGGCCGCCGGCCGGCTCGTTGTTTTGTCGCACTGTCACGCCGTGGCAGGGATATCCAGTGCGGATGGCAACCGCCACGCGGCGCACCATGTGGGCGATGTGGCTAGCCAGCTCGTCGGGCAGCGTGTAGATGTTCTCATAGTGCGCCAGCGGGATCACCAGCGCCTTGCCGGGGTTGGCCGGGCTCCAGTGCAGCGCAATCTGCACCAGAACATGCTCGTCCCGCCAAGCCGTGAACTCGGATTCCGCGCCGCCTGCTATGGCGCAGAACGGGCAGCGATACCCGGTCGGCTTGTGCGAAGGTAGCTCAACCATAACGGCATGGATCTCCAGCGGCGAGGCAATCAAATCCCCTCACCATACAAACACCGTCCCCAACAATTCATCGGGTGTATCCCGCAATGTGTCATAGATGCGCTTGGCTTCGCTCACCGGGACGACATCGCGGATTAAGGGCGCAATCTGCACCAATCCTTGATCGACCAGACGACACAGATTTTGCAGGTCGTCGCGATCAAAATGACTGTTTTGCTTTAGCTGGATCTCGCGTCCCTGACCGAGATTAAAGGTATAGGTCACTTTGTCCCGTCCACCGATGAATACCACCCTGCCGCGTTGGCGCACAGCACTGATAAGCTGATCCTCCATGCCCGGCACGCCGGCAAAGTCAATCACCGCGTCGAACGTCCCGTCCCCGATCTCTTTTCCCCATCCATCCCCAGCAACATTCAGCACAGTCTCAGCCGCACCAATCTGCTCGGCAATCTCCAGACGATTGGCATTGATATCGCAAAGCGTGACGCGCGCTCCCACGCCAGTGGCAATCTGTGCGGCGACCTGGCCGATGATGCCAGCCCCCACGATCAACACCCGTTCTCCCATCTGCAACTCGGCATTGCGACAGGTGCGCATAGCGACGCTGGTCATCCCAAAAAGCGCCGCCTCCTTGCGGTCTATCGAATCAGGCAGCTTGATGAGCAAGCCGTCTTCTGGCATCATGACGTACTCTGAGTGGAGGGCACTCATGTACAGCACATCCCCAATCCGTAGTTCGCTGACATCGGGCCCCACCTCAATCACCCGTCCCACATTTTGGTAGCCATTTCCGCCGGTGGGCAGTTGTTCATCTTTAGGAGCGTAGTTGCCGCCAATCAGTTGATTGCGTTCCGTGCCGTTTGTTATCCCGGAGTAGATCGTCTCGGTTTTGACTTCATTGCCGGTTGGGCCCTCCGGCTCAGGCCAATCATAGACGAGGACTTTCTGCCTTCTCTTATCAGGTAAGCCTTGAATACTCAACGTCCGCATGGACCCTTTTCTCCCTAAATCCTCCCCGCCAGCCACTGAATTCCCCGCGCAATAACCGTGCGGAAATTTGGGTCGGCAAAAACCTGATTGTCGTGACCTGACTGACAACAGAACACGCGAGCATTCTTGTACCGTCGAGCCCAAGCCAGCGTTTTCATACTCTCAGGGTGATCGGTAGTCAACAACAAATCGCTGTCGTCCCCCGGATCCGCCATGATATAAGTCTCATCCACCATTTCCCACGGAGCCAACCCCGAAGGATCGGATGTTGCAGATCCACGACGTCAACATGCAGGTTTTGCCCAACCTTGAAATCGAAACTGCGATCTTGAATGCCGCACAGGTCCGACCACAATTGCCACTGCGGAAACGCAAGGATGGCATGGTGCAGCACCAATATACCCGCCTGATTTTCACCCAATTGTTCAATGGCTTCCCTGACTCTTCCCTCGTCGGGCGTCTGCCGATGAAAGTTATAGAATACGAGGACGTCGTACTGCTCCCGTACTTTGCCAGCATCTGCCGCAAAGTTCTCCAAATCCTGTAGATAAAAATCAATTTCGGAAATGCTTCTGAACAACCCGTGAAATCCCGGCACATCAAAGGCGTGTTGTCCGGTTATCACCGCTGTGTTGATCTTGCTCATAATACTCTCCAATTAAATGAAATAATCCGAGGACGAGGGGTAAGTTCGGGAATTGGGCGAAGCTTTGACGGGCGAGGAGCGAGTAGGAAACCTTCGCTGTTATGACACAGCAGTCTCCTAGATCGAACAGGTTCGGTCGTGTTGTCTACGTAGGATAATTTCGCGATTAAATAACGGCAACGGCGCTCCGGGCCAGCTCGTCCCAGTCTGGTTCCACCGCGGGACGGTCGCTCCAAGCTATCGACAAGGCGCCATTTTCTACGACGACCGTACCCCGGCAGTCGAGTTCCTCCTCGGGAGGACGCGGCAGCACGCCCATAGCTTCAAAGACGGGATCGTTGCCAATGGCCAAGATGACCTGGGGATCGCCACCGTGTA
>JAAXGT010000218.1 GCA_012271205.1 Rhodothermales bacterium
GATTATTCTTGCGCGTTCTGCACCATTCCCTTGGCGCGCGGTAAGAGTCGGTCGGCTGCAGCCGTTGACGTTTTGGCACAGGCGCGAGAACTCGCAGCGCGTGGCACCCGCGAAATTGTTCTCACCGGCGTCAACATCGGCCTCTATGGCGCGGGCACACTGGATAGCGACACGGCGGCCAGTTTGCGGCGCCTCTTGAAGGCGCTGTCCGACGTTGAAGGTATAGCCCGTTACCGCATTTCATCGATTGAACCCAACCTGTTGACTCAGCAAATCATCGACTTTGTTGCGGATGCACCAAACTTCGTCCCGCACTTCCATATTCCACTCCAAAGCGGAGATGACGCCGTGTTGGGTGCCATGCGGCGCCGTTACCGCCGCAAAGTGTATGCAGAGCGTGTTGCGTGGATCATAGAACGCATGCCCGACGCCTGTATCGGGGCAGACATCATCGTAGGCTATCCGGCGGAAACAGCCGAACGTTTTCGTAATACCTGCCAGTTTCTGTCCGACTTGCCGATCGCCTATCTGCACGTCTTTACTTATTCCGAGCGTCCGGACACCGTTGCCACCCGTACACCTGAAAAGGTGGGCGGCACACCTGTGCCCTTGGAGGATCGCAGGGAACGCAATCGCATTCTACAACACCTGTCCGAGCGGAAACGCCATGATTTTACCGACCGGCACCGTGGCAGCGTACGACCGGTACTTTGGGAACGCGCGGTCCGCGGGACCCGCATGCGTGGCTTCACGGACAATTATATTCGGGTAGCGAGGCCCCATGATCCGTCACGCGCGGGGCAAATCGAGCGGGTCGAACTCGGCTCCGCTTATGCTCAAATCTCATCTTGATCCCCCATCACCAAGGCTTCGACTTCTTCGGGAGCTTTGGGAATGCCAGGCCCCAGTACGCGGTATCCATCGTCCGTAACCAGCACATCATCCTCGATGCGAACGCCGCCAAAGCTGCGCCAATGGTCAGTTTCCTCGTAGTTGATAAAAGCGGCCTGTGTACCAGCGGCCCGCCACTGGTCAATGAGTGGCCCAATGAAGTAACATCCTGGCTCTACCGTCATCACATAGGCAGGCTGCAGCACCTTGCCAAACCGCAGTCCGCGAAGGCCAAACTTTGTGGCTCGCGTAGTTTCGCTGTCGTAGCCGACCAAGTCCTCGCCCAAGTTTTCCATGTCGTGCACGTCAAGCCCCATCATGTGCCCCAGCCCGTGTGGGAAAAACAACGCATGGGCACCGGCTGCTACGGATTCGTCCGTGTCTCCCTGCATGATATTCAGTGCCTGGAGATGCTGCGTCAGCGTTCGGGCTGCCGTCAGATGTACATCTATGAAGCGTACACCGGGCTTCACGACTTTGATTGCGTCTTCCTGAGCCGCCAGTACGGCACTGTAAATTGCACGCTGGCGCTCGGTGAAGCGCTGCCCCACCGGTATCGTACGTGTGATATCGCTCGCGTAATGCTTCGGACTGGCGGCCCCGCTGTCATGCACGACCAGATCGCCGGCCTGTAATTCATTCGCGTAGGTGTGGTTGTGCAACACCTCACCCCGGCGGGTAAATATGCACGGAAAGGCCAAGCGGCCTCCACCCGAAATGGCCAAGCCCTCAATGAGTCCGACCATCTCCCTCTCGACCACTCCGGGCTGCGTGACTTCCATGCCGCACACGTGCATGTCCAGTGTGGTTTGAAGCGCGATTTCGATTTGTTCGATTTCTTGTTCCTCTTTTACCGATCGCTGCGCGATGACCGCCCGCGTCAGATCCATGGACGCCCGATGGGCGGCAGCGCCGGATCGCAAAGACAAAAGGGACTCCAGCCTCAATTGTGTATCTCCCCGGTAGGGCGCCAGAAAATGCAGCCGCCGACCGGTGGCCAGAACCCGAGTCACGGCCGCGTCCAGCGCCTCAGTCTCTTGTACATCGTCCGCGCCCACGGCCTGAGCAAGCTCGGCCAGCGTCGGCTGTGGTCCGGACCAAATTACATCATCTACCGTCGGCGTCCGCCCATAGATGGTGCACCTTCCTTCATCCAAATCAATGAGCGCCGCCAGTTGCGGATGATCAAGCCCCACGTAGTAGAGAAAGGTGCTGTCCTGCCTGAACGGGTACATATTGTCCCGGTAGTTCATAGGGCTGTGGTCGTTGCCCAATAGCAGAACCACGCCACCACTAAGCGTACGCATGAGGGTTTGGCGGCGCTGTATGTAGGTCTTGCGTTCAAACATAGCTTGTCATGGAAATGGATACGGACGGCTTGGAAATTACTAAACTGATGCACATTCCCCTACCGGAAACCGCTGTCCGCATGGCGGGGTTGCAGGCGATCACCCTCTTACCGGTACCATGACACGCTTGTTGACTTGCCTTGTGCTCCTTGCTGCGGTCGCGTGTGATTCAGGCCCGGAGTCGCCAGTACCACCAGATCCGGAAGAACTCCCCAAGCCGCGCGTCGTGGCCGCTGGCGACTATGTCACAACAACAACCGGCCTCAAGTATTATGATTTCAAAGTTGGCGCTGGCGACTCGGTGAGAAATGGAAATATTGTGCAGGTGCACTATCACGGATGGCTTACCGACAGCACGCTGTTCGATACCTCCTATCTGCGCCAGGAACCATATTTGTTCAGAGTTGGGGCAGGAAGCGTGATCCCAGGGTGGGACGAAGGTGTGCTGAACATGCAAGTCGGGGGTGAACGGCAATTGGTCATTCCCCCCGAACTAGCCTACGGCGATCGGGGACGCGGCCCCGTACCGCCCAATGCCACACTCATCTTTGAATTGCTGCTCGTAGAGCTGGATTAGCAGATAAAGTCCTCCCGCAATACCTGATCCAGTGTGTGGACCAGGAGATCGGCATTGCCCTCATTAAAAACCATTGGCGGCTTGATTTTCAGCACGTTATGGCTCGGCCCGTCAGTGGAAAGAAGTACACCGCGCTCAGACATCCGGTTCGTCACATATGCAGCCTCATCTGGCGCAGGCACCCGCGTACTGCGGTCCCGAACCAGTTCTACTCCCAAGAACAGTCCACGCCCGCGCACATCGCCAATTATGGGGTTGTCCGGCATCAGCGCCTTCAAACTTCTCTTCAAGTGCATACCCACACGATGCGCGTTCTCCTGCAGATTCTCGTCGGCAATGACATCCAATACCGCCATCCCAACTTCGCATGAAACCGGATTGCCCCCAAAAGTGCTAAAAAATTCCATGCCATTGTCGAAGGAGGCGGCGATGGCCGGCGTCGTAACTACGCCCGCAAGCGGGTGACCGTTTCCCATGGGCTTGCCCAAAACCACGATGTCTGGTACCACGTCCTGTGTTTCGAAGCCCCAGAAATGCGTGCCCACGCGCCCGAAGCCCACCTGTACCTCATCGGCAATACAGACGCCGCCATCGGCCCGCACCATTGCATATACTTTACGCAGGTACGCTGGCGGGAGCTCCAGTTGTCCCCCGCATCCGAGCAGGGACTCGCCAATGAAGGCTGCGATCTGCCGGGGATGTGCAGCCAGAATTTTATGGGCTGCTACCGCATACTGATGGGCAGCTCCCGGTCCACGAAATGCCCCACGGTATACATCCGGCACTGGAGTCAAATGCACATAGGGTGGCACGCCTTCCCCCCCCGGCCCGAGAAACTTGTACGGGCTAATAGCAATAAGGGAGCTCAAATGGCCGTGGTAGGCTCCTTCCAATACAATAACGTCTCTGCGGCGCGTGTATGCGTATGCCAGCCGGAGCGCCAGATCGCTCGCCTCACTTCCGGAATTGACAAAGAAGCACACGTTCAGTGGATCCGGCATGGTCTGAGCAAGCCGTTCGGCATACACCACCAGCGACCGGTGCAGGTAGCGCGTATTCGTATTGAGTACACCCATTTGGCGTCGGGCTGCCGATACCACACGCGGATGGCTGTGTCCGACATGCGGCACGTTGTTGACCGCATCCAGATAGCGGCGCCCCACATGGTCGTACAGATACTGCCCAAAGCCCCGTACAATATGCAGGGGCGTCCGATACGAAATACTCAGATTGCCGCCTATATGGTGACGGCGCCTTTCAAGAATTTCTCTCTGGTCGGGGACCGGTGCCGGAAAACAATCCGCCGGGATGCCCAGAATCAGATTGGGATCAGGGCAGATCGCCAGCCACACATCACGCTGACTGGCAGGAGCCACGCCCCAAAAGCGGCCAGTCTCCCCCAACAGGTCGCTGACCACCTGAAAATGCAGATGCGGCACCCAGCCTCCATTCTCGTCGGGGGTGCCCAGTGTACCAATCTGTTCGCCTCGCCCCACTCGTGAGCCGGCCTCTAGTCCTTCGATTGATGCCTGACTCAAGTGGCCGTAGAGCGTAAAGAAGGGTTGGCCGTCCGCATCGTGCTCCAATATTACCACACCTCCGTAATCATTGAGCTCCGGGCTGAATGCGAAGCTGTGCACTGTGCCCCCCAGCGGGGCATAAACGGGGGTCCCGGCCTGCTTGAAGAGGTCAATCCCCAGATGAATGGTCCTGGACTCGTCAAACTCATTATTCGGATGTGCAAAATGCGTAGCTGTGTAGACGAGCCGTGCTTCATTGTAGCGACCGATTCCCATGGCCGCACCGTGGCGCCGGATGCGCCGGAACCAAGCGGCAGACGCCTGATGTGGATTGGGCGCACGGCCCGGCAGACCGGTCAGCGGACTTGACACGCTTAAGTCAAGCACAAGCGGCTTCTCTGCCCGCACGTCCGGCTGCATAACAGACGCAAATGGTTCCGTCCGGCTGTTGAGCCAAGTCATCAGGCGAGTGGTCGGCGGACAAATTTCCATGCCGCACGCCTCGCGCCAACGATATTCAGCACACGCCGGCGATCCATTGTCCATACTGTCCAATAACGCCCAAGCCCGGGCTTCCGAAACGCGTATGTACTTGTTGTCCGGCTCCCGGGCCCCTCGATAGGCGGATACGAGAACACTGCTGCACAAACGTATCTGAATAAGCTGGTACAGGACCGCAATTTCACGCTCCAGAAGCGGACGCTCCTGATTGTAGCCCGCGACAAGATGGGCCGCCGCACCCACAGGATCCGGCCGACCCAACATCACATACGTAGCCGCCACGCCCAGTTCGCAAATCGTGCTGGTGTGCAGCGCATCTCCAAAATCAAGCAGGCCTGAAACGTGTGCGTCATAGCCCCGCCCCGCAACCAGAACGTTGTGATCGTTGCCGTCGTGATGGATAATACTCTGGGGCAGTTGCGCCAATAGCGGCAGAGCACCGGTTTCAAACTCGTCGATCAGCTGTTCGACGAGCCCACACCGTTTGACATTTTTGATGTACGGCAGATAACAGGCCAGGCTGTCGGCCTGGCGCAAGTCCCAAAAATAATCCCGGTGAGCCTGAGAATGAGAAAAATGCTCCAGAGTGCAGTCCAGTCGCCCGAGAAATCGCCCCAAATCCTCCAGAAGCATTTTAGTGACTGGCTTGACGTCCGCAAGCACGCGCCCGTCAAGCCAGCTGACCATCCATGCGTAATGCGCAATGCCCCTCACATCGCAGACTGTGATGACACCGGCACCGCAATCGGCCCGCACCAGCCTCTGAAATCCCTGAAAATTCTCCAGATAGTGCAACAGACCCTTCTGAAAATCCACATATGACTTCTCGGCGGCAGCATTGAAAATTTTGAGTACGAATCGCTCATTTTCTGTCTCAACAAGAAAGTTCTGATCCAGATAGCTGTCCAATCGACACGCCCGGGATGTTAGTCCATAGTGCTCTTGTGCTATCCGAGTGGCCTCATCAACCGTAAACTGCGGCGCGTTATGTTCAAGCATCAACTTCGATGACATTATCTCAAATTGTACCCTGTAGCACGCGTATCAGATCGTACACGTCCTCAATGCCGTGTGCAGCGCCGCAGCTTGCACGGCACTTAATGGCACATTGGGCGGACGCATATTGTACCAATACTCATCACCAGACTGCTGCCCCATAATGGACTTCAGCGCCGCAATCATAGGAAATTGTTCTATGGCGGTGCGCACCTGCGTGAGTTCCTCTTGAATTGCCGTTGCATGGGCACCATGCCAAGCGTTCGCAAGCCGGGACGCCTTACGACAAGTCACGTTTACTGTTGCCGTGATGCAGCCTGCCCCCCCTGCCTTAAGCACGTCAAGCAGGTACCGCTCAGTGCCCGTAAAGACCTTCAGCTTGGGAAACATGCGTACCATTCGGACCATGTGTGCGTAGTCCCCACTGGAATCCTTCATCCCGGCAACGGGAAAAGCTTCCAATAGCCTTCCAACCAGGTCGTCACTGAACGGTACCGCACTCATATGGGGAAAATGATACAAATAGATCCGGCACAGCCTGCTGCCCACATGTTGCATCACCTGATCAAAGGCGGCAAAAATACCCTCATCGCTCACCTCCTTGTAATAAAAGGGCGGCAACATAAGCACGTCATGCACCCCGCATTTCAAGGCGTGATTTGTAAGCTCCACCGTTTCCGGAATTGCACAGCAGCCCGTACCCACGATAAGGCGATCAGGGGCAATACCAGCGTCTAAAACTGCTTCCACCGCAGCTTTGCGCTCCCCGACGCTGAAGGAATTTGCTTCGCCCGTGGTTCCCATGAGCGCTACGCCATCGCAGCCGTTGGCCAGCAACCACCGCACGTGCTGTGACAGCCTCTCATGGTTAATGTTCAACGCTTCATCCAGCGGTGTCAAACTAGCCGCATATACTGCACCGGCATTCGGCGCTTCCCGATTCATGTCGATCCGGTAATGACTCACGTTTGATATTGCGGCGCCTTACACCAGAATCGCTGCCTCGAGCCCTTCTTCCAATATCCAGGCCGTAGTTTCACGATCAAATCTCCTTTGGTATGACGCTTGAACAGCCTTGGTCAATTCCTCAGCCCGGTTCGGCTCGACAATGCTGATCGTACATCCCCCGAACCCACCACCCATCATGCGTGCGCCGTAAACCCCCGGCGCTGCCAAGGCCACCTCCACAAGAAAATCCAGCTCTGCACAACTCACTTCGTACAAGCGTCGAAGGCTCTCGTGCGAAGCTGCGAGCAGCACACCCAGCTGGGGCCAGTCACCAGCACGTAATGCCGCCACGGCCGCATGTACGCGGGCATTCTCTTCAACCACATGCCGCGCACGCGAATGTAGTACCGGATCCATGACAGAACCAAATTCTCCCAAAAGGTCTAGGGTGACATCACGCAGCGCCCGAAGTCTGGGATTCCACTGTTGCAAGCAGGCTAAGCCTTGGATGCACTCACTGCGGCGTTCATTATACTTGGAAGACGCCAAGGCACGTCGCACATTGCTGTTGATCACAACAATCTTCACCGCTGCGTCTTGGAGCGGCACATGCGTGTATCCCAGCGATCGACAGTCCAGCAACAAAGCATGGTTTGACTTGCCCAATCGGGACACCATCTGGTCCATCAGTCCACACGTTACACCAGCGTACTGGTGCTCAACACGCTGCCCCGTTCGGGCCATTGTAATGGGATCCACCTCCATGCCCAACACAGTAGACAGCACCAACCCGATCGCCATTTCGAGGGCAGCCGACGAGCTCAACCCGGCTCCCTGAGGTACGTGCCCGGTGATCAGCAAGTCCACGGCGGCACCGACTTGCATTTCGAGCAACATGCCGCCCGCATACGAAGCCCAGTGCCCACGTCCGGTACGCGGCATGGTACCCACCTCAAACGTTAGCGACTGGTCAAATTCGACCGATCGTATCCGGTGCCGGCTTCCTACACCCAGACGGGCGGCAGCGTACACGGCCTTATCCAGCGTCATGGGCAACACAAACCCGTCATTGTAATCCGTATGCTCACCGATCACATTCACGCGGCCCGGAGCCTGTGCCACACGTACCCCACGTGTATCGCCCTGCCACGCTGCAAAAGTCGCCAGAAGCGCATCCGATGTATGTGAATGAGTAATTTGGGACATTTCCGTAGCGCCATGCTTGAATCGCCATTCCATAAGCGACAACTATCGCTGTGCGAAAGCATGGCTTGGACCGTGTGGTCCGGCTACTACGCAGTTCAGTCCTATTTGCTGCAGCATGAACAGGAGTACTTTGCGATTCGCACTGCGGCCGGTCTGTTGGACGTAAGCCCCCTTTGCAAGTACCGTGTGCACGGGCCGGACAGCACAGCTTTCCTGTCACGTGTCATGGTGCGTGATATTGTCCGGCTTCCCGTTGGCCGCGTCGCCTACACGTGCTGGTGTGACCACAACGGGCATGTTATTGGTGACGGAACGGTCCTGCGCCAACAGGAGACTACGTACTTGGTAACAAGTACTGATCCCTCCTACGCATGGTTTTGCCGGCACCAGCGCGGTCTGGCAGTCCAAGTGAACGATGTTACTGATGATCTTGCCGCGCTGGCGCTCCAGGGTCCCGTTTCCAGAGAGGTACTGCTGGATGCCGGCGCACGAGAAATCGAGAAGCTGGCCTATTACCACGCTGTCCGCACTTCCCTTGCGGGCAAATCCATCTGGGTCTCACGTACCGGGTACACGGGTGATTTAGGCTACGAGATTTGGATTCCAGTGGAACATGCTCTCACTGTTTGGGATGCGCTTGTAGTATCTGGAGAGAACTATGCTCTGCGGCCCGCGGGCCTTTCGGCGCTTGACATGTGCCGTGTGGAAGCGGGCCTGCTCTTGCAACATGTGGATTACCACAACGCGCTGCATGCCTTGGTGAATAGTCGCAAATCCACACCGTTTGAATTGGGACTCGGTTGGATGGTTAACCTTGATCGGGCACCGTTTATCGGGCAGGCGGCGCTCCACGGGCTGGTTCAGCCCGATGTGAAGCTTGTCGGTCTGGACATCGACTGGTCTGAAACCGAAGCCCTCTACCGGCAGTGCGGACTGCCTCCGGCGCTGCCCACCCGGGCCTGGCGCACTTCGGTGCCCGTCTACCGTGATCGTGCCCGCCGTCGGCAGATCGGTTATGCCACCAGCGGAACGTGGTCACCGGTGCTTAAGAAAAACATTGCCCTAGCCACTGTCATGACGCAACACGCAGCTGGCCAGGCACAGATTGAGTTGACCGTTGAGCATGTGCGTCATGCTGTAACGGCGCGTATTGTTCCTCACCGCTTCTTTAATCCGCCTCGCAAGACCGCTCACTTTTAATGCCCATGTATCGCGACAAGTACGACGTCATTGTCGTGGGCGGCGGTCACAACGGCCTCGTGTGCGCGGCTTACCTTGCGCGTGCCGGCCGACGCGTACTGGTGCTCGAGCGACGACCCGTCTTGGGAGGAGCTGCTGTGTCGGAAGAGCCGCTGCCTGGTTTTACTTTTTCAGTGGCGTCCTACGTAGTCAGCCTTTTTCGGCCGCGGATCATCCGCGAACTGGAGCTGGCCCGGCACGGGTATCACGTGATTCCGATGGACTGTGCCTTCCAGCCGCTCCATGACGGCCACGGGCTGGCCCGCTGGACGGATTCAGACCGCACCCGACGTGAAATCGCCCGCTACAACCGTCGAGACGCGGAAACCTATCCCGAATTCAGTCGCGCCATGACATGTATGGGACAATTCGCCGCACAAATAATTAACCGGCCTGCCCCCACCAGCCTGACTTGGCGCCACCTCCGCACGATGCGTGATTTGGGACGTCTGGTGCTGGGCCTGGATCGCCGGGACCAGGATCTGTTGCTCAAACTGGTCACACTCAGTGCTGCCGACTTCCTGGATCAGTGGTTTGAGTCCGAGGTGCTGAAGGGACCGCTGGCGGCCAGCGGCATCATCGGAACTTTCAGGGGGGTGCGCTCGCCTGGCACAGCGTATGTGCTTTTACACCATTACATGGGCGAAATCGACGGGGCCTTCCGCTCCTGGGGCTTTTCGCAGGGCGGCACCGGAGGCGTGAGCCTGGCCTGTGCACGCGCCGCACGTCAGTTCGGAACGGAAATACGCACCGAATCCCCTGTGGCATCCATATTGATACAGACCGGGAAAGCCCGCGGGGTCGTACTGGAATCCGGTGAGGAAATCACAGCTGACGCCATTGTCTCCAACCTCGATCCGCGGCACACACTGGTGGGTCTTGTGGGCGCCCAGCATCTGCCAGACGAGGTGATTACACAACTGGGCCGATACAAATATCGCGGTAGTAGCGGGAAGGTAAATCTCGCACTCGACGGCCTGCCAAGCATGACCTGCCGCCCTGGCATTGGGGCCCATCTCCGTGGCGACATAGCCATAGCGCCTGATGTGGACTACTTGGAGCGCGCGTTTGATGAAGCCAAGTATGGGGCTTTCTCCCGCCACCCCTTCATCAACGTGGTCATCCCGTCGCTTACCGACCCGTCCGTAGCGCCGCCCGGAAAGCACGTCATGTCCTGTTTCGTGCAATATGCCCCCTACGCCCTTAAAGAGGGGCCCGAGAACTGGAACTGCCAGCGCGACGCCTTCGGCGACGCAGTGCTGGCGGTGCTGGAAGAGTACATGCCGGGATTAAAGGACCGCGTACTATTCCGGCAGGTGCTCACCCCGCTCGACCTGGAGCGCGAGTTTGGCCTAACGGAGGGCAACATTTTCCATGGGGAGTTGGGCTTGGAGCAACTGCTGTTTCAGCGGCCCGCCTGGGGGCTTGCTGATTATCGTACACCCATCCGCAATCTGTGGCTTTGCGGTTCGGGCACACATCCGGGGGGCGGAATCATGGGAGCGAGTGGCGAACTCGCAGCCAAAACCATGCTCAACACGAGCCCAAAATGACGCGCTGGGATGTTATCGTGATTGGCGGTGGCTGCAATGGTCTCGCGGCGGCCGCACTGGCCGTACGCGGAGGCCGGCGGACGCTGCTGATTGAGCAGCGTCCCCATACTGGAGGCCTTGCGGCAACACAGCACTTTGGCACCGGACATGTCATAACCGGTCTTCAACCTTTCCCGACCGGCGCGACACCGGATGAACTTAAAGTATTGGATCTGGCTTCCCACGGGCTAAGACCGGAGAAGCATACCGCACCGCTGCGCGTGTTTGCTCCAGAGGGCCGCACATTTCTTTTGCCGAAAAGCACCGGAAGCTTGCCGGAAGAGTTCGAATCTGAGCACTTGGGCTACCGGCGGTATCGGACTTTTTGCAAGGCCGTAACCCCGCTCTTACGGGCAGCTTTCGGTGCACCTATGCATAACGTGTCGCCAAGCAGAGTAGTGCGCCTGTCAGCCGGGCTCTGGCGCTGCGGGCTTGCCCCCGGACGTATGCTGGCTCGTGTAGCGCCCTTAAGCGCACAGGATTTTCTGAACGAGTTTATCGCGAATGATGCCCTCCAAGGCGCACTGACAGCCCCATTGCTTGGTCGCACCTGGGCCGGGCCCTGGTCACCGTTCGGTGCGCTCCAAATACTGCTGCACGAGGCCAGCGGCAGCTGTCAAATAGCGGGCGGTACTTCGGTGCTTGCCCGGGCATTGCACAAGGCCGCCGAAGCCGGCGGCGTTAACGTGCGCACGGGACAACGGGCAATCCGGATTTCGGATGCGGCAGGTGGGCCAAGTGTTCTACTGAACACCGGAGAAATGCTGGAAACCGCAGCGGTTATCGTCGCGTGTTCACCCAATGTGCTGTATGGAACGTTGCTCGACCCGGCCCAGACTGGTGCCCGGCACCGGATGCGGTCACGGGGCACTTGTGCTGTCCTGGCGCTGGCCCTGGATCACCTTCCAGACTGGGGGCCGGTCATTCAGGCACGAATCGTGCCGGGGATGGAGACCATGGAGCGCGCATTTGATGCGGTCAAACATGGCCGAGTGCCTCGTGTACAGGCGCTCGAACTGCATCTGAATTCAAAAGGGCCTAACGTTCTGTCCGTACACGCGCTCCAGACGCCCAATGAGGTGCGCGGCGGCTGGAGCGAAAGGGCGCGTGCTGAACTTCAGGAAGGAATCATGAGCCAGCTTCTCTCACACCTGCCGGAGCTCTCAGGCGGCGTGGTCACTTCGAAACTTTGGACACCAACGGAGCTGGCCCGAGCATATGCTCTGCCGGGTGGCCACCTGCAGCACTTTGAACGCGATATCGATCAGCTTCTTCGACCACCTCCGGTGTGCCCCGTCCCGAACGTGTACTGGATCGGCGGTGCACATGCAGAAAGCGGATTCATATGTGCTGGAGGCGTCGCCGCTGCGCGTGCAGTATTACGGAAATAGAAACCAGGCATTAGACCTCTCGTAACAGTCAGGGACTTGCCTGTTGGATACTGATGATTCGTCTTCTTTCAGTCGTACTTGCCCTCGTTGCGGCCGCGTGCCAAAGTAACGCGCGTTCGCAGGAGCGGGTCGTCGTGACACCCGCGTCGCCTGCCAGCACCACGACATCGGACTTGAATGAACTCAATGAGTCCATAACACGCAGCCGACACACGGCCATCACCCGGGCCGTGGAGCTGGCAACTCCTAGCATCGTAAGCATTAACGTGATCGAGGTCCAGCGCGTTGTGTACCAGAATCCGTTCGAGGAATGGCTCAACGATCCGTTTTTCGGGCAATTCTTTGCTGAGCGGCGCTCCCGGGTAATCGAACGGCAGATACAAAATCTGGGTAGCGGTTTTTTGATCTCCCCGGACGGTTATATCGTCACAAATCACCACGTAGCGGGCAATGCGGTCAAGGTAACCGTTTCGCTTGCGAGCGGCGAAACGCTGGATGCGCAGATAATCGGCACGGACCAAGCCAGCGATTTGGCCCTTATCAAAGTGGACGCGCAAGAACCGTTGCCTCATTTGACCTTTACGTCTGATACGAAACCTATCGTGGGTGAATGGGCCATCGCACTGGGCAACCCGTTTGGGCTTTTCGAGGCCGCCGAGCCTAGCGTCACAGTGGGCGTTGTTAGCGCTACGGATCGCGATCTGGGCCGACAACAGGGACGTCTTTACTATGACATGATTCAGACCGATGCCTCCATCAATCGTGGCAACTCGGGAGGGCCACTCATCAACGCACTGGGAGAGGTCATCGGCGTCAATACCGCCATCTACAGCGAGAGTGGCGG
>JAAXGT010000063.1 GCA_012271205.1 Rhodothermales bacterium
TGCTTGATGTTGAGCTGCCAACGAGGTCTTATGCTGATCAATTGCACGCCGTAGACGGGCTACGTGCACTGGTTACCAAATTCATGCGCGGTGCGCGACGGGAAGAAATTCCTGCCTTGATGGAATTTGTGCTGGAATCCCTGCACCAGGCATCGCGTCTGGGCAAGGAATCGCCGGTAGAGGGCACGCAAAAATACACTGATATGGTAGGTACAATGCTCGGCGTCATGGAGCATGACGACCTGGAAGAAAATGGCAACTAATCCACAATCGGCATTACCGCGGCACGATCCGTCCGTCTGGCAACAAGCGCTCATCAGCGCTGGGCGGCCGGGTTGGAAAACGGCTCAGTGGAACATTCGGGTCCCGGTCCTTGGGCACAAAATGCGAATGGTTACCGTGCGGAATTTCAGCGTATTCGCGATCTCCGAAGGGATTGAGCACCTGCCGCATGACCAAGACAAACAGGATGGCTCCTGCCAGTAACAACAGCCAACGCAATTGCTTTCGCATATTGATCCTCAATGATGATTCCAGGAACGTCCCCAGTCCGGCGATTCTTTCTGTGGACGCTACAGGTCTCCTGGCATTTTACGCACTCAACTGATGTGGAATCCTGCGGACTTTAACCCGGTTCCACGGTTGATCGCAAGATTCTGATTCGGGCCCTGACATGGCCATAAACCGTACGACTATGTGCCTTTACCGGTCCTTGTGCCTGGTAACCTTGACACTAATTGCAGTGGACGCACTGGCTCAAAACGCCGTACTTCGCGGATATGTAAGAGATTCGGAGGACGGACAGCCCTTACAGGGAGTAAACGTCATCTTGAGGAATGACGGTGACGCACTTCTCGGGGCCGCCAGTGATCGCGACGGATTCTTTGCGATTAGCGGCATCCCCCCCGGTCGCTATTACCTGACCGGCTCATTTGTCGGCTACCGAGTTCATCGGGACACACTTGATTTGGCGCTGGATGAGATACGCACCTACAATTTTGATATTGTTTATGGCGAAGGTATGGAGCTGGATGAACTCCTTGTGGAAGCGGAACAAGAAGCTGCTGGCGTGGCAGGCCTGACCGGGGGATTGCAGTCCATCACCCCGCGCGAAATCGCCCTCATTCCCTCGCCGGACCTGTCAGGAGATTTGGCCAGTTATCTGACTGCACTGCCTGGTGTTATTGCCACCGGTGACCAGGGAGGACAACTGTTCATCCGCGGTGGTGAGCCAACGCAGAACCAAGTCCTGATGGACGGCATGGTCATTTACCAGCCCTTCCACCTAATTGGATTTTATTCCGCCTTCCCGTCCAGCATCCTGAACGTGACTGACGTATATGCGGGTGGATTCGGAGCGGAATATGGCGGCCGGCTCTCATCCGTCATTGATATTTCAACGCGAAACGGCAACAAGCGGCGCATGGCTGGCGAATTCTCGGTGGCTCCCTTTATCAGTGCCGGCCTTATTGAAGGCCCGATCGTGCCTAATCATTTGTCGGTACTGTTTTCCGGACGGTATTCGGTCATTGATCAAGGTGCGGCACGCATTGTTGATGCCCCGCTGCCATATGACTTCAATGACCAGTTTGGCAAGATTCACGCAGACTTCTCCCAAAACAGTCAGGCCTCGATCAGCGCTTTGCGCTCGTTCGACCGCGGCATCATCGGTGCCCTAGATGAAGCGCAGGCCGACAGCATCAAGAATCAGGTGACGTGGGAAAACCAAGCGATCGGCGGGCGCTACATAATGCTACCCACGCAAATCCCTGTGCAGGCTGAGATTCTAATGTCGATGTCCCGGATCGAAAACCTGTTCGGACCGGAGGTGGAACCCTCACGGACATCGCGGGCACAGGAGATCAATGCCGCCGCGAATGTAACGCACTTTACCGGGGCCATGGATATTTCCTGGGGCCTCTATTTCCGCTTTAGTCAGCTCAAGAGCGAGCTAGGCGGACTGTTCCAAGAGGTATCCGAGGATACGGAATACGTCAGTGAGACGGGAGGATATGTCAAACTGGACTTGACCGTGGGAAACAATCTACACCTTGAACCAGGACTTCGCGTGGCGTCATTCCCGAGCAAGGGTAACACCTACGTGGAACCTCGCCTACGCGCAGTCTACAACATCGGCATCCACCAAGTGAGTGTCGCCGGCGGGCTGTATCATCAGGAAATCGTAGGCCTTACCGACCGCCGTGATGCGGGCGACGTATTTACAGCCTGGACCTCTTCACCCATTGGCGGAGTACCCCAAGCACGCCACGCACTGGTCGGGTATCAGGTACAGCCAACCTCGTGGCTGCGGGTAGCGGTTGAGAGTTTTTACAAGTCGCTGCAGCACCTGTCTATCGCCGAGTGGAGTGCGTTTCCGAGGTTTACTACACGGCTGCAACCGGCCAATGGCAACGTAATTGGGCTGGACAGCCGGCTGGAGTTCACAACCGGACCCTTCTATGGCTTCATTAACTACGGGTACTCCAAAGTCCAGTACCAGGCTCAACAATCGGAGATACAGTACTGGTTCGGCAGCAGTGAATACGAGTTCTCACCACAGCATGACCGTCGTCACCAACTCAACGCCTTAGGCAGTCTTACCCTGGCTGGATTTACGCTTAATACACGCTGGCAATTCGGCTCCGGATTGCCGTTCAGCGAAGCTCTCGGATTTGATGAATTCATCCTGCTGCACGGTCCGACGGATTTGTTTGAGCACCCTGGGCAAACACGGGTGCTGTATTCGTATCCGTATGGCGGCCGCCTGCCCACATACCATCGCTTGGACGTGTCCCTCGAGCGCGGATTTGAGCTGACTCGCAATACGACGCTTACGTTGCTGGCCAGCGGCACGAATACGTACGACCGAACCAACCTGTTCTACATTGACCTGTTTACATTGGAACGGTTGGACCAATTGCCATTCATTCCGGCGGTCGGGCTTAAACTTGAATTCTAAGCAGAGCGCGCAAAATGCGTTACCTCCCGCTACTTTTTATATGCTGCACGCTGGTCGCTTGCGAGGACTCGGTTTCGCCGATCATTCAGACCGATCGCCAATTTACCATTTATGGCACCCTCGACATGGACCAGGACACGCAGTACGTGCGCGTAATCCCGATCCGTCCCAACCTGATCGCCACCACTAGCGACCCCAACGCTATTGTGCGCTCCATCGAGCTCTCAACAGCGTCCGTTGTGGAATGGCGGGATTCCGTGCACACATTTGCCGATGGTACGGTCGGGCATATCTTTTTCGCCCCGCTCCGTATTCGGGCCGGGGAGACTTATCGTCTGGAAGTACAACCCCGAGATGGCGAACTCATTACGAGCGCGGAAACTACGGTACCCCGGCAGCCGACTGCGACCGTATTCCCGGAATCACTCGAGCGGATTTTCACCACTCGTCTGGTTGTCCGGCAGCGTGTAGTTTGGGAGGGACTCGAACAGGCTCCGTTCGCCATTGAGCAATGGTACCGGTTTTTGCGGCTTGCTGACTTCACTTACATGGATGTCGAACTCAGCTATGATCCGCTGAGCCGCCGGAACGCGAATGATCCGAGTCTGTGGGAGGTTGAGATGGACCTCGTCCGGGACAAGGATACACTTAAGACAAACATCCCCATTGGACCCGGGTTGCCCCTCGCCGGCCTCGGATTACGCATAACCGTATTGGACGACGACTTCGTGCCGCCGGGCAATGATTTTGATCCGGAATTGCTGGCACAGCCAGGCACGTTGTCCAACGTCGACAACGGCTTTGGCTTTTTGGCCTCCGTCGGCCGCTTCTCAGTTGAGTGGCTCCTTGCGGATACTACCGCTATCTCCCTCGGCTTTACACCGCTTGACGCCAAGGACGGGCCGAACAAGGTATGGGAGCACCCACCCGGCACGTTCGCGTTTGAAAAACACTAAGAGCCCGGCCGGTGCAAGTCTTGGTCATTATTCCGGCTTTCAATGAAGCCCGGGCCATTGCGCACGTGCTCGGTGACATTCCGGTCGAGTTGGGGTGTGAGGTTGTCGTAGTCAACAATGCCTCCACCGACGAAACCGGGTACAATGCCATGCGAGCTGGCGCCCTTGTCTTGGAAGAGCCACGTCGAGGTTACGGCTTCGCATGCCTGCGAGGCCTCAAGTACGCGGCAGAGCGCCAACCGGATATAGTGGTCTTTCTGGACGGCGATTACAGCGATTATCCGGATGAGATGGCCGCACTCATCGCTCCTATTGCGGAGGAAACCCATGATTTTGTAGTCGGCAGCCGCATTGCAGGCAATAGTGAACCGGGAGCTATGCTGCTTCAGGCCCGTCTGGGTAACCGTCTGGCCTGTTTTCTGATGCGACTATTCTGGGGCAGACGTTACACTGATCTCGGGCCGTTTCGCGCCATCCGCTACGCTGATCTCGTTCGACTTGATATGCAGGACGAAACGTTCGGGTGGACGATTGAGATGCAAATCAAGGCGGCCTTGGCCAAGCTGCGCATTTGCGAAATCCCGGTGTCCTATCGTCGGCGCGTCGGCGTCTCGAAGATAACCGGCACAATTGCAGGTACGGTTAAGGCTTCCTGCAAAATCCTGTGGACTATCTTTAAGTTTGCAGTGGCCAGTCGCAGATTTCGCCGCCAAATAGGGAGCCAGCCGGGAAAATTGGATCCGCGGCTGCGTTCAAGAGCAGACTAACTTGATCGGAGCAAACAAAATGCAAGCTAGTATCTGGTTCAATGGCAAGATGGTGCCCTTTGAGAACGCCAAGATTCACGTGCTCTCGCACGTCATCCATTATGGCTCATCCGTATTTGAGGGCATCCGATCCTACGATACGAAAAAAGGACATGCTGTCTTTAGGCTTCCGGGGCACATGCGTCGTCTCATGGACTCAGCCAAGATTAACCGAATGGACGTGCCATACGACCAAACCGAGCTGGAGCAGGCGGCCCTTGACACAGTCACCTCCAGCGGATTGGGGGCGTGCTACATTCGGCCGGTGATTTTTCGGGGGATGGGCTCGATGGGTGTGAACCCGATCAACAACCCCGTCGAGACCTTTATCGCCGTTTGGGAATGGGGGCCGTATCTGGGTGCGGATGCACTGGAACACGGCATTGACGTTCAGGTGTCTTCGTGGGCGCGCATGGCACCCAACACGCTCCCGTCCCTGAGCAAGTGTGCAGGCAACTACGTCAATGCAAGCCTGGTAAAGATGGACGCCGTGCTTAACGGTTATGCCGAGGGAATTATGCTCAGCACTAGCGGCTACTTGGCCGAGGGAAGTGGCGAAAATCTGTTTCTGGTGAGGGACGGAGAAATCGTTACGGCCCCTACCAGTCTTTCGATACTTCCGGGCATCACTCGGGATTCCGTAATCCGGCTGGCTCGTGACCGGGGCTACTCAGTGGAAGAGCGTCAAATTCCGCGGGAGGCCCTCTACATCGCGGACGAATTGTTCTTTACCGGAACAGCCGCTGAAATTACGCCTATTCGTTCGGTAGACAAATACACGATTGGATCTGGCACCTGCGGCCCCATCACACGGGAATTACAGGAAGCTTTCTTTGACATTGTGCACCGCGGGAATGACCCATACGATTGGCTTACAGGCGTACCATCACCAGCAGACGAGTTGACCGCAGCGGCAGTGTCCATTACTCATTTGGAATCCAAAGCAGAACTTCAATCCATTTGAGGTCAGATTTTAGACGATTATATACAAAAGGGCCGGAGAAGTTAGCTGTCTCGATTCGGGTTGCACGAAAAGGCACGGTCGGGGCGAAAATCGAAGTATCTGGGCCTATTCATCCAATCTCGACACTAGACTGATTTCGTGAAGGAACGAGTTGCCGTCGAAATCCAATTTGGGAAGTACGCTTTCGTTGCTCATGACCTGTTTGTGAAGCACATGCCTCCGATGTCATTGATGTCGGCATCGAGGTCGTATCCATGAAAATGATGGAAAAGGAGAGGAGATGTCGTCCCGGGCTCCCTACTATGAACGCGATCTACTGAATGTTATTCGGCAAGGGCATAGGGTTTCGTCTGTTCCTTTGGCCCTTTTCGGGGTGAAACCATGAAGCCAAAGGAAGACGTGCGAGATCGAAATCGTGCATCTGCCCTATCAGCCGAGCATGACATGCGAGTGGATGTCAGTTTTGATAAAGCTGTGGACGTGCTCACGTAGCCCGTCCGCATCCGTTATATCCACCAGCCAAAGTGCGGCCGCTAAGCCAGCTTACGCAGTAGGGAAACGTATCAGCGATTACCGTCGAACCCAACGAATACGCCCCGACAGTCGACCCCTTATCCTGCCGGCACCGCCCGCTTCAGGTACTGGTCGAACAGAGGCACCGTAAAGGCCGTGTCGCCATGGGCCGGACCGTAGATCATACCTTTCCTGATCAAATTCGAACGGGTCGGTGCGACGCTCTGAACCTTTCGGCCAAGCACTTGGGCAACCTCGCCGGAGCGGTGGGGACCCGGTCTGAGTCTTGCCATAGCGCGGAGGTAGCGTTTCTCAAAGGGGGTTGTTCGCTCGAATCGAACCCTGAAGAAGGTCGTGTCGAGTTCGTGGATGGCAAACGGTGTTGCAGCCTTCACGTCATCTAGCGTGACGACAGGCCCGTCTGCGAGCGTCCAGCAAGCGCTGCCCCACTCCTGAAGAAAGTACGGGTATCCTTCCGTGATGCGGAAGATCTCGCTCAGGGCTTCCGCGGAATACGTAACGCCCAGCCGACTCGCAGGAGCTTCGAGCGCCTTCCTGGCCGCGGCTCCAGACAGGGGGCCGAGTTTCGGAAAGGAGAACATGCGCTCGGCGTAGGATTTCGCGGACCCGACGTGGCCCACAAGCTGGGGTAGCCCAGACCCGATGAGTGTGACCGGCAAACGAAGTTGCGCGGTACGATGCAAGGCCATGATGAGAGCCCCAAGCTGGCGTTCCTCCACGTACTGCAGCTCGTCGATGAACAGCACCAACACCGTGTCCCGAGCGTGAGCGGCTTCTCCCGCCACCCGGAGCAACGAGGTGAGGTCGATATCGAGATCGCCGCTGTCCGCCAGGCCTTCCTCTCCATCCAGATCAAGGGGAAAGGTGATGTCCGTGTAACTGACCTTCATTGCACGGACAAACCCGGCCAACGACCACCGTGCCTTCTTGGCCAGCTCCGCAGCAGAAGCGCTGCGGCTCATCCGGATGAGCGCGGAGTTTAGCGGTCCGGCCAGCGCAGCCGGGAGGGACCGGTCCTCGGGGGCTTCGACCAGCACGCACTCGCATCCACGCTTGTTCGCGTCGAGGAACATCCGGTTAAGGAGAACTGTCTTTCCCACCCCCGTAGGCCGACCATCAGAAGGCCCTTGGCGGCCAAGCCGTTGCGCAGCCGGTAGAGGGCGATCTCCGCGTCCTCGATCAGTTCATCACGCCCCACGAGTTCGGGAGGAGGCGTGCCTGCTCCGGGTGCGTAAGGGTTCGTTCGTCGGTCCATTTATACGAAAGTTACTCTACTTTATGACGAAAATAAGCGATATAGAACGATTTCGCTGTAACTTGCGCGCCTCCCGGCCATGAGCTGTTACACCCCCAGCTCGTTGAGAGCCACGAGCCATTCCCTCAGATACTCCGTGCCTCCGCGGCGCACATGCTCCACGGCGAAAGTCCAGCCGCGAAACCGGCTTGGGCACTTCCCTACATAATTCCATTCAATTGATGCAGACCTAGCCGATATCATAGTATGGCTGTCCGGGTCGGGGAAGGCAACCTTACCCGACCCGGACAGATCGCGGTAGGGACCCGGGTTGCCCCGGGCCCCCCGCACCGATCTGGACGGGCCCTTTCATGCATCCGGCTCCGGCCTCCGGTCAAACGACCAGCCGTTGGTCCGACCACGGGTGGAGTAGGTGGACGTGCGGCCAGTGGAGCTGAACCAACCGCTCCACCTGCTCCCATGTGGTACGATCCTTTTGGGACCGCCGGCGCAGGGCTCGCAGAAACAGACGCTTGACCA
>JAAXGT010000058.1 GCA_012271205.1 Rhodothermales bacterium
GTTCTACAAACCAGCCGTCAAGGCTGTTGGCCTGCATTGCCAGATGCAGATAATGGATGGGTACGCCGGGTATGTGCAGTCCAGGGCCCGGATCGTTCAGAAATACAAAATGACTGTAGTTATAGGTGAGCTCCAGATTCAAGGGTGCACCACTTGGCCACCGCAGCAAAAGCTCTAAACCTTCGTGCCGGTTGCGACCCGCATTGGCATACCATGTGCGGCCATCTGCATTCTGGTTGGGCACCAGGCGATCCCGGATATGCTGCTGAAACAGTGCGGCATCGAACGAAAGTCGCCACTCCGGCGCTAAGCCGCGGAGGCCGAGTTCCAGTCCCATTGTTCGTTGAGGATTCAGGTCCGGATTGAAGCCACCCACTATCACAGGAGAGTTTATGAGCTCGTTTGTAGTAGGTGTTTCAAACGATGTACTGATGTTGCCATAGGCGGTAATAGCTTCTAACTGATAATAGATCCCCAGGGAAGAGCTCAGCGCCCTGAAATTGCGGTTGCCCGATTGATCGTCGTTTGCCAGATACCGGTCGGACATGGCAAAGCGAATTCTGTCCAAGCGCAGGCCTGCTGTGCTGCCAAATCGCTGGTTCAAGCGAAGCTGCAAGGCTGCAAAGGCTGCAAAGCTTTGCACACGTTCCAGTTGATCCAACTGAATCGAGTTGCCGCGACGTCCGCCGGCATTATCGTAAGTCTGCCGATCATCTCGTTGCATGCGCGTGTCCAATCCGACGTGCCAGGCCAGCGAACCCGCATGGCTGCGCAACTGGGCATACATCCCCCCTGCGTGACGGTCAAGATTAATCCATGCGTATGTCAGCGAGTTCTCAAGCACACGGCTGATACCATACACCGTTGCTGACAATGTGCCTGCAGACGTTTGCGTAAGCAGGGTTAGCCCGCCCTGTACGTGTGTGCTCTCCTTGCCGGCATTCTGGGCAATGTAGCGTGAATCCGCTTGACGCGGATCGGCCAGTAATTGGATTTCCGTCAAAGATCCGGGGGCTTGGGCATCCTGAAAGGCCGCATTCACGATGAGGCTCAGTACTGAGGCAGAGCCGAAGGATCGCTTGACGTGTGTTCCCGTACGAATAAAGCTGCCACTGCTGTGTGTCCGGTAGCCATTGCGGGCTAACCTTGAGCCGTACAACTGGACCGTCTGCCGTTCCTGTCGCAGATTTGCTTCGGCGACCGTCTGACTCAGTCCGTAGCTGCCACCCATATAGCGTAGTCGCACAGCACTGGTGTCTGGTTGCGTAGTCAAGTACAATACGCCACCGCTGGCGTTGCCCCAGTACAGGGACGATGGCCCGCGGAGTAATTCCGCTCTTCCGACAAAGACCGGGTCTACTACATCCAGCATGCTCTGGCCATCCGCCATGGTTAGAGGGATGCCGTCCAGAAATGCTTGCGTGCCACGTACGCCAAAGGCCGCCCGGTAGCCCATACCTCGTATCAGGAGTCGTTCGCCAAGCGCAAAATGCCCACGATCATTGATGCGCAGGCCGGGTATTCCACGCAGGCTTCGCTGCAGCGAGATCCCAGGCTCCTGTGCTGCACGTGTACGTCGCTTAACATGAACACTGCGCGCGGCATTCATGGTGGTTTCGAATGCGCGGGTAGCTTCGATCTCTATGGCAGGTAGTTCAACTTCCAACGTATCCTGGGCGAGAGCCCGGCCTGCCAGGCACACCAAGAAAGTTGCGCAGGTGATACTGCGCAGCAGCTCGGTTACCCTGACTTGGTCAAGAGGGGCAACAAGGTTTAGAGCGTACATGGACTGGTCAGTCTGGCAATCCCATTTTTGCTAAAAGTAGGGCAGAAAATCGTAGCGACCGAAAAACGAGCCGATCGCTCTTCGCATTCAGGCCATTGGCAAGATTGCGAAAAATTAACACGCAACTGGTCTGGGGGATTAAGCGGTTCATCAAACTATGCAAGTGTCAGTCAAGTCCCAATCGTGCTGTAAATTGGTCACGGTAGGTCAACGCAGCCGTGGCTGCGCCCGAGCCCTCTTCCAAGAGGTTGATCGCTTCGGACACTGTGCGCCGCAGGTTTTGGCTTTTCTCCATGAATACTGTCCGGATGACGGCGGAACTGGTTAAGCGCACCGTGGAACGATGCCTACAACGTCGGTGAAAAGCGATCCGGCAGCGTAAGTGGGCCGGACATAGACGTGCCGCGCGGGACGCGCTATCTTGGAAGGGGATTGCCGCGGGTATAGTTGGGGGGGGGCAATCCCAACGGTTCGATCGAAACAGGTTAAACTTGATTGCACACAAATATCAGTCAGTATGCTCACTGACACCCACGCACATCTCTACCATAATCGCCTTGTACCGGATCTGGATGACGTGATTGCACGTGCTCAGGTGGCAGGAGTCACATGCATTGTAATGCCGGCCATTGACGTACCGTCCATTCACGACGCGTTGGCGTTGTGCGATCGGTATTCGGGGCTGTATGCCATGGCGGCATTACATCCCACAGATACCCAAAAGGCCACGGATGCTGACTTCGATGAAGTAGCGCGACTGTGCAGTCACCCGCGTGTTGTGGCTGTCGGAGAAACGGGTCTCGACTATTACTGGGATCGTTCGTTTGATGCGCGTCAGCATGACTTTTTGCGCCTCCACGTGCGATTGGCCAAGGAAAGGGATCTGCCGCTTGTTCTGCATTTGAGAGACAAGCAGCGGAGAGCCGAAGTGCATCGGGACGCAGTGCAAATTCTAAAGGAGGAGTTGCCGGCACCTGCAGCGAAGTCCCTTCGCGGGATCTTTCACTGCTTCACGGGGCCGGACTGGCTGGTAGATGAAATCTTGGCGCTCGGCTTCATGCTTGGGATTGGCGGCGTGCTGACGTTCAAAAATGCAGGTGTGGATGCAATCATAAAAGATGTGCCGCTGAGGCATCTGGTCCTCGAAACGGACGCCCCCTTCATGGCGCCAGCGCCACACCGCGGCAAACGCAATGAGCCGGCCTATATGCGGCTCGTTGCCGAAAAACTGGCTGAACTCAAAGGGAGGCCTGTGGAGGAAATTGCCCGCATCACCACAGACAATGCCAGACGACTATTTCGTATAGCCTGAATGACGGCAAACTAACCGGAAGCGGTGGGTGCTTCCGGCATGGGGCCTGTTTTTGAAGCCCAGCCTGCAGACTATCCCTTGTCGTCGTCGACGACCTCAAAGTCGGCGTCTCTGATTTCCTCTCCTTCGTTTGGAGCCTGGCCATCGGACTCGCCTGATTGCTGCGCCGCAGCGGCCTGTGCCTGATTCATTTCCTGACTTGCGGCACTCCAGGCTTCATTGAGTTGATCAATCGCACCCTGAAGCTCTCCAAAATGCTTGCCCCCATGGACGCTCTCGAGACGCTCCAGTGCCGTTTCGATCGCACGCTTTTTGTCGCCGGAAATCTTGTCACCGTAATCGGAGAGATTGTTCTTCGTCGTGTAGATAAGCGAGTCCGCCTGGTTGAGTAGCTCGACTTCCTCACGTCGCTTTTGGTCCTCTGCGGCGTGCTCCTTCGCCTGCTCCTTCATACGCTCGATTTCAGCTTCCGACAATCCGCTGGATGCCTCAATGCGAATGGATTGCTCTTTGCCCGTTGCCTTGTCTTTGGCGCTGACGTTCAGGATGCCGTCCGCGTCGATGTCAAACGCCACGTCAATTTGGGGCGTGCCCCGCCGGGCCGGCGGGATGCCATCCAAGTGGAATTTTCCGATTGTGCGGTTATACGTGGCCATATCGCGATTGCCTTGCAGCACATGGATTTCCACGGAGGTCTGGTTATCTGCTGCTGTGGAAAACGTTTCCTGCTTACGTGTGGGAATCGTTGTATTGGCTTCGATCAGTGTCGTCATGACACCGCCCAATGTTTCTATACCGAGGTTCAGCGGCGTCACATCCAACAACAATACGTCGCTGATATCCTGCGACAGTACACCACCCTGAATGGCTGCACCGACAGCTACAACTTCGTCGGGGTTGACTGACCGGTTCGGAGTTTTGCCGAAGAACTCTTCGACTGTCTTTTGCACCAGTGGGATGCGTGTCGAGCCACCTACCAAAATGACTTCGTCAATGTCGGTCGCGCTCAGTTTGGCATCCTGCAGCGCTTGCCTCATCGGGGCCACCGTACGCCGGATCAAATCGCCAGTTAGCTGCTCGAACTTGGCCCGAGACAGGTCCATAGTGAGGTGCTTTGGCCCATCCTGAGTTGCCGTGATGAACGGCAGGTTGATGGAAGTCTGGGAACTGCTGGACAGTTCAATCTTGGCTTTTTCAGCTGCCTCCTTAAGGCGTTGCAACGCCATCGGATCTTTGCGTAAGTCTACGCCCTCCATCCGCTGGAACTCGGAAGCGAGAAAGTCAATGAGGCGCTGATCAAAATCGTCTCCCCCCAAGTGTGTGTCTCCATTGGTGGCCTTGACCTCAAAAACACCGCCGCCTAACTCAAGAATGGAGATGTCGTATGTTCCGCCGCCCAAGTCGTAGACTGCGATTATCCGATCTTGGTCCTGCTTTCCAAGCCCGTAGGCCAAGGCTGCAGCAGTTGGCTCGTTGATAATGCGCCTGACGTCCAGTCCCGCAATCTTGCCGGCTTCTTTTGTTGCTTTACGTTGCGCATCATTGAAGTAAGCAGGAACCGTAACGACAGCTTCGGAGACTTTTTCACCAAGGTAGTCCTCAGCGGTGCTCTTGAGCTTCTGCAGCACCATGGCGGAGATTTCCTGCGGCGTGTAGAGCGTGTCGCTGATTCGCACACGCGCGGTCCCCCCTTCTCCACGCTCCACTTTGTACGGCACAGTCTCGAGCTCTCCGGGCACTTCCGAATAGCTGCGCCCCATAAAGCGCTTAATGGAGAATATGGTGTTGGCCGGATTCGTTATCGCCTGTCGCTTGGCCGGACCACCGGCCAAGCGCTCGCCGTCTTTCTTGAATGCGACGACCGAGGGAGTCGTGCGACCGCCTTCAGCATTCTCGATGACTCTGGGTTTGCTGCCCTCCATGACAGCAACAACCGAGTTAGTAGTGCCGAGATCGATTCCAATAATTTTGCCCATCTCAAATCATTGTCAGGATGAAAAATTTCGAGCGACCATTTGTTGCCGCGCTTCGTACCGGACATACACGCAACAACCTTGCCCTGCACACAGATCGGACACAATGGCAGTACTCCGCGGCAATCTTGGCGCAACCTTGTATCATCCCTTCACGAGGAGAAGGCCAACCGGAGACGTTTGACTTTCCGGGTTGTACGCATTACGGTCGTAAGACACGGAGGGGCATTTTGGGTTGGGACGGAAGCCGATCGCCAAGGGGTGACCAGTTTTCTGAACGGGTCGGGGAAGCGCTCCGGCGTCGTAGAGATCAGCCGGGCATGAGATGGGCTGGTGGCAGACATTCGTAGGTCCCAAGCCGGAGACTCTGCTTCGTGGCCTACCAAAGACCAGAGATTCGAAGGAGCACCGAAGAAAGTGCCTCCGGAGAGCATAAATCGCTTGGCCCTCTACGCTCCCGGTGATACTGTCTGCATCAAGTTCCGAGGTCGCCAGAATAACTGGCGGCGGCTCAGCCAGAGATCACCGGGGCAGCAGACCGCTGCCCTCTTGGTTTTCGTTCTGGGCCATGGCGCGGATCCGATCATTCTTGATCAACCAGAGGGTGATTTGGACAACACGGTGATCTATGACCTGCTGGCCAGCCAACTCAAGGAAACGAAGCTTAGGTGCCAATTGATCGTGGTAACCACAATCCGACGTCGTGCATAGAGACGCTGAGTTCATGTTGTTCTTGGACGCCGGGAGCCGGAAGGCATGTGAGGGCGGACTTCAGGAACAGAAGGTGAGGGATGAGATCTGTAAAATCATGGAAGGTGGACGGGAAGCTTTCAAGAGTCGCTACAGGCGGATTATGTCGCTTGAGAGGACACCGAGGCCTTGGCACGTCGGATTCGCCACCTCGGCGAGGATGCAATCTTGGGATTGAAGCATATCCTTTTTGCGGGTAGCAGAGTGGCAGATCCCAAGCGTGACGACTTCGCCGACGAAATGGCCGCCATGGCAAACTCAGAGGAGGGGCACTGGTCTTGGGTGTGGCGGACAGGAGCCGGGAGATTGTGGGAATACCGTCACAACGGCTCGATGTGGACGAAGCTTGGGAAAGGCAGATATGTAAGGACTCGGTCAAACCGCCTCTCGACGCCGAGATCAACAGGCTGGAGCTGCCTGGCAGCGATGGGGGACTTCGTGGCATCATTGAGGGTGTCGCGCCCCAGAGCTTGTTTGTGCACGAGAGTCCTGGGGGCTGCTTTCGCCGTATCGGGAGTTCTAGGCGAAGATTCCCTGCCGAGGTGCTGGCTCGCCTCCTTCAGGAACGAAGCCGGTCCCGCATCATTCGGTTCGGCCAGACCCCGATTCCCGGATTCGCGCCGGAGGATCTCGATCCGGGGTTGGTTGGCCGGTTTCTGGCACCGGAGGGGAGGTGCCGGAGACCAAGCTCCGCAAGCTTCGCCTTGTTGCAGACGGCGAAGATAATGTTGCTTGGATCACACGGTGGCGGGGCGCTCCTGTGCTGTCCGTCACCGACGGGCTGGATGCCTCACGGGTACGTCCAAGCTGTCAGCTATGTGGGCGAGCACCTCGACGTGAATTACCAGATCGATGCCCAAGACATCAGCGGGCCACTGGACATTCAGATCTTCTAGACCCTTCGCTTCGTGTGCCGGAATATGCTTGTCTAGGCCACGAAGCAAACTGCCTGTGTGGACTGCCCGCAATTCAGCGAGAGGCGTATTCGAGGTGCTAACCAACGCGGTTGCTCACCGCGACTACTCGAT
>JAAXGT010000047.1:0-515 GCA_012271205.1 Rhodothermales bacterium
TGTCCAGGCCATCGGCGCACAGCAGCCCGATCTCAGCCTGGTGGGCAGGCTGGGCGAACGGACCAGCGACTGGAGTGCCTCACGGGTACCCTGGCTCACTTCGAGTGCCTTCAACGGACGTCCCCCGGGCAGGGTCTCTCTCTCGTTCGGGCGGATGGAGAGAAAGATATCCTGTTCCTGTCATTATGTGAAAATACTTGCGGGACACGACACTAGCTGTAGCGCGGTCTATCTTGAACTGACTTCCCTGAGGCATGTCAAGCGTGAAACTTCACCGCGACTTGGACATTAAGCAAGACAGGCGTGGCACTTGCAGCATCGGATTCGGATGGTGTTCTTGCAGGAAGTCGTGCGAAATGTTGCTCTGGCGAATGGGCAAAACGTAGGGTCTCCTGAGTCGCCGCAGGCATTCACTTAGACAGCTAATTCCCAATGCTTTTGCGCAAAGTTTTCTTTGCATTGTGCACCTTGCTCGTGTCAGGCCTTTCCATGTGCACAAAAGCTCCCCCCCCCCC
>JAAXGT010000047.1:588-9259 GCA_012271205.1 Rhodothermales bacterium
CAGCACTCATTGATCTCTCCGGAACGTCTTGAATTGACGGAGATTTTTCGGATCGGGGACGATGCGCGTGGAAACACGCAACAATTCGGACAAATCCATGATCTCGCAGTGAATTCTGTCGGTCAGTTGCTTGTAGGGGACGGTAATGCCAAAGTTGTTTATGTCTTCTCCGAGCAGGGCGCTCTTGTTCGTGCGTTCGGCCAGCAAGGAGAAGGTCCGGGAGAATTTAGGAGTATCCTTGATGTGCATGTAGGTCCAAGCGATTCTGTTTTTGTCTGGGATTCTAGCAGAGAGCGCCTTTCTGTATTTGAGCCAGAAAGGCATCATTTTGCTTACAGCATTGACGTCAGCGATGACGAGGGCACCCGTTATGGCATCGGCTTGGTTGCTACCGCACAGAATCAGTTTCTCATGCGTTTCTCTACTTATTACATGCTAGGTATTGAAGCAGAGGGGCCATCGTTTGACACTATTCAGTTTGTGGATCGGCAAGGTAAGATCGTGGGGGAGCCTGTGTTGTACCTGCCTGTGACCAGACACCTTATGACAGCTTCTGCCACGGGGATATCTGTTATAATATTGCCTTTTAGCCGAGACTCCTTCATCCGGTCTGGTCCAGAAGGGTTATTGTATTCTGGCTGGAATGATTCGATCAGCGTTGCTATCCATACTATTAAGGGTAATTTAGAAGGCAGGATTCGCTATTCACATCAACCTATTCCCGTAACACAAGAGGAAATCGATGACCATATGAAGGACATGTCAGTGTCTGACAGAAAGGTCTTTCGTGAGGCTGATTTACCGGAGACCAAACCTGCCTACAGTACATTTGTTGTAGATGATCAGGGCCGGATATGGGTTAAGCATACCCGGACAGAGGAAACGACTTTTGTATCGTGGACGGTTGTGAATTCAGAGAGTGAAGCTGTATATGAGGTTGTCTTGCCTGCGCGAGTGAATTTGAGGGTTGTCAAGGAAAACCGAGCTTATGGAAGAGCCAGAGAGGAGGGCGGTGCTCCCTACGTTATTGTGTACAAGCTTGGTGAATAGCCTTATCGTAAAAGTAGGCGATTATGTATTTAACTGAAACTTGGGCCCGGTTCGGCCCGGACGATCGCCCTCCGTCAGCGGGCACAAAAGTGGGGATACCCGAGCTACCTGACAATGTTCTGTAAGCTCGTGTGCACGGATAGCGTATTCATCAGCGCGCTGGAGCGTGCAGCTGGAAAGCAGCAGCACGCCCATAGCAAGTAGGACAGTGCGATTCATGGAGATCCTCAGTGGTATGGGTGAATTTCGATTGCCGGACAGGTCGGTACGACATATGTCGCGTTCCGGGCACTAGTGTTATGGCATGTGGCACTGTCTGTGCTGTTAGCGTGCGACGGCCACTTGGCGGATCTCGCGAATGACCATGACCTTGATCTGGCCGGGGTACCGCAACTCACTCTGTATTCGCTGAGAAATTTCTTCGGCCAGATCTCGGGCCCTTTGGTCGGATACTTCGTTCTGACTGACCATAACCCGCACTTCGCGCCCGCCCTGAATGGCATACACCTGTTTAACGCCGTCGAAAGACAATGCTAATTTTTCCAGTTCGTTCAATCTTTGAATGTATTCTTCGTATTGCTCCCGGCGTGCCCCTGGACGCGCACCGCTTATGGCGTCAGCTGCCTGCACGATGGGGGAAATAAGCGAGGTCATTTCGATTTCATCGTGGTGAGCGCCGACCGCGTTGCAGACAATCTTGTGCTCGCCGTACCGTTTGCACCAATCCATGCCCACGAGCGCATGCGGTCTGTCAGCGGATTCGGGGATCACTTTGCCGATGTCATGGAGCAGCCCGGCGCGGCGGGCCTGCGTCGTATCGAGACCAATCTCCGCGGCCATGAGTGACGCAATGCGGGCCACTTCTATGGAGTGAGCCAGCAGGTTCTGGCCGTAACTGGTTCGATAGCGCATGCGCCCGATGGTGCGAATTAATTCATTGTGTAGTTCGTGCAGCCGAAAATCGATGGCAATCCGCTCGCCGATTTCAATGATCTCTTCTTCTATGGTTACCGTAGCCGCCGCCACGTACTTTTCAATGCTATGCGCATGAATACGACCGTCCTGTAAGAGCTGGGTGAGGGCCAGTCGGGCGATTTCGCGGCGGTATGGATCAAAGCTGCTAATAATGACGGCACTGGGCGTATCATCGATGATGAGCTCGACACCGGTGGAGGCTTCAAACGCGCGGATATTGCGTCCTTCCCGCCCGATGATGCGCCCTTTCATGTTGTCTGACTCGAGATGGACAACGGAAACCACATTGTCAAAAACTGGGGTTACTGCAAGTCGCTGGATGGCCGTCAGGATAACTCTTTGCGCTTGCCGCTTGGCTGTTCGGCTTGCTTCGTCTCGAACATGCCGGATTTTTGCCGCTGCGTTGAGGCGGGCGTCTTCTATGAACTCGTCGCGCAGTTGCGCAATTGCTTCTTCGGAGGATAAGCCGGCCACCTGCTCGAGTTTTGCTGTTTGATCCTCGATAAGCTTTGAGAGGTGTTCTTTTTCTGCTGAGATTTCGCCTTCGCGTTCACGCAAAGTCTCGCGCTTACTGCTTAAATCAGCGCGCTGTGTCGTGGCGTCCTGCAGCAGCGAGTCTGCACTGACCCGCAAGAGTTCCACTTCACGGTTGGCCCGTTCTGCTTCCTGTTGCAGGGTCTCTATCGCCTGGGCCGCCGCGTGAAGGAGTTTTTCTCGTTCGTTAAGCTTTCTGGTCCTATTGTTGTGCCTGCGTCTTAGCCGCTCCCACTTGTTTTTCGATTTTCGCTGTGCTCGGCTGTTCGCCTCGCGCTCTTGATCCAAGTTGGCGCGGGCTTCCCTGAGTTCGTTGCGCTCGTCATCCAACTCATCTCGAGCCTCTTCCAGCACTTGGGCGCGGAATGCATCGGCATTCTCTTTGGCCTCGGCCAGAATAGCTGCAGCCTGTTTCCGTGCCTTGCGAAGCACTTCGCTTGAGCGATGCGCCTGAATCCATTTGTATGTGAGAATTCCTGTTCCAAATGCAACTGTGGCCACCGCCAACAACAGGACAGCATACATGCCGTCCATGGTGATTCATTTTGTGCCAATAGCACTATGGTCAATAATAAATATGGCCGATGGTTCCGAAACCGCTGTCAGGCAGCACCGGTCAGGTGTCGGGGCGCCGCGGAAAGGGAGTCGATGCACTACTTGGTCGACGCCACACGGAAATATTGCCCGAGCTACTCTTCACAGCGCGCCTCGAGACTCAAAAAAGGATGCGAAGCATGGCTGCTAGTACGGCGATGAAAAAACCCGCCGGCGTCCGCAGCGGCGGGTATGAACCCTGAACTTGCATTACTGGGTGCCGCCCGGATCTTTTCGTCGTCCCCTGCGCTGATTGCGGCCTCATGTGAGGCTGGGGCCTGACGTCCAGATCCGAAGATCAGCTCCCTCTAAGGAAATTGACGGTTCTAGTGCCGAACCCGCTACGGACACCGACGGGTCTGCCGGGCTAACAGCGGCCTCATCCCGCGGTTCCGTCAGGGTTTTAAGGCATTGGCCAGCTCCCGGTCCAGCAAAGCGACCTCGCGGTCCAGTGCGGAAAGTACCACGTTGGAGGTTTCCCGTGTGGCCACAAGCTCTTCCGCTATCCCAAGGGCGGTCACTACAGCTGCCACAAGATCCGGCTGATTCGGATGTATGGTCTTGAATGTGCGCATGCGTTCATCCACGAGACTCGCCAGATTACGCATCATCACCTCGTCCTCGGCTTGGACCAGAAGCGGGTAATCCCGATCCAGAATGCGAACGTTAATCGACTTTTGCACTATTGTGGGGTTTACGCGCAAGATATGTGTCAATGGCCTGAATAAAGCCGTTGATGCGTTCACGCAAGCGGTCCGGATTCTCCTCAAATGAAAGGATTGTCGTATTTGGATCAATGGCCGGGCCCCGTTCGAGCTCAGCCACTCGTTGGGCTAGCTTTTGATTCTCCTTGTGAAGCCGGTTTAGCTCCTGAGCAGTCTTCTGAACTCGATCGCGTAGCAGGCGCAAGGACTCGGCTCCGCGCAAGGCCACCAGCGGAGGCATACCAATCTCATTACCGCTTTTCGGCTTTTCTGTCTTGGGAGCAGGATCGTCGTTGGCCATGAAATGTCAGAAACATAGCTATCCAGTCAACGCATGGATCTAAACAAAAGGTTCAACCAATCCCGGTCAATAACGTTATGACCGCAGTTGGGCGCCACAGAGCTCATGCAAAGCATTTACTATGCGGTTTACCGCGTTTTCCACTTCGGCATCGCGAAGCGTGCGCTGTGCTCCGAAGCGCAGCGCAAATGCGACACTTTTTTTGCTTACTCCCAGACGTTCAGCCTCATACAAGTCAAATACCTGTACGCGTTGCAGTAATGGAGTCCCGACCTTGTGAATCATCTTCAGGAGTGGCCCGACTGGCTGTAGTCGGGGGATGACGACGGCAATATCCCGGTCTACTACGGGATACCGATTCACGGGCATGTAATGTGGTTCAAGCTGTTTCTTGGCGTGCAGCACCAGGCGTGTCCAGTTGAATTCTGCAAAACAAACGGGTGTGCGCAAGCTCCAACCTTGTTGAATGGCTTCACTGAGCTGAGCGACGGACCCGACCCGCGTATCGCCCAAGTAGAGGGTAATGCAGTGCGTGGTCAGAGGAGAGGCCTCGGTGCGGGGCTCCATACGAACATGCATCAAATGCAGGGTCTCAAGTAATGCTTCCACGTCGCCCTTTAGGTCAAAGAAATCGACATTTCTGGTCTTGCCATCCCAGCTCTGCGGATGCAGGGGACCACTCGCACCCATAATCAGGGTTTCGTATTCCGCATAACCGTCGATATAGGCTGCTTCATGGTCGATCTCATGAAATACGTGACCGAACTCGTAGAATCGCAGCGCCGATTGTCCGTGATGTGAATTGTGTTGCATTACGTGCAAGAGTCCCGGCAAAAGCGTAGGACGCAACGTCGTCATGGATTTGGATACCGCATTAAGCGTCTCTACCACAGGATAGGCATTGCCGATCACGTCGTGACTAAAGCACTCCGCTTCGCTGCGCTTCAGCAGGCTGTTCGTGTAGATTTCGCGGAAGCCTCGCCCATTCAGGTAGCTGTGGATTCGCTCACGAAGAAGGTCGACGGGTCGCGGAAGCGGTGCACTGCCAGGGAGTGGGATAACACGGGGTTCAGCAATCTTGTCGTATCCGTATATGCGGGCAACTTCCTCAATGAGGTCGATTTCCTGATGTACATCAGGCCGCCAGGAGGGCACACTGCAGTGAAGCATGTTCTCCTCGCTGCGTATGCCAAACCCCAAGGCCGTGAGGATTCGTTCGATATCGTCTTGGGGCACCTCTATGCCCAAAATAACGGGTATGCGGGCCAGTCGGAGGGAGATCTGCGGCATTTCCAGTGGGTTCGGGTGCACATCGATAAGACCCTCGACAAGGGTTCCGCCGGCCAGTTCCGCGATAAGGTTTGTGCAACGGGCGGCCGCCCGGGCTTGGCCACTGGCGTCTACTCCTCGCTCGAACCGGTAAGACGCGTCTGTTTGAACGCCAAGCGCACGCGCACTCTTGCGTGTGCTGGACGGATCAAACCAGGCACTTTCAATGAGTACGTTGGTGGTGTTGTCGTCAACCTCGCTGTTGGCGCCGCCCATGACACCGCCAATGGCAACCGGGCGCTCGGAATCGCAGATCAAAACGGCGCCCCCGGTGAGCGTATGCCACTTGCCGTCGAGCGTGGTCATCTCCTCTCCGGCGATTGCAGTCCTAACGAAAATATGCTGCCCTGCGATGCGATCGTAGTCAAAGGCATGTAGGGGCTGTCCGGATTCGTGCATCACAAAATTGGTGGAATCCACCACGTTGTTGATGGGGCGGAGTCCAATGGCTTCCAGACGCTGTTTAAGCCATGGTGGCGAAGTCCCTACGCGCACGCCCCTAACCATCATGGCTACGTACCGTCCGCATAACTCGGGGCACTCGATTTCCACGTCGATATACTTGGCAATGTCGCCACCTGCTGCCGGCACCGTCACCTTGGGAAGGTGTAGTTCCCGCTGAGTCAGTGCCGCCAGGTCGCGTGCCACACCGATATGACAGGTGGCATCCGGTCGGTTGGGTGTAATGGCTACGTCGAGGACGGTGTCAGATATGGACACACCGAGACGCCCCAGATATACAGCCAAGGGTTCTCCGACGCAGGCTGACGTATCCAGCACCATGATCCCGCTGTGATCGTCTGACAGTCCGAGCTCATCCTCCGAGCAAATCATCCCCATCGATGATTCGCCACGCAGTTTCGCCTTTCTGATTCTGACCGGCCTGCCGTTCAATTGGAGGGTGCTCCCGATGGTGGCTACGGGCACTCTTTGACCAGTGGCCACATTGGGCGCTCCGCATACAATCTGCACAGGCGAATCGGTGCCAAGATCCACATCACACAAGGTTAGGCGATCGGCCTTGGGGTGCGGTCGGACGCTCAAAACGCGTCCGACAATTATTCCCTCCAAGGCGAGCCCCTTGTACTCGACATTTTCGACTTCCAAACCGCACATAGTAAGCAAGTCGGCCACCACGGTGGAGTCCGGCGGTACGTCAACGTAGTCTTTAAGCCAGTTGCACGAGACCTTCATGAATGCTTCTTCAGGTCAATCTCAAAACTGAGCCAGAAACCGGATATCGTTTTCGTAGAAAATGCGGATGTCATCGATGCCGTAGCGAAGCATAGCCGGTCGCTCGACTCCCAATCCGAAGGCATAACCGGTATATCGCTCTGAATCGATTCCGACCGCCTTCAGCACGTTGGGGTGGACCATACCACTGCCCAGCACCTCCATCCAGCGCCCGCCGTCGGGATCATCCGGCAATTCCCACCACACGTCCAGTTCCGCACTTGGTTCGGTAAACGGGAAAAAGCTCGGGCGGAAGCGCAGTCGCACGTCATTTCCAAAAAATGCGTAGGCGAAGCTGAACAGTGCGTGTTTAAGATCGGCCATCGTAATGCCCTCATCAACGACCAGTCCTTCCACTTGGTGAAACAGGCAATAGGATTTAAAGGTGATGGCCTCATTGCGGTATACGCGGCCCGGTGCGATAAGCCGGAACGGTGGACTGGACGCGAGCATGGCCCGGATTTGCACAGGTGACGTGTGTGTACGGAGCATGACGCCGTCTTCCCCTTGATTGGAGGCCTGCACAAACAGGGTGTCCTGCATGTCGCGAGCAGGATGTTCAGGCGGGAAGTTGAGTGCTGTGAAGTTGTGCCAATCGTCTTCGATTTCCGGGCCTTCGGCGATGGTAAATCCCATTCGCTGGAAGATGTCAGTTATTCCGGCCAAGGCCTGCGTGATTGGATGCCGGCTGCCAACCCACTGGCTGCGGCGCCCAGGCAGGGTCAAGTCCAATGTGCATGCGCTTGGTGCTGTGCTCGTTACGGAATTGCGCGCTGCTTCAAGGTGTGCGTTGGCTTGAGCGCGCAGTCTGTTCAGCAACAGGCCTGCTTCGCGCCGCTTTCCTTTGGGTAACGTGGGTATGCGCTTGAAGAGTTGGGTGATGCGTCCGTTCCTCTGGCCTAGGAATCGTATACGGAAGGCCTCCGCCTCCTCCTCAGAATTGAGCTCAGTGGCCTCGATCTCTTGCCTTAGCAAGTCAACTATGTCTTCAAGTGACTTGTCCGGATCGTCCATCGAAGGGTGTTAAAAACAAAAATCCCGCCGGGCCTGTTTTAAACAGGGGCGGGAATGGTACTGGCACATCCGCCTTTCATTCGGCACCCCTAGCCAAGAAAGATGCCGGCGAAAAATGAGAAGGTCATGACTCGGTTGCTGTCTGAACCACACGAGTAAACGCGAGTGGCTCATTCATGGCCAGATCCGCAAGAACCTTGCGGTTGAGCACAATATTGCGTTGGCGCAGCGCTCCGGCCAGGCGCGAATACGTAGTGCCGTTAAGCCGGGCGGCAGCATTGATGCGTACGATCCAGAGACGTCTGAACTGTTGCTTCCGTTTACGGCGGTCACGATAGGCGTATTGCAGGCCCTTTTCGGCAGCATGCTTGGCTACAGTGTAGACCTTGCTGCGGCTGCCCCAGTAGCCTTTGACCATACGAAGGATCTTCTTGCGCCGGCGGCGTGAGGCCACTGTGTTGCGTGCGCGTGGCATGACGGATGTTCTCTACTCGTTCGTGTTCAGGCGCCCAGCAGGCGGTTCATGCGGGGCTCGTCCCGTTTATCGATTTGCGTTTTCTTGCCCAATTTGCGTTTCCGTTTGCGACTCTTCTTGGTCAGAATATGACTTTTGAATGCGTGCGCGCGCTTCAGCCGGCCGGTAGCCGTGCGCCTGAATCGCTTTTTGGCACCGCTGTTGGTCTTTGTCTTGGGCATAGTCCCACAAATAGCCAAAACCCGATAAACCTGATGAGCAGCTGCGGTGTTCCGTAAATCAACACGAAGTCCCTTTGGTCAACCCGCAAAGCGCCGTCTCGGCAGGGTTAACGATTCTTCAGGGGCGTGAGGATAGTAGTCATTCGGCGACCTTCCATACGAGGTTCCTGATCAACCTTGGCTACATCCTTCAATGCTGCGATAAAGCGTTGCAGAATGGCCATGCCCTGCTCCTTGTAGA
>JAAXGT010000013.1 GCA_012271205.1 Rhodothermales bacterium
CCGGTCCGGTAGATCGCCGGAAGCGGCGCTGGAAGACGGCGGAGGGACGACGGCTCTACGCGGCCCGGAAGACTACGGCCGAACCGGGCTTCAGCCTCCTCCAGCCGACCCGGGGATTCCGCCCCTTCCGGACGCGAGGCGGGAAGGCGGTCCAATCCGAGTGGGCCGGGGTAGGCCCGGCCTACCCTATCCAGAGGCGGCCGGCCCTGAAAAGCGGATCAATCGCCCCCCCCCCGCTTGGGGCCACCAAACCCAGGGCCATGCGGCTTCGATCGGTCCCAAAAGCCATGGAACCACAACCCTCAGGGTGGAGATGGGCGCCATCCAGCCGGCCTTCCAAGAATTCCGGCCCGAAATCCAATCCCACAAACGCTAAGCTCGACAGGCTCCTAGGCCCACGCCAACCCCATTCGGGCGCGCTGGACCATCCCATGCGGCGGGGCGGTGGACGGCGCCAGCGACGGCCATGGATCCNNTCCCGATCCGCCTCGGACCGAACCAGCGGCGTTAGGGGACGACCTCGGAGCCTCCAAGATCACCGTAAGTCTGAGGCCATCTGATATAGTAAACGTAGTTGAAAGACACTACACTAGCATAACAAGCACGGCGTAATGCATCGGAATATGCGTGTTCAACGGCCGGAAACTGTGCTTGCCCGCAAACTGCGCGGCGCTGCGAGGAATTCTTGCTGACGTGGTGATACACACCGTCATAGGCCCTTTTTCAGCATCGCCCAAAATGACGCTATGTCATTGGTATGGACGTGGCTGTTCACGTATTTGCGGACGCTGGTCGCATGATCAGCCACCGCCAACTGCCCGAATGAGCGCCAACAAGGCCTCGGGGCCGGTGCCGCTTACACCCGTGCGAACGCGCAGCGAACACCACACATCCAGCGCTAGCATTTGCGCCGCATGAATCGGCACTGCAATCCAGAAAGCACGACAGCGCCAGACCAAGGCACCCAACGCGATTCCACCAAGCAAGGACAGGATGAGCTCGACCGCCGGCTTCTGCAAGTGCAGAAGCGCAAACGGCACGGCCTGCACCAAGATGGCGTGCAGCCCCAGCGTGCGGGCCGTACCAAAGAGCAGGAATCCACGCCACAAATACTCCCAGCCCACCCAGTACAAAAGGAAGGCTGCGTGATAGATCAAAAACAGATTCCAGTCAGTCGCCGCGGCCCGGTAGTGCGGATAGACCTCCTGAAATTCGCTGCCGTCGGAAAGCACCCACGTACCTGCTGCGACTACCGGCAGGTACAGTGCGAGCGCAACCAGAGCAAACTTCCAATCCCCTCCCCCGAGTCCGATGGCCGCCGGATGCTGCCTGAAAACAACCAACAAGACCAATACCGGTAACACAAAGCCCGTTACGGCTTGGGTTCCAAACCACCAGATCCAACTATGCAAGGTGCTGGACTCCGGCGCCACATGGGTCAGAAAAAATCCGCGTCCGCCGACCTTGTAGTGCAGCACCACAAACACGCCATAGAGCGTAAGTACCGTAGCCGTCTGCGCGTCCAACGACCGCGCACCCTGGACCAGCCCACGCCACTCCTTGCGAAGGCGCACGCACATAATCGCTATCGGCCCGTGCCTACGTAGCGCTCCATGAACTCCCAAATACGCAACAGCCGGTCCATGCGCTGCTTCGGATTGCCCGTACGCGAAAGGTCATGTCCCGCGTTGGGATAGCGTACGTATTCTACCGGCTTGTTCAGTACCTTCAAGCTCTTGTACAACATCTCGCTCTGACTGACACCCGTACGCAAATCATTGTCCGCGTGAATGATGAGCAGTGGGGTGCGTACCAAATCCACATAGGTGATCGGTGAGTTGGCACGAAGCAAGGAGCCGTTCTCCCACGGGTATCCGCCAAAGTGGTTGGGGATGAGTCGCCACGCATTCCCTTCGCCAAAGAATGTGCTCAGCTCATACACGCCGCGCTGTGCCACAGCCGCCTTGAAACGATGGTCCTGCGTCACGATCCAAGCCGTGAGGTATCCCGCATAGGAACCACCGGTTACTACCTGCTGGTCAGTATTGACCCAGCGATGCCGCCTGGCCACTTCACTGGCCACTGCAAGCACGTCGGTTGCAGGCCCCTCCCCCCAGTTCTGGTAATTGGCTTTTCGCCACGCGTTGCCGTATCCACCGGATCCCCGCGGATTACTGTACACAATACCATACCCCTTGGCCGCCATAAACTGGAACTCATGCCACATGGTCGCTTCTCCGGGTCCCCACATGGAGGCGGGACCACCGTGAATAGCGACCATTAGCGGATACGTGCGATCCTGCTCCTGGAAAGTGGGGGGCATAACCCAATAACCGACTTCGCCGTCTGCCGTTCTCAGGCTGTATGAAGATGGTATGCTGAGGGCCTTGCTGCGCAGCCATGCTTCGTTGTGAGACGAAATCCGGCGTGGCGTCGCAAAATCCATGGTAGAGGCATACAACTCATATGGATTCAACACTCTCGTGATTACCGTGTACGCCGTAGCTGAGGTTAGGTCATAGCTGCGGACGCCGTGCTCCAAGGACGTCAGTTGCGTAATTGGAATTCCGCGCTGCACCAGCTCTTCACGCAGGAATGAATCCCGCGCGGCTGCGACCAGGCTGTCCACAGCCAGCGTATCCGCTGCAGGGAGCTCCTGTGGCGCCAGCCTTGCAGGTTTATCCCGATTGACTTCCGCACGGAACAGGGGGAATCCGCCCCC
>JAAXGT010000215.1 GCA_012271205.1 Rhodothermales bacterium
CAGGGCTCTCCTTCGCCTGTTTCATCTCAGGATCGTGCTGCCCGGCCTTGTTCTCCGTCGATGAAGACGTCTGAAGGAGGGGGCCTCCCCCATCGCACCCCGCTTCACCCTGATCCCACGATCCTCCAACAACGGCCGGCTCAGCGCAAACAGCCTCGCGGTGAGCTTCCCTTGTTCCAGCAAAGGACGAAACTGGCCCAGGGTCGTCTCATCCGGCACAGAATCGGTGTTCACAGGCGCACAGCCCGGTGGTCGTACAACGCATTCTCCAAGGCCGGATCCGAATGCCCGAAGCCCTGCTGCATGAAGGAGAGGCGCTGCAGGGTCTCTAACGGCATGGGCAGACGGCCATTTTCTCCCTTCGGATAGTGGGATTCGATAACCGCGACCATGTCCCCCATGAATCACCTGGTTCATGATGAAGAGCCGTTTCTGTTTGCGGGGAATCTTTTTGCGTGCGAAACAGCTGGTGTCTTCCCATGAAGCTGGGCACATCGCTTCAGAGGAAGGGGCAGAAGGGTTATGTTGAAAGATGCCAAGTCTGCCTCATAAATCAGAGTTTCCCAAACCTGTCTTGGAGTCGTATCGGTACACACTTGCTTACCACAGTGTAGGGGCCGTGTAGCGTTCTCGCCCGCCCATCACCCACTTCTTCCACGGGCTGGTGTAGCATGGAAGCATCTCAAACCATGCATGCCCGCGATGACGACAAGTGAGAACACACCAATCCAGTTAAACGTCAACGCAGAAACGATAACATTAATGATTTTAGGTTTTATTTTGGTTGGTGGTTATTTCATTAAACCTACTGGCATGAAGAGCGAGGACGCATTGAGGGGATTGGTTGCCGCGATATGCAAGATCCTTGTACAGGAACAGGAAGCCTGGGTATCGGGACTGGGGACCTTTCGAGTGGTTGAACAACCGAGCCGCCTGGTTACACGCCAAGACGGAAAAACAATCATCGAGCCACCCATTCGGAGCGTGACATTCAGTTCGCCCTCCACCGATAGCCCTTAGCTATGCAGGAAGCTGTAGCACGGGCATTGGCAGAAGAACTTGGGATCACCCAAGATCAGGCGGAGGGAATAATCTTGGCTCTAACCCGCCACCTACACGAACAGATCGCTCAAGATCACACGGTTTATGTGCCCGACTTGGGTACGTTTACGATCGAGCGTGACGCGCTTACGATGGTGCCAGATGAGCGATTGAAGGCCACGGTCGCAGGAGAGTTTGCGGGGCTTCGAACCCAAACCGCATCCACGCAATCTCGCGCAAGCGCACATCTACGATGGCGCACGGGTTTCTTTGCTGCGTTTCTGGCCGTTATTGCTGCAGGCGCATGGTGGACCTTGCGAGGCAACCAGGCAGACGAGGGCATAATAGCTCCCTTCGACGCACATGACTCAACGGCGGTCGTTCCGGCACAGTCTCCTGACTCGGAAACTGTGGCCCGGACGCCCTCCCTTGCCGATTCCTTGCCGGCTGCCATTTTCGAAGCAGCTCAGCCAAACGTGCAGGAGGAGGCCCCCTCGCCTGTCCTGCCGGAGACTCCTAACGGGCTGGATCGCACTGAAGGCGGATACACGCTTATTGTAGCGTCTTTCCAAGAGGGATCTTCTGCCCAGTTTGTCGCAGGCGAGTACCGCAGTGCGCTGGAGAACGTGCCTGTGGATGTGCTCTACAGCCCAAGCGATGAAAATTACCGCGTCGCCGTAGGCCAGGTTCAAACTATTCCAGAGGCCTTGAAGCTAAAGGAAGATCTTCCAGCTTTGCCTGAAGACACTTGGGTCTTGCGGATTTATTGACCACTATTGCCCCCAAAAGTATCTAGCTTCGGGCAAACCTTTTCCACGGTGGTCAAATGAGAGCGGCATTAGATTATTTTGAAAGAACGCTGGCACGGCTTCGCCGACTTAGAGATACGCAGTCCGAGGCCATCGACCGCGCAGCTACACTGTGCGCAGACCGGATTGCGTGTGGTGGCCTCATCTTTTGTTTCGGCGCCGGCCATTCCCGCATGATGTGTGAGGAAATGACACCGCGCCAAGGAGGGTTTGTAGGCTTTTATGCCCTAGTGGAGCAGGCCTTGTCGAATCACGCTGCGATTGTCGGTCCCAACGGGCTTAGAGGCGCATTACACCTGGAAAAGGTTGAGGGTTACGGGGAAGAGCTACTCAAGAACTTCAAGTTTGGTGCTCATGACGCCTTTATTGTGATCTCGACGAGTGGAATTCGCCCTCTGATTGTGGACGTAGCACTGGGAGCGCGAGCCCGCGGACTGCCAGTCATCGCGGTAGTGTCACGTGAGCACTGCGAGCAGTCGGTACCTGTACATTCGACTGGCAAGAAGCTGATTGACGTGTCCGATATCGTCTTGGATAATCAGTGTCCACCTGGCGACTGCATCATTGAGCTTGACGGACTGGAATGGCGCACTGGCCCAATCTCCACGGTGACCGGCGGTATGCTTATTAACATGCTGCGTGTTGCGGTCGCAGAAAAGCTCTTGGCGCGCGGCCATAAACCCGCCATACTTCCAAGTCACCAGTTCGTCGGTAATACCTCCGCCGAGGAGCAATTGGACGTGTTCTATGAGGCGTATAGAAAGAGCCTCGCACACCTGTTTGCGTGATGGAACCCTATATGATCGGCATGGATGTGGGGGGCACACGCCTCAAGTGCGGCGCCGTGACACGAGATGGATGTTTATCGGCAGCGCACGCCGTGCCCACCGGGTTTGCGATGGCGCCAGAGGCCCTTCTGCAAGCCATGACCGCCGAGGTTGAACGCATTGAGCAAGTGCAGGGACATATAGCCAAAGGAATTGCCCTAGGCTTTCCAGGTGCGGTGGATCCTCTTAAGGGCGTGGTTATGCTCCCGGGCAAGCTTCGTGTCGAAGGATTTCCGATGGTCCCCCGGTTGGAGGCTGCAACGGGCATTCCCGTCATTGCGGACAATGACGGCCGGCTATCCATTCTCGCTGAGGTGCATTACGGCAAGGCGCGTGGCTACAAGTGGGCGGTTGCAATCACGCTGGGCACAGGGGTTGGCTCGGGTGTAATGCTGGATGGTCACGTGCTGCGCGATCCCCGCCTGCAATTTGGCACACAGGCCAGCCACATCGTGCAGCAGGCCCATAGCGACCGGCTGTGCATAACGCGAGCGCGGGGAACAGCCAATATTTTGTGCTCTGCCACGGCGCTGGCCTTGGCCGTACGTGATGGTCTTATGCGTGGGTTGCCGTCGCTTCTCAATGAGATGTACTTCCAGAATCCGCACAACGTTGATTTTGAGGCCGTGATCGCTGGGGTAGCACAGGGCGATGCCTTGTGCTGGGATGCAATTGTCCACTGGCGAACGCAATTGGGATGGTTCCTGGTAAGTGTCGTACACATGTATTCGCCAGAGATCATCATTCTGAGTGGAGGTGCGACGCATGCGGCGCCGTACTTTTTGGATGACGTACGCGAGCATGTGAATCGCCACGTGTTCCGGTATCCTCCGGGGGATGAAATCCACATCGAGTTGTCTTCGCTAGCTACGTACACCGGCGTTCTAGGCGCCGCGGCACTGGCCTGGGAGGAAGCTGATCGGCGCCAAGCGTCTTGAGACTGCTCGCCCGGTTCGACGCAGCCAATGCGCTCGTAGTGATACCATCGTGTCATTAAGGTCGCTTAGCAGATATCATAGCATGGCTGTGCGGTCGGGGGAGGCGTAAAGGGGTTATGTCTCGGCCAAGTGACCACGGGGGGCTCTCGGGATTTTTCAGAGCCACAAGGATAGCTCCGGCCAACAGGCGAAAGTGTTCTTCGACCTTGAATTTTTCTACTGCAGGCAGTCACATTCTGCGAGAGCTTGCCTGCCAAGTATTGGCCGAAGCTCGAGACTACTTCATAATCCTAATCTCACTGGAGCTCTGATTGCACTCTGGCCCGCCAAGCCACTAGTCCCTGGATCCGCTCTTCGCTCAACCCTTTCTCCCCGACACAAGCCAGCTCTTCGTCAAATCTCTGCATCGCGTTTCGCCTATTCTTGTCCAGCAAATCATAATGCCGCTGCCGGCAGTACGCCTTCCATTCCGCGCGTCCAGCATCATCCAGTGTTTCCGGGTAGTTGCGTGCGCGATAGCGAAAGGCCAATGTTGCCAGCCGCCGGTCATTAATCTGAATCCTGTCCCATTGCTCCATGTCGGTCCCGGCCCGCAACAGTCGGTCCCGTGCTTCAGTTGTCTCATCGTCGAAAAATCCCCCGCTGTATATGGCCTCATCCGCATCCTTGGGAGCTTCATCGCTACGCTTCCATTTGTGCTGGATGTGTTCGCAGTAATCCTGCAGCGCCGACGTGTTCGCCCTCAGCACTGTAAGTCGCCCGCTGAGCAGTCCCACATCAAGTTGCAGCTTGTCCATTATCGGAAACGCCTTTGGATCCCTGGGAGGAATTGACCACTTCATCACAAAGGGTGCCCTATTTGCGCTCAACACCTTGACCGCGGACTTTGCATCTTTTCGGTCTTGGTCCGTCCATGTGTCAAAGGGTTTCTGAAACGGTGCCGGATCAATGGAAAGATCAAATGCCGCAATCCTGTCCCTCTCTAATGCCCTAAGCTGCGCAAAGACTGCGGCACAATGGCGCTCAGTCCCCAAGCGGGAGTCAATCCAAAGAAAAGTATCGTTTGCCGCTTTCTTCACCTCCGCCTTTACTGCCAGACTTAGCGCATGGTCAAATAACCGCGGAGCCCCGGAATGAATCCGACGCGCCACTTTGAGCATGTTTCTGACGTCTGCCAAGGCTTCGTGTGCCGGCGTAACCGGATCCTTTACGTTGGCCTTCACCAGATCCGCAAGCCTGTAGGATGGGGCTCCGTCTGCTTTTAAGGGCCACACTTGGAGGACATCCGGCCGCAAAAGATGCGCAGCGCGAACCAGCGTAATTAAATCCCACTTCGAATTTCCGTTTTGCCAGTGCCATTTATACGGATCGCGCAGATTACGGTAGAACAGCAGACGAGTGACCTCGTGGTCGAAACCCATCGCCGAATACCCTACAGCACTCGTCTGAGGCCTGGTCAGCTCTGCATGAATCCGGGCGGCGAAATCCGCTTCGGATAGCCCTTTGTGCTCGGCATCTTGCGGCGAAATATGGTTGATGCGGGAGGCCTCTGGACTGATCGGACAATCGAGCCCAGGCTTACAGAGCAGATTTAATGGCTCTGAGATTTCATTCAGATGTGGGTCGGTTCGCACGCCGGCAAATTGCACCGGGCGGTCACGCATGGGATCGATGCCCCACGTTTCGTAGTCGTACCAGTAGAGTTCCATAGCATAGTGGGAGTCCTAACACCACTAACAGTGACCTCTGCAATACGCCAAATTAGCTGTTAAGTGCAACATTCTGAGGTGCTGGAGTGCAAAGCATCGATGAAGGGAGCGTGTTCAGTCCAGGCAATGACGATAATCCGTGAACAGGACCAAACGGGTTATCCATGACTGGAACGCACCATCACTTGAACGCTGACGAATGCCACCAGAATTACGCCCTGCTACACTAAATGTATTCACTTTGCAAGATTGCCGTGCAATCAGGACACACGCCATGTGGGCTAACCACACAGTCAGAATGGACGGATCCGCCAGTCTCAGTCACCAATCGAATCGGTAGAACGATTCTCCTTTTCCGTTTGGAAGGAGAAGATTACTAATAGTCACGAACTGGCCTCATCCGAATACTTCGCGTAGCCGACATCCAGAAAGTCGCTGAAACGATCAGAGGACATTACGCCACTTAGCTGAACAAGTGGCTGAGCTGGTTTCGCAGCACTCACAATGGCATACGTTGGCAATGCCAGAGTCCCCGTCAGATCCAGCTGGTACTGCTGAAAATCTTTCGCCCGCGGTCCGTCAGTGTACAAACGCAAGAGTACAAAATCCTCATCCAGTCGCCTGCTCACCTCACCCCGCTCAAATACGTTTACCTCCATTTCCCGGCAATTGGTACAGGTATATCCGGTAAAATCGATCATGATCGGCAAGTCTTGCGTAGCGGCCTCGGCGAACGCAGCCGGGATATCATCGGTTATCCATTCCTGCGTGACATCGCCGAACATCGTCATGTCACCCTCTCCTCTGGGCGGCAAATAGGCGTCCAGACGCCCCAATCGACCACCAAACAGACCCGGCACCATGTAAAGCGCCAAGCCAAAAAAGAATACAGCCAACAGCAGACGCCCAGCACCTATTCCGGATGTAGATACATCTCCCTTGAGTCGCAACTGCCCAATCAGGTAAAGCCCTGTGAGCGCCGCCAAAACCGTCCAGAATGCAATCGCCAGTGGCCTGGACACCAGCCCCAATCCCCAAACGAGGTCCGCATTGGACACAAACTTCAGCGCGGCCGCAAGCTCCACAAACCCAAACGTTACCGCAGCCACATGCATCCATCCCCCACTGCCCGGCAACGCCTTCAGCACCCGTGGAAAGCATGCGAAGGCCACAAACGGCAGCGCGAAGGTGGTACTGAAAGCAGCCATGCCTAATATGCCATAAAACCAGGCCCCCTGCGCAATGGACGGCAACAGCAAACCCACAAACGGCACCGTACAGGAAAACGAAACCAGCGTAAGCGTAAGCCCCATGAATAGCACGCCGGCATAGCCGCCACTTTCACGCCCCTTGCGTCCAACCCAGTTCACCAGAGGGCTTGGAAGACGTAGTTCAAAAAGACCAAACAGCGAAAGCGCAAAGGCGATGAAAGCCACCGCGATAAACAAGTTGACCCACGGGTTGGCGGCGACGGATTGCGCACCGGCACCGCTAACCAGAAGCGACATGATCATGCCAAGCCCGGTGAAGGTGACTACAATGGCGGCCCCATATACAAGGGCCATCCGTACTCCCGACGCCGGGGTGTGACGTGTGAAATAGGAAACCGTGATCGGGATCATGGGATACACGCACGGCATCAGAAATGCACCTAGACC
>JAAXGT010000079.1 GCA_012271205.1 Rhodothermales bacterium
CCGGAAAAACAGGCCCCTACTGCCCCCAAACGGCAATTATCAAATTCTGATCACCGCCAAACCGTCGAAGTCAGGAAAGGTCTGTATGCAGGTGACTCCGTCGCTGGAAGTCCATTTCAGGCCGCACAGGCCATGATTCAGGCAGTTCTGGCGACTCCCTGTTCAATCAAGCCTGAAAAAGTTGCTCAAGACGGTCCCAAAGCGCATCGTCTCTGCGTTTCCTGTGTAATAGCTTCTTTGCATCTTGTTTACACAATGTTTATTTTTGCCGCACACCGCGAGCATCAAATGTTTGTAACCATGAAACCTGGGCTATTTCACCCGCGCCATCTGGGGAGTTCTCGTCAACAGCGACTACTATGCGCACTTAGCGGCATTATCTGTGCTGTCCTTGTGTACGCCCTGGTATTCGTGCCTCAAGATCAGCCAGTAGCTGAAACGTCCGCGCCTCAGAATTACTTTATCCGCCGTGACGACAGCCGCTGTCGGACAAACGCCCATGACGAATGTTGGATGGCGAATAAATGCAGTATTGAGTGTGGCACTCGTCAGGTGCCCACCCCTTGCTGCTATGAGGGAATTGAGACTGACTGGGTTTGCGAACTTTGTGAGCTTGAGGTTACACCGAATTAAGCGTCTGGTAGCCCCAAATTGGATTGCGGTGCCAGTCGTCCTTCTGATGGCGGGTTGCCGTGCCGAAGAGCCTTCGGTTCACACGATTCGCTCGCCGGTCGTGCCGTTCCATGAAATGTTCGAGCTTGCCGATACAGTTCGGCTGGATCCGTCCATACTTATTGGATCAATCGGATTTCTCGATGTCAGTGAAACAGGCAGCCTGCTGATCACAGATTATGCCAGTCGCATCACACATCTTTTTTCAGCGACGGGGAAGCATATGCAGTCCTTTTCAGTGCCAGAGTGTCTTCCCGACGATTCGGATTTCAGTCCGTGGAGTGCTCGCTTTGTAGGTGGAGGGCATGTGCTGGTGATGGATTTGAGCGGGCCAGCCGTGCTGTTTGATCTCAATGGTGCTTGTGTCACAGGCAAGAGAGGAGGGTTGCACTTGCTGGTAAAGTCATTTTGTACACGCGATGACTCCATTTTTACGCATAAAGCATACGACCGTGGGCAGGCATCATCCACCGTGTACAACCTTGCACTTGAGCCCGTAGCAGAGGTCCCAATCAATCCGCCTCGTCTGGTAGTGCTGAATTTCAATCTCGTAGGCATGGCAGGGCGATCAATTGAATGCTTTAATGATGGTGCCTATTACGTATACCTCGAAAACATGGACGCGATGCCGCTGCGAGCACGTCCCGACCAGATCCGGTATCGGCCCGATTTTTTCCAACGGTGGCCCAAAGATGCACCAGATTTCCCCTCCGCGGCTGACTTAAGGAAGTACCCTACGACCAGCGCGGTATTTGCGCTTGATGCCTCCACCCGCATGCTTTTCTTTATTGGCTTGGACCGACAATGGGTAAGACGCGACGGAGACACGGTCTACAGTTTTGGACTGAGTGTAGCTAGCAACCAGAATCTGTTTCCAAGTCGCAGCACGGTGTCTCCTGTCTGGCCAGAGGCTGCGGCCAACGGCTACTTTTACGTGGTTGGTGATTACGAGTCTTTGCCAGGTGGCGAGGTTGGCAACCCGTTGATGATCAGATACAGGTTTATTCCACCCCAACACGAGAATGTCTAATCGATTGAGCTTCTTGGCATGGGTCACGGTACCTTTTTTGGTTACCCTGGTTGTGCTCATTGTCTTTCGGTGGGGCCATTCATCTGATCGTGTGGTTACGTATTCAGTTCCGGATGCTTCTGAGCTGGTAGGCTTGGCTTTGAAGGAGGATGGGCTTGTTGACGCACGGACAGTGACATCCACAACCGATGATGATTGGAGCGTTCCTGATACCGCTGCAGTTGTATTGCTCGGGGGAATTGGATGCTCGGGCAATCAGGTGGACGTACTGCGATATTGGTCTACGGCTGACAGTAATCGCAGCATGGAGAATTATCCTGTATTTGCCGTCTATGCAGATCCTTCATTGGGGTTGGACCAAGGTATCCATGAGTCTCGCGCACTCCGCAGAGTCAGTCAGGCTGAGTTTCCCTTTTTCGTGTCGCAGGATACGCTGCTCAACCCCCGACTTCTGGGTATTCGTACGCCACAGGTTGTATTGATCGAAGCAGGGGTTATAACGCATGTGCTTGATCTTCCGGCTGCATACCAGCCCGGTGGGCTCATAAGGAGTGCGCCAGGTAAAGAGACTTCAAGCATCTAAGCCCGCGTACAGGACGAATAAGACCCGCCCTGACCTGATCGTCTCATGCCTCCCTTGGGAAGCGGATCCGGGGTTATAGCGGAAGTTACCCCTTCTTCGGCGGCCATTTGGGGTCTGGAGGTGTGTTCTTGAGGGCGGATTTTGCTGCAGTTGGAGGCACTTTTCAAACTGCTCAATATCAAAGTCGCTTAGGCCGGTCTGACCGGTCTCCGGTAATAGCAGGATCCGCCTCGAAAATGCCCCGAAATCCCTCTCCAGCCCTCCGTTTGGCCGCTGAGTCGAGTCGCCTGGGGGAATCTCACCCCAGGACGCTCACAGAACCGTACGTGAGCCTCTCCACTCCTACGGCTCTTCCCATAAAGCCGCTCCGGATTACAAGCCCGTGGACCGCGCGTCGCTTACGCCAGCGTAACCGTTTGAACTTCCGCCTCGCCCAGCAAATCCGCCGCTCCTCCATCTTCCGCAGCACATCGTACCTCGCCGATCGGTAGAAGGCCCCCTAATACTGGAGCCCTCCCCGAACCTAGGCGTTGATCATCCGGGCCCTATCCCCCCGATTCTGGTGGCTGCGTACACCACCCGCTTCGGATCTCCGCCCGGATGGCCTGGGCCGCTTGGGGACGGACCACCGGCCGAAAGCCGGTGCAGGACGCGCCGGGCCGATTTGGCGACTTCCGGGATCTAAACGTATACCCCCGAAAATCAAACGACGGGACCCGATACGCCAGCCTTCGATTGCTCTCCGCCCCGTAGATCATCCTCGGCCTCTGCGGGGATCAGCATAACCGACCGGGGGCCCAGCGACGCGCCCAACGATCCTTCCGGTAGCGGGCCGGTCGCGCGCGGCGGCCAGGACCGATCCCCTCCTCGGCCTACCGCTCCAACCAAATAGTCGGACAATTCCGATCCCTCCATAGATCGAACGCCTCATGCAGCTCCCGATTCGCCAACAGCGGACTGATTCCCCGCCTAGTGGCGTCCCCCGGTCTCAAGCCGGAATCGTCCCCTCCGACCTCCCGACCGGAGCCGTCAGCCACCGCTTGATGTACAGCCCCCCCCCGTTCCCTTGGGGGCTTACACCCCGCCCGTAGCCTCCGCTCGTGATCCATACGGTCGAAAAATGACTGGATGTCCAAGTCCAAGTCCCCGACCTTTCGCCCGCACCTCGGTCGCGCTTTAGCCAAGGCCTGAGGGGCTGACTTCTCCGGACGGTGGTGCTACGAATCCGGGTGAAACGACCGCTCCACCTCCGGCTTCCTATATCGCTTGACCCCCATCTGAGCCCTCCCGATCCGGCCCCCGTCGGAATCCCCCACAGACGACATCCACCCTCGGCTGGGGAATCTCTACCCGAAGCACCGGCAAAGGAAAGTCGCGGCCCGACGCCCTCCGATTCCAAAGCTGGGAGAGATGGTTCCCCAAATACGCCTCAAAACCCTTCCGCGTCCCGCCATCCACGCCCCCACTGCCCTTGTTGGCCTTCACCTGCTTCCCGGCTGCCCCCACCCTGCGCTTGGTGATGGGAAACGACTTGGTCTGTTTCATCGGAGTCTTCCTGATCTCAGTTACTCCTCTAACCCCGACCTTATGGGGCCTCCCCTTCGCTCCACCCCCATTACAGAGTCTTCAACACTACTACGGAAGGCTCCACCCCAATGCCCGGTATCGGTACGCCATCGCTGGCGGGGCGGCCGCTTGCCACGCTCCCTTATCCCCAGGACGACGGGTTCCGGTGTTCCGCATTGAAGCCGGTTCTGTAGTCCAGCCGCCTCTACGCCGGAGGCCGCCCGGACCGTAAACCGGGGCCCTCCAAACTCCTTCCAAGATCATTCACGGACCTTGGTTCTGACATCGCCTAATCGCTTTCGACGCTTCCTACGCGGTCCCCTTTCGTTCCACTCTACCGATCCTACCGGACCGGTTTACTCCGGCCTTTTCCGGACTCGCTCACTACCCCGCCGCTTAAGCGCAGCCACCGCCGGCGGTTTGTAGCCTCCACCTGCCTGGCGGCTCCGGGGGGTGACCTCCATCTTCAATGCAGCATGCTAAAAGGTTTCTATACCATCCTATCACCTCCTAGTTTGCACAGCACACATAAGGGAATAACTTCCGTCATAACCATCGATTGGTTTCAGCATCCTGAACGGACCACGATTGTGACGATTTCAAAGTCGGTGTAACTCCCTGCAAACTGACGGTGTCGAGCCTGACGGGGTGTAGACAGTCGGAAGCCCGTATAGTCAACTGATCAACACGTTAGCCCGCGGCCATTGGATTCATCCACCGGAAAGACTCGCTGTGGAACTTGACCCTGCATCCCCCTGCCTACCTGCGTCAATTCCGCTTCCAAGCCCGGATTTCACGGCGACGTTTCCTTCACTGGACTCAAGAGCGTGTCCACCTTGCGGAGCAGGACGAACAGGTTTCGCAGGTTCGTCCCCGTGTGACGGTTCCTTCACTGGATTCAGAAGCGTGTCCACCCTGAACGCCCCCTCAGGCAGCCAGTGCCCTCCCTTTCTCTGCAAATGTGAATTCCCAGACTTTGGATCAGTATTCCGCTTTAGCCAGAGCGGCACCCATCCCTTATCCAAGTTCTTGACAGCCCCTGCCCAAGTTCCCCCCTTGTTGGGGGTACTGCAAATTGCCACAGCAGCACCCGCAAGGCAGTAGATATAATCGTTGCGCGCCATGGCATTCCAAACCCTGAACCTCGCTTCGGGCGGGGTATGAGAAACAAGCACAAGATTATCGGACTCGATATGACCGCGGTAATCGGATGACACGGCAGCACGCAACAGATTATTGGCCAGCACACCAATCACAGTACCCTCGTGCTCAAGCGCCCCAAACATGGCGGACTGATCCACGCCGCGCGCACCACCAGACACGACCGTATAACCTTGGTCGGCAACCCTTTTGCCCAAATCTTGAGTGAACTCAAGATCTTCTTCACTTGCGTTCCGGGAACCAACCACGGCAATACTTGGGAGACCCTGATTCAACAAGCGCCTGTTGCCGCATCCATAGAGTATAGGAGGACCTTGATCTCGAAGCAACTTCTTTTTCTTTAACCGTCTAGGATACTCCTTATCTGCACGGGTCAGAACCCATAGCCCAGCCCGTTCCCATTCATCGATCGCCATTCCCAATGCCAACCCTCGGTCCAAGAGTGTCTCCAGCCTGGAATGCGTGATCTTTTTGTCCTGCCATCCCGAAGGGATACCTTGCATAAGCTCGGATGGCTGCATTTCCCGGTCGATTAACCAGCGAGCCAGCCGGCCATACTCGCGAGTTGTCAGCGGTTTCACTTCCCTTTTATCCAGCGAACCCAGTCCTGCCGTAAGCAGCATGATCGCCTCTCTATTGGCATTCTGATCCATGCTCATGTACTTGGTTCGGTCGTAGCCAGAGCCAGCGGATACACCGGCCCGCTGCCTTCTTGAAGCAGCAGTGCCGCAATGATGGTCAGCGTCCATCCTGAGTCCACAATGTCATCGACCAGCAGCACGGGCCCAGCCGGAATGCGACCTCGAATTCCGAACACCCCATCAAGATTCTTGCACTGCCTATACCGGTTTTGTTGCATTTTCTGCTGATCATTGTGTTTCAGTTTCACAACAACCGGGCAAAAAGCCAGGCCCAGCCTCCGAGCCAACTGTGCAGCGTAGTCCGGCACAAGCCTAGGGTTGTTCAGGGATGGCACGCAGGTCACCCATCGGGGTGGCGGAGACGGACGCCACCGTTTGCGTATCATATCGGCCACGGCATTGACCAGCTCATCACGACACGCTCCTTCGTGCTTGAAGCGCTCTACCATCGATCCCCAGCCAGCGTCTCCCCACCGCGAAAGAATACGCCCCTCTTCTGCACGGAGATTCATAGGCAAATTCCCTCGAAAACCATACGTGGGAAATGCATTGCTGTCCACCTGCTTCTTGCAGACCAACGGTAGATCGCACCTGCGCAGAAACTGCTCTGCCGATTGGACAAGGCTGGGAGAAACTTGGGTACCCACAATCGATGCACCCAGACACGATACACACCGGCCACACGGTTCCGAGTCAGGATCATCCAGCACACTGGCCAAGAATTGCATTAGACACCCCTGTTCATCCACATACTCCTGCACCTCGTCCCATTCCCTTTTTCGCTGACTGGCCAAGCGCTCTATACGCTCGTGATCCATCCGAAAACTGACCGGCGTACGATACCACTGTCCGGCCTTCCTAATGACAGGAGCAGGATTGAGGTTGAAGAGATACTTCAGCACCTGTTGAATCTGCTTCATCCTGAGATTCACCCTCCGCTCGATCTCCCGCAGCCTTAAACCATCACTATCAGCCACCACATCAAGTAATTTTTGAACCCAAGCTTCCTTGGGAAACGCGCTTCTGCGAAAGAACTCGTGGATCTGCGCATCCTCCGTTCCCGTCATCAGGATTCCGAAGGCACGGTCTATACCTCGTCCTGCGCGGCCCACCTGCTGATAGTAGGCCACGATGGATCCTGGCGCTTGGTAATGCACGACGAATCCCAGATCCGGTTTGTCGTATCCCATTCCCAGCGCCGTAGTAGCCACCAAGACTTTGATTTTGTTAGAGAGCAGCAGGTCTTCCAGATGCTCCCGGTACTCGTTGGTGATTTCAAAATCCTCGTCCCTGACGCCGGCGTAATATGCTTTAGCAATTATTCCCCGCATAGTGAGCCAGTCAGCTACCTGCTCTGCGTCCCGCTTCGTGAGCGTATAGACGATTCCACTGTGCGGCACGTCATTAATGTATGTAGCCAACCAAGCCAGACGCTCGGCCTGTTTCTGCATCCGTATCGTCTGCAGTGCAAGAGACTTACGCATCAGAGAGCCTCGCTGAATGCGTATGTTGCCTAGCTGGTCCCGCACATCTTTTACAACCCGGTCGTTCGCCGTAGCGGTCGTACCCAGTATCGGCATATTCCTGGGCATACGCTGCATAATACTCACGATACGCTTGTAGTCAGGCCGGAAATCATGACCCCAGTCAGAGATGCAATGTGCCTCGTCCACGACCAAAAGCCCGATACGCTCCGCGATTCTGGCCTGTATATTTGTGACGAATCGCTCATTCGAAAGGCGCTCCGGTGAAATAAGCAATGCGTCTATTTCACCTCTTTGGACACCCCGTTCTACTTCGTCCCATCTGTCCTGATTGGTAGAATTAATCGTCTCAGCATAGAGGCCGAGTCGTTTTGCTGCCTCGATCTGGTTGCGCATCAGCGCCAAAAGGGGAGACACGATCTAGGTGGGCCCGCGTCCACGGGAGCGCAGTATTCGCGTGGCAATAAAATACACTGAACTCTTGCCCCATCCGGTACGCTCCACCACGAGCAGTCGCTCGCGCCTATTCACAAGTGCATCAATAGCTTCCCATTGACCTCTTCTGAAACCGACAGACGGACTGTCTACCGACTTTCGGAGGAGCGCCAAGGCGCGTTCTCTTGATTCGTACGAAGAGTCTGGGTTCATCTTGGCTTAGACAAAACCGCGACTCCGATTAGTGACCATGTGCCTAAAATTTCCTCCTCCCCTACAACGCATGAACAAGACTCTTATAAATTAAGAAGACATGGTCTACAGCTCTCCAGCAGTCTGTCATAGTGGAGCCTTTTTCGATCTTGACCACAGGTCAGATAGCTTGCGGAGGAAGCTGTCTGCGGGCGGGCAAACCATTGCCTCTAACATAGCCGTCTCGAATAGTCACTGGTGTAGGACGAATCCGTGCACCAAGCTCCTCCCAGCCCAGTCGGCTCTACTCTGAGATCCAACATGCGACTTACACTTTGAGCCACTCACTATCTCACCGGCTATCGCCCCATAAAATGGAATGCCTGAACACCAAGATGGATATGATACACACGAGTAGAGTTGCAAATACCAACTGCCGAAGTCCGGGCTTCCGTTATCTGGTATGCATCGCACCAGCAATTTTCGACTTTCGGGCTCAAACGAGCATTTTAGTGCCGGTTCATTTGGCCTTTCCTCGGCTATTGACCGTTTGAAATCAATAGTCTCGGCCATGAGGACCCGGTGAACAACTTACTGAAAGGTCACAGCTAACTCCACTGATCACCAGCCAGCCCCAACAAGAGACGCAACTGAAAACAAGGCGCCTTCACACCCGCTGTCCATGCCCGGAGCCCAGGTGGAGGCTGCTAACGCGACAGAACCTGATGCTTACAGAACTGACAACAGCACTGCGCGTGGGCAGCATGCACACCCTACCGCTCCCCGTATCACTGGTCGTCCGCCCCCCCCCCAGCTTGCGAACGCGGCACTGTCCCTTAGGAACACTGGGGCGGCCCCGTAGCCCTTAACTCCCTGGTGCCTTGACTGAGGAGATGCCACAGGCTCACCAGGTTTCCCAAAATCGCCTCGCTCGAATACCCCGCACTCTACGGCATCTCATACGTGACGCGGTAGATGGCGTTGGCGTGGTCATCGCTGATAAGCAGTGACCCATCCGGGAGTATTGCCACATCCACCGGCCGCCCCCAGACCTCACCATCCTCCAACCACCCCTCTGCAAATACCTCCTGCCCGGTTACCAATCCATTTTCATCAAAATGGACGAGCTTGACTCGGTAGCCAATTGGCTCACGCCGGTTCCACGACCCATGCTCTGCAATAAACGCTTGATTAACATAACCTTCCGGAAACATGCTTCCGGTGTAGAACTCCATCCCCAAGGGCGCGACGTGCGGGCCAAGCAGCACTGCAGGCGCCGTAAACTCGTCCGCGCTTCGCCCTTCACCAAACTCCGGATCCGGGACATCACCCTGATGAAAGTAGGGATACCCGAAATGCATTCCGGGTTCCGGCGCATGGTTTAGTTCGCAGGACGGCAAGTCATCCGTAATGGCCGGATCATCGCTGATGTTGTCCCGCCCGTTGTCTGTGATCCACAAGTCCCCAGTTTCGGGATGCCAGTCAAAGCCGACCGAATTACGAATACCTCTGGCATAAACTTCGCGCTCCGTACCGTCCGGATTCATGCGCAAGACGG
>JAAXGT010000069.1 GCA_012271205.1 Rhodothermales bacterium
TGATCATGCCAAGCCCGGTGAAGGTGACTACAATGGCGGCCCCATATACAAGGGCCATCCGTACTCCCGACGCCGGGGTGTGACGTGTGAAATAGGAAACCGTGATCGGGATCATGGGATACACGCACGGCATCAGAAATGCACCTAGACCCGCACCTATCGCCAGCAGCAAAAAACCCCATAAACCAGATGCTTCCGGTGCCGCAAAGTCACCCGCTTGCGGGTCATCAACCGCTGCAAACGGCACGGAAAACGTTGAAGACCCTGACTCAAGTAAGTCCCCCCTAGCTGCGGGTACCCCGAGAATGGGCGTTGAGGCAGCCTTTACGGTTGCGGTGAAATCGACCTCCGTGGGTGGCAGGCAAATCAAATCATTGCAGATCATGTACGCGATAACGCCACCGATCTCACTGCCTTCGACATCAGACGAGGCAGCAAAATCTCCCCAAAGAAGCCCCCGCCGTTTGAAGTAGACGACGGTCTTCTCGAAAAAAGGATCGTACCCTGACAACACCCCGGTCTGTCGCAGCGAATCTTGCAACGTGAATCCCGCAGGCAGCTCAGTAAAGGTCACCTCGACGGCGCGGCTGGGACGCGGTGAGCCCAGCGCGTACATCCGCCAACTTCCTGCATCCAGTTCATCAGGTGGCAAATCCGCCTGAAAAACCACGCGCACCTGCGACTGATAGGCTTCGGCCCATACGGCCCATTGCGGCGCGGGCTGCGCCTCAGTGATGGGCAGTAACCAAAAAGTAAGCGCTACGCTGACTAGTGCGAAACGCATGGTTGCTGCAATATATGCTTTGGCGGCTATGACCTCGCGCTGCCCACCGGTATAACACGTACCTTGATTTGGGCTTGAACGTCGGCATACAGCTTGATCGTAGCCGTGTATTCGCCCAATACACGGATGCCCTCCGCAATGTTAATGGTTCGGCGATCGATATTGAATCCGTGAACCGCCAAGCTGAGGGCAATCTGCTGCGGAGTAATCGTACCGTATATGCGGTTCTCCTCACCCACTCTGGCCTCCACCTCGAGAGTTATCTTCTCAAGCTCCGCCTGCAAAAGATCCGCATCGTTGCGCTGCTGGGCTCGGCGTCGGGCCTGCTGCTGCAGCTGGTCCTCATGGGCCCGGATTGCCCCTCTGGTCGCTATCACAGCCAGTCCCTGTGGAATCAGCCAGTTGCGCCCGTACCCGTTCTTGACCGTTACGATATCGCCCTCATTGCCCAGTTTTTCTACATCACCGAGTAGAATGACTTTCATATCTCCTCTGTCCAAAAGTGTTAGCGGCGCATCTAACGCACCGAATCGGCCACGTACGGCAATAGCGCCAAATGGCGGGCTCGTTTGATGGCCCGCGTAATGGCTCGCTGCTTCTTGGCCGGAATATCCGTTACCCGACGCGGCAACATCTTGCCCTGCTCATTGATGAACCGCTTCAAATAATCTGTGTCCTTGTAATCGATGTAACGCTGTTGCTTGGCCATGTGCTTGGAATTCGTTGATTACGCAGTTTCGGTGGCCGCAGCCTCTTCTCGCTTGGCTTTCCGCCGGCGATAGTGCTCAATCATGGACTTATCCATGGCCAACGTCAGGTAGCGAAGCACATTGTCGTCAATACTGAGCGCCCGCTCGAGACGGGCAACAATGGTACCCTGGCCTTCGAAATACAGATTGACGTAATAGCCATTGCGCTTTTTTATAACTGGATACGCCAGCCGGCGCAACCCCCACACGTCTACTTCCACGATCTTGCCACCCGCACTTTCGATGATTTCGTTGATTCGTGTGACGACTTCATTGTTCTGATCGTCCGAAAGCACCGGGGTGAGGATGTACGTGAGTTCGTACATCTTGCTGTTTGGAGCCATATCTATCCCTGTGGTATGATGTTGATTATCATGCCCCTGGTCGCTGCAGGAGCAGGGTTCAGCCCATGTATATGTTCTTGCGTAAAGTTGGATCCCTCATCCATTACATGCTGGCCAGCCGCCTGGCGTTGTCCGCCGTACGCAGCGCCGAGAGCAGGCCATTAAGGTCTCCTTCAATGATCTTCCGGAGCGGATAATTCTTATAGTCTCCGTCCAGCCGGTGATCCGTCACGCGATCCTGGGGAAAATTGTAAGTCCGGATCTTGGCAGACCGGTCACCCGACCCCACGGATTGGCGCCGCACCGCATCCCGCTCCGCGTTGGCCTCGTTTATCTTCTGTTCGTAGAGACGCGAGCGCAGGACGCGCATGGCCTTGTCCTTGTTCTTGTGCTGACTCTTTTCGTCTTGGCACGTAACCACAAGTCCGGTGGGGATGTGCGTAATCCGGACGGCGGAATCGGTCGTATTGACACTCTGACCGCCCGGCCCACTGGACCGATACACATCAATCTTGAGTTCGTTGGGGTCCAGATTAACTTCGACTTCATCGACTTCGGGCAATACAGCCACGCTTGCTGCTGACGTGTGCAACCGGCCGCTAGACTCGGTTTCCGGCACGCGCTGCACACGGTGGACACCGTTTTCGTATTTAAGGATCCCAAAAACACCTCGCCCACTGACACCGAAAACCACTTCCTTGAATCCGCCTGCGCTTCCAACCGAACTGTTCATCACATTGAGGCCCCATCCCTGCCGATCCGCAAATTTTTCGTACAACCGAAACAGGTCGGCAGCAAAGAGTGCCGCTTCGCTGCCGCCGGTGCCAGCCCGGATTTCGACAATGGCGTCACGGGAATCGGCCGGATCCCTGGGAATCAGCTTCAGGCGAAGCGCTCGCTCCAGCCGGGGACGCAATTGAGTCAGCGTGTCAAGCTCCTCGCGTGCAAGCTTGACTAGTTCGTCATCTTCCTCCTGCTGTATAAGTTCGCGTAAGTCATTGCACTCGCGAAGCATAGCTTCGTAGCGGCGGATAGCCTGCACGACTTCGGTAAGCTCACGATGCTCGGGGCCCAAGATCGCCATTCGGGCTGGATCCGCCGCTACCTCGGGCTGCGAAAGCAGTGCAGTTACGTCATCAAGCCGCCGCTTAACCTCCTGTAGTTTTTGCAGATCAATCATTTTCCACGTGCCCTGGCTGCACTTCACGCAGCAAAATCAGGAGCTAAAAACGTAATCCTGCTCCCTGTTGTTGCGGTAGTCTGCCGGCTACTCGGGCAGCAAGAGTACCTATTGAGTACGTGTAGTAAGGACAATGGCGCCGTGGATATGGCTGCGCGACCCTAGTCGCTGGGCACGCCCGGCATCCAAAAAATGAATCTGTTCAACCTGTAAAGCTGGCACGCCGCGAAGGGTTTCAGGATCTCCCATGAAGTTGCGATCCACATAGACCGCAATGAAGTCCAACAATGTGTTACTGTTGGTGCTCGGTATGAATGTGGAAACGCCGCGTTCGATGAGCCATTGTGGTCGCAGCTGCCGCACAATCTCATATGCGTTGGTGAAGACAAAGCCGCTTGCACTTATCTCCTCAATCGTAATGGCCCCACTCCTGTTCGAAGAACTCGTCGATTCAACCGATTTGCAGGAGGATGCCAACAGTGTCAAACACACGAGCAAACCTAATCCGCACAAGTGAATGGTTATGCGCTTCTTATGCATCGGATGGAGTGGCTTGCGCCACAGGCACATCACGGCCGATGGCCCGCGCAATATCGCGGATCTGCCGCACGAGCTCTGCAAACTGTTCGAAATACAAGGACTGTGGACCATCGCTCTTCGCTGCTGCCGGATCCGGATGCACCTCCACCATAATGCCGTCCGCCCCTGCCGCAACCGCCGCACGCGCCATGGGCGTTACCTTGTTGCGGAGTCCAGTGCCATGGCTCGGATCTACGATAATCGGCAAATGGCTCTTCCGCTTGATTACCGGAACTGCCGAGAGATCCAGCGTATTGCGCGTATAGGTCTCAAAAGTTCGGATTCCGCGTTCGCACAATATGATATGCGGGTTTCCCTGACTCATAATGTATTCCGCCGCCATGAGCCACTCCTCGATGGTCGCCGACAGGCCTCTCTTTAGCAATACCGCCTTGTCTTTCCGCCCCAGCACCTTGAGGAGCCCAAAGTTCTGCATATTGCGCGCCCCCACTTGGAACACGTCAGTATAGCTATACACCAGATCCACTTTGGTCACATCCGTGACCTCGGTTATTACGCCAAGCCCATACCGGTCTGCCGCCGCCCGAAGCAAGCGCAGCCCTGCTTCTCCCATTCCCTGGAATGAATACGGTGATGTCCGCGGTTTAAATGCCCCGCCGCGCAAAAACGTAGCCCCGTGGGAGGCTACATGGGCCGCGGTAATATTAATCTGCTCCTCGCTTTCCACAGCGCAAGGGCCGGCCATGATCACAACTTCGGTTCCACCCACTCTGGCGGAACCGATCTCCAGAATGGAGGGCTCGTTCTTCCAGGCCCGGCTCGCAAATTTGTAGGGTTCGGTCACACGCTGCACATCCGCCACGCCATCCAGCACCCGAATGATCCGGATGTCGAAGCCCGGCTTTACGCCTATGGCTCCCAGCACCGTATGATTGACACCACTCGAGCGGTGCACATCAAAACCAAAGGCATTAAGGTTGTTGATCACGGCCTCGATTTCGGACTCCGAGGCGCCCTGCTCCATAATGACAACCATTCAATCCTGCGATTCAGGCCAGTCTGAAGGTATTCAACCCTGATGCGTTCAGCACGTTCATCAGTAGCGATCCAGCGAAAATTTTTCTCCCAGATAACGCCGGCGCACGTCCGGATCCGCGGCCAGTTCTACAGCCGTACCTGACTTGAGAATGCGACCGTCAAAGAGCAAATAGGCCCGATCCGTTATGGCGAGCGTCTCGTGCACATTGTGATCTGTAATCAGCACGCCAATATTAAACTCGGTGAGCCGCCGAACGATATCCTGGATGTACTCTACGGTGATTGGATCGACCCCGGCAAAAGGCTCATCCAAAAGAAAAAACTGTGGCTCCAAGGCCATCGAGCGCGCGATTTCCGTTCGACGCCGTTCGCCTCCAGACAAGGTGTAGGCTTTGGCACCGCGAACATTTTCAAGGCCGAAATTCGCGATTAACTGATCAACCCGCGCTTGCCGTTCAGCTTTCGATTGATCCTGGAATTCCAGCACGGCATGCAGGTTTTGTTCCACCGTGAGCTGCGTGAATACGCTGGATTCCTGGGATAAATACCCCAGTCCCATTCGCGCCCGCTTGTACATGGGCATGGGCGTGATGTCTCTTTCACCTAGATAGATGCGTCCGGCGTTTGGCCGCTCCAACCCTACAATCATGTGAAAGGACGTCGACTTGCCCGCACCGTTAGGGCCTAGGAGGCCCACGATTTCACCGCGCTGCACTTCCAGCGACGCATCGCACACTACCGTGCGGCGCCGGTATTTCTTAGTCAGGCCCTTGGCCCTGAGCGTTTGTGCACCCATCAAGGATTTGGCATATTCTGGCGTGCAACACTGTCCGCCAATAGAACAGCTCGCTTCGGGCGGCCGTCAGGTATCCACCTGACGCCTTGAAGACCAAGCGGGTTGGGGAGCCCGGTTTCCGGATAGCGCGTTCCCTGAATGTCGATACCGAACCTGAAGGTCTGCAGGGTGTTTTCTTTGAACACTACTTGCACTTCGTCTCCGGAGGCCTGCAGCGCGCCATCCGGCGCGTCATCGTTGTCTTTATAGAAATATAACACCTCCGCATTGGGTCTCAGAGTAAAAACGCTAATGGAATCCGCCCCGTAGCTCCCAATCAGCGAGCGTCCCCGTGCCTGATTGATGCGTCCTGTGATACTGTCCATTTGTGCAACGAAGGCATTCCCGAACGCCAGCAGCGAGTCCACATCGCCGCCATCGAGCACAATCTTGACGGTGTCTCCCGCGACCTGTGTGTCTTCAACCCACACTACCGGCATGCCAAAGAGCCAGAGCACGTCTAATTCCTCTTCTCGCTGAATAAATACCATAGAGTCAGCCACCGCTGCCACTTGCTGCCGCCACACACGCACGTTTCGTGTGGCCGTGAGATGTCGCCGGCCGCCGGCATCCTCCCGAAGATTCAATTCCGAAGCCCTCACCAATAGTGTGTCCGGTGACTGAATTGCGGCCGTTCCAACTGAGTCACGGCTAAGCTGCATAAGCAATGGCTGACCGGTCACATTGCTGTGTCCGCTTTCTTCATTTCGGCGAGCCCATTCACCGAAAATGTAAATCGAATCGGTGTCGCTAGCCTGGGCCAGTACCACATTGCTGCGTGCAACCGATACGCGCGATACACGCAGGTGGGTCAGTGAATCCGCCCACAAGCTCCATTCTTCCGACCCCAAGTGTACGTCGCCTGCAAGTTCCGCCCGTTTTTCCTGGGTCCAGTACTCACCAACCAGACCGGTTACCACAGCGGTCGAATCCACGAGACGCAGACCGTCAGGAAACTCGGCACGCTTCTCTTCGACAGCATACCAGCCCGTGGTCGCATACGCTACAACGTCACCGTCCGTCAGTTGGACATTGCCACTCGCCCGTCCCACCTTGTTTGCCTCATCATACAACAGCGTGTCTGCAAGAAGTGTATCGCCGCGGTCCACCGTGCTTACGCTTCCGATGAAAATGCTTTCCCTTAGAGTTACATTGCGTTCTGCACGGTGCGAGGCAAGTTGTGTGCTGTCCTGGACGACTTGGACGCGGCCAACGATGTACTGAATATATTCGCCATTAATCTCCATTCCGGCAAGGGAATCCCCGGTTACGATGGCCACAGTGACGGAATCCGTATCGGCAGGTGCCAAGCTTCGGACTGAGTATGGCACCGAAAGTGGCCCGGGCATAAGGAAAATGCTTATCCCCCACAACAGAGTGCCTCTCATGAGTCTACAGCCACCTCGGCCTTAAAGCGCCCGATCCGATAGAAGGACAGATCCTCCGAGGCCTCGAGTCCGGTCCCTTCAACAGTTTCGTCGGGAGTCGTGATGTGCACGTAGCGGTCCGTACGGATCTTCCGGTCGCCCCCCTGCCACTCGATCCATTCAGTCTCGAGCCGACGTCCGTCCGAAGTAAGCACAAGAACTTCTCCATCGGCGATGATTCTTTGCTGCTGGTCATAATACCAGACCAGATCCGCCGTAATGGTAGCCGTAGCCGCGCCGGTGGTATCATACAGGTTTACGTGCACCTTTGTATCCTCTCCCGAGAGTCGCTGATGGGAGCTGTCCCTGTCATCGATCCACGCCATGTATTCCGCTATCAATTCCATGCGAAGTTGGCTGGAATCCTGGCCCTGCCCGGTCTGCGTCACATACATATGCACGTTCCAGCTTTCCTGATTCGGCCCTGTTATGAGAACCTCCGGCAACAGATTTCGATCGTGTCGCCCACATGCGGCGTTTAGCAAAACCAAAAGAAGCACAATTGATTTGGCGTATAGTGGATCAGCTAAAATGTTTCTTCTTGCAGCAACCGCGAGAGCTGGTCTTCGGAACCGTTTCGTCCACCAGTCGCACGATGGTTTGAGTATCCCAAAGCGCGTACGTGACGCCAGCAGCCATCGCCGAAAAGATCCCGTCCAGACTCCTGTGCCGGTGGTTGAGTTGGTAGTGCATGACTTGGAACGGCACGCTACAGGCATCGGTCTTCTTTCAGAATGTGTTAAGGAAGCTCTGATCAAAGACATTTTAGGAGCGATTTACTTGCCTGAAGCCCACAGATTGAGGGATTGAGGGTAATATTCTGGAGTTTCAGTCTGTTTTTTTGGTGTCCTTAAAGCAATATCCATGCCACAAGGACGCACCTATCCTAGGCCTACCTTGATTTCACAAATCAGACTTGACGCTCTTTTTGTCCGCGAATTACTGTTTGGGGAAGCATTATGATCACTGCAG
>JAAXGT010000074.1 GCA_012271205.1 Rhodothermales bacterium
CTCTACGATGTCAACGTAGCGCTCTAACCAACTGAGCTAAGGACCCTGATAGCACGGTCAACTACAAAATGTACGTCCTGCGTAGCGTATTGTGCAAAAAAGGCGCCGAAAATGCCCTTGGGCCAACTTCGTTCCCGATACGAATCGTTGGATTGTTCCACTTCATGCGGTGGTGCTACAGTGTGAGACGGACACGAACCTTCATAGTGCCAGCTGGACCGGGGGCAAGAGCCATTGAAAGCGGCACGCCATGCTGCCGCTTTGCCGCGCGCAATGCGTTCACGGCAGACACTACCCGGCTGCCGGTCATCACGGCGATGAACAGCGTGCGACGGTGTGCCCAGGCATCCGCATCCTGCCGCAAATCACGATACTCTTGCAAGTCTTCGTCCGATTGCCAAATCCAGTGGTAGGCCGGATCGCTGACGTAATTGAGTTGGTCCCATCTGCGGTTACGCAGGCTTTCGTCCCGAAAGGCCTCTGAAGAGGTATAGCTTCCGATCGTAACAAAGAATGCGCGATCCTTGCCCTCCACTTGTGCGCCGGCACGACTGACCGCCCAAGTACGATAATGTTGTACGGACTGGCCGCGGTACCATTCGCTTGCTGCCAATCCGGCCCACCATGCGGTTTCCGCAAGCACGTACCATGCAGCGCTCCTGTTCCACTGGTTTCCGTTCACGTAGCGTTGTCCCAGCCCCGGCACCGCAAAGCTGAGTGCGGCGGCTTTGGCTGGACGCGGCGCAACCTGCTGGCCCCAGGTTTCCGGCAGCATGGCCAACAGGGAAAGTGCGGCAGTCAGCCTTGCCATAAATTGAGTCATAACCATACTAACGCACTGCTATGCCCTCCTGTGCCCTTTCTCATCCTTGGGACTTGACACCGAGAGCGGCCCGCGAATTACAGGAATCGCTGGTATCCCGTGTACGCGTGGCACGGCTGACCAAGCCTGTGCGCACGATCGCAGGGGTGGATGTGAGCATGAAGGGGCCGGCCGGCCGTGCGGCCGTCGTCGTACTTGCGTGGCCAGCGCTCAAACCTGTACGCCACGTAGCAGTGGAAGCGGAAGTGGCCTGGCCGTACGTACCGGGCCTGCTGGCATTCAGAGAGATTCCGCTTATACTGCGCGCTTTGAAGCAATTGGACACAATGCCAGACGTGATCATGACCGACGGGCACGGACGCGCACATCCGCGCCGTTTCGGACTGGCTTGCCATTTGGGGGTGCTCTTGGATGTGCCGACCCTCGGTGTGGCCAAGCGACGCTACGTCGGCGTGCATGAGATGCCAGGCAGCGAAAAGGGGGATCATGAGCCGCTCGTTGACCCACGAACCGGTGAGATCTTGGGGGCTGCCGTTCGCACGCGAAGCAAGGTGAGTCCGGTATATGTAAGCTGTGGGCACGCCATAACCCTGAAAGAGAGCATCAAATTCACTGTCCGGTGTGCAGTGCGTTATCGCGTTCCCGAGCCGACGCGCCTAGCTCATTTGGAGAGCCGACGCTGGTCAGTGACATCAACGAAAGGCTCAAAGCTGAATGTCCAGTAGTGCCAGCGTATGAAGAAAGAAGCCCCTTGCTCGGGCAGACCTCTATTTAATCCGTGTGATGCTAACCGGATATCGAGCGCATTTCAGGCGTGGGAGAAGCCGTCGCGTATTTGGAAAGTGGCTTGGTGCCACCGTTGCTCTTGAACCAAGACGTAGCAGTCCATGAATGAATAGACTTTTGCACAACTCACACCGCCGGTTTAATTCTGCAGAGCTACACGCGTTCCTGGTTCAGAACGACACACGCAGCCGGACATTGAGCGTTCGCGGAGTAAGCCGCGTGGGGATGCGCTGCCAGATGCCGGTTGCATCAGGCACCCAAGAGTAGGCAACTGTATTTACGATGTCAAATACGTTCAAGAGTTCGGAGGTGATTTCCAGATTTATCGGGTGCTTGTGCTGCGTCAATTCGATGATCTTCGTCACTCCAAAATCCACGCGCCGGAACTCCGGGTAGCGCGCGGAATGGCGTTCGCCCGGTATTTGGACAACCACACTGCCAACGCGTTTGCCAGGATGAGGCGGTGTATATGGCAAACCACTTCCGAACAAGGCCCTCAGGTGCAATTTCCATGTCGGGTCGGTTGGCACGTAGTCCTGCACAAAGAGAGCGACAGTGTGGCGCTGATCCGCTGGACGAGGCAGCAGCCCGGAAGTGAGCGGCGAAACGTATTCGGGCAAGAAACGCTCACGCGCGACCAGAAAGCTGTAGTTGATCCAACTCTCCATGCCTGGCACAAACTCGCCCCGCGCCTGTAAATCCAGTCCATACGCGTGGCCGCGCGCATCATTAATCCCGGAATAATTGACGCGCACATTTTCCAGCGAATAAGAAATGATCCGATCAAGCCTTTTCCAGTATCCCTCCGCCCGCAAATACAGGCGACGCCGCGGCAAAAAGAGTTCCGCACCCAGAACGCCCAGCACTACACGCTGCGTGCGAATATCCCGGTTAAGGGTACTATTCAGTGTCGAAGCGGCCGACGGCGTGCCGCGCAATTCGCGGTACGTCGGCTGCTGATAGTACACGCCCGCAGCTGCTGTCAACGTGAGCACAGGCGAGGCTTCAAACCGCACGTTTAAACGGGGGGAGACAGTCCACTCGTCATTGAATGAATAGAAGTCTGCTCGTGCGCTGGCCGTTACGGTCAAACGGTTTGCTGAGGAGCCCACACTGAAAGCGTCTTCGGCATGGACACTGAGCTGGGATTCATTCAGTGTCACGTCGCCACGCAGACTGTCGACTACTACACGTACCAGATCTCCTTGTGTACTGCGGCCCTCGACCAGGGATTGCTCCTCCAGGTTATCGGTGAACAGGAGTTGGCGAACGGACCAGCCAAGTTCGGTAGTGTGATGCATTGATGTCCAACTGTAGCGACCTTTGCCCGTCAGTGTAGTCACTGATATTTCGTTGTTGGCATAATCCGTCTGTAGGGCCATGCCTCGCGGAATCAAAAGCAGGTCCGCATCTTCGTCAGGGACAACGTCATAAATTATTGCCTGTCCTTCCAGGCGATACGCTTCGGTTTCTCTTGTGCTGTAAATGGAGACGTCGTGTTCCGCCCTCAGTCCGCGTAAAAGTGCCAAACCCAGCCGCACACCACCAAAGCCGGTTTGATAGCCATCCTTCTCATGGCTTTCATCACTGTACGCAATCCAGACCGAGCGCAGGTTGACTGGTCCTCCGTCTGAAGACACAGTGCCGAAGAAGGTGCGCCGACCGCGGGGGTCAAGTTGGAATGAATGGTCGGCCCACAGGCCAAGAAACTCCAGTTCGTGTCCGCGTCCGAAGGTGTAGGCAAGTCGTCCTTGTACGTCCTCGTAGTCCGGCTGATAATTGCCTTTGAGCTCTTGTGTGGCAAAAAAACGGCGGGCCCGCGCCTTGCGTGCACCAAACTGCCAGGCGAGTGGGCCGTGCGTAGCCGATGCAGCAACACCTCCATCCAAAAGAGAGAGTGAAGCGGCTCCGTGAAGCGCAGTGCTGCCCGCGTACTCAATGTCCAGCGCAGACGAAATCTTTCCTCCGTAGCGTGCTGGGAATCCCCCGGTATAGAGCGTAATACGACGCGACAACTCTGGATTAAAGAGGCCCAGTCCTTCTTGCTCCCCCTGCCGTGGTCGAAATGGCATGTGAATCTCAAAACCGTTCAGGAAGATCAGGTTTTCGTTGAAACCGCCGCCTCGCACGGAGTACTGGTTGGAAAGCTCGTTGGACGCGGAGACACCTGGCAAGGCCAGTAGCGCCTGATATCCCTTGAAAGGGGATGGCATATTGCGTACCTGTTCGGGCGATAATTGCTGCACGCCAGCTTCCAGTGTGGGGACGTCCTCAACGACTAATTCTTCGCCCTCAAGAACGCCAGGCTTAAGCATTATATTAAGTGTGACAGGCGTGCGTGCAGCAATTACGACCGAGTCTGCGTGACTGGTAAAGCCAACAAAGGAAAAGAGAAATGTGTACCGCCCCACAGGCAGTTGCAGTGAGTACCGGCCGTCTTCACGGGTGGCTGTGCCGAAATTGGTCCCGTAGACCACAACGTTCACGCGGGGCAGTGTTTCGCCTGTGTCGGCGTCGCGTACCTCACCGCTGATGTGGCCCCAAGACTGGGCAAATGCATCTCCCGTATATAATAGTGCGATAAGCCACAAGCAGCGAAACATGTTCCGCCCCGCCAAAAGAGGTTGTACTTCGGAAATCTAAGGCGTAGCGGTGCTGCAGGCTGGTTTAGATGGTCGGTTTGTCCTTTACTGGGACCAGGTCGTAGGTGTTCGGTCCCAGCGGTGCTTGTACAACTCTTCCACCAGGGCCGGTTCAAGCGGATCTGCGTCACTAGATGCGATATTGGCTTCTACGTGCCGCACTTTGCGCATTCCAGGAATGACCGTGCTTACGACCGGTTCATTCAAAATAAAGCGAAGGGCGATGTCGGGCATTGAGCTGCCTTCCGGAACTAGGGTGTACAGGGGTTCGGCGTGTGCCACACTGCTTCGCAGATTTTCCTCAACAAAGTAAGTGTTGCGCCAGTCGCCTTCAGGCCAGGTACTTTCCAGCGTAAGGGTACCGGTGAGTGTACCCTCATCGAACGGCACGCGGGCAATCACGCCTACGTTATGTTCCCGGCACGCGGGGAAGAGATCTTCCTGCGGGTTTTGGTCAAAAATGTTATAAATCACCTGCACGCAGTCCACCAGACCACTGCGCACGGCCTGTATGCCATTCCAGGGTTCCCATCGATTAAGGCTGATTCCGATTGCACCGATCTTACCACCCTCTTTGGCACGCATCAGTTCCTGAACCCAACGATCATCCGACAGCCAAGAGTCCTCCCACGTGTGAAGCTGCATCAGGTCGATACGGTCCAAGCCGGTGTTCTCAAGGGAGAGATCGATGTACTTGCGGACGTATGCCGGCGGGAAGCAGTTTTCCAGCGAATGTTCGCGCCTACTGGGCCAAGCCCGGTTCTTGGGAGGCACTTTCGAGGCCGTATACAGCCGGTGATCCGGGTTGGCCCGCACGAGTCTTCCCAGCAGCTCCTCGCTGTGTCCGTCGCCATAAGCCCAGGCCGTGTCGAAGAAAGTGCAGCCCAGATCAACGGCGCGTTGCAGTGAGCCCAGGGATTCATCATCGTCAGAGCCGGTCCAGCCGGCCATGCCCCACATTCCGTACCCGATTTCGCTGATAGACCAGCCCGTTCGTCCAAGAGTGCGATACCTCATAATGAGCAGTTTCAATTTGCCAGCGGTGTAACGCATGCCGTGAAGGGTGTTCCAAATAGTAGACACTTCGCCGGCATTAAGAGGCCTTGACGCGCAGTTTGGGGTTTTCGGCCTAGTATTTGCATAATAAATTCAGCATGTGCCGCTTGTGACCTTGCACACATTTAAGGCGGCATTATCAGAACCGGACTTCGGGTTTATCCTGATCCGTTATCTTAAATTTTAACGATGCGTATTGCCATGACCCGTCTGTCGAACTACTCGACATTGCACGCCCGCGCAGCGGGGTCCACTGCCGTGTTGGTTTTAATGCTGTTTTCAGCCGGATGCTACACGCAGTTGGGTATAGGATACTTTGACCGAGAGCCGGATTACCAAGAAATCACCGAATACGAGACAGAGTACGGCGACAGCGTAGTCGTAGACAACTATTACGCTGACCATTATTATCCGCATGTCACAAGCACACGGTATCGCCGGTACTTCTCGCATTTCTACGGATATCCGTATGTGCCCCTCGATCCGTTTTACGATCCGTACTGGTATGATCCGTTTTGTGGCGGCAGTTGGGGCTACTGCGGATCAAGTCTCTACCTGAGCTTCGGGTTTGGCAGCCCTTGGCATTATTCACCTTGGCATTACGGGTACGGGTTTCCCTACCATGCAGGCTATTATGGATGGGGGGGCTACTATCCCGGCTACTATGGCAGCCATCCGTATTGGGCTTGGTCTCCCCGAACGTACGGACCACGTGGAGCACGTATTGGGCGTGGAGGTGTGTATGCAGGGGAGCGGGGTTACAACAATACGTACTATGATGGGCTACGGAATGTCGGGCGTTCAGGTGTGCTGGCTACCGGCAGCCGTGCGAAGCGGTCGGAGGGGACGACGCCCGGCCGCACGCGGGCTGGCGTTACGTCAACCGGATCAAGTTCACGTAGCAGTGCAGTTCGGGGCACGAATACGGCGACCACAAGCCGTACACGCAGCGGAGTTTATTCCAGCACAAGCCGTACCCGGAGTTCAA
>JAAXGT010000011.1 GCA_012271205.1 Rhodothermales bacterium
AAGTAACGGGAAGACGAAAAGGAAGAGTCTGTTTGCATGACAAGTCGGCCCTAACGAGTGCGTATCCGAGTCAAGGTACGTACCCCCGGCCCCGGACTACCATGCTATGATATCTTCTGCTGCGGTGGAGCTACGCGGCGCGTCTTCGTCGACGCGTACTGCGTTCCTTGTCGCGCACCATACAGCCAAGTCGGTGCACATTGACCGCCAGCAGTGACAGGCTTACCATCAATGCAAAGTTCTCTGGACTCTTCTCGCGTATAAGCGCACCACCTCGAAGACCAAAATTGGCCAGACATGATTCAATGGCCGGATGCTGCCGCTTAATACGACTGTGTGGTCTGGAGTACCATCTGGCACAGGCATGATACCTACGCCCGAACCCAGCCATCTGTACGCTGCAGAATCGACCAGTCCTTGCGCATGTACAGAGCCGGAAATTAGCAAGACCGACAATGCTGACAGCCATAATATATTCGTTAACCGTGTCATCTACTTAACCAGAAGCACTGAATGTGTTTCGCTATAATCATTTGTTCTAACGGTATAGTAATATACACCACTTGACAATGAAGATCCATCAAAGGATATCTCGTGCACCCCTCTTGCAAAGTCGCCATGCACGAGGGTGCGGACTTCACGACCTTGAGCATCATACACTCGAACCGACACGTTCGTTGCCTTAGACAACGTGAATCGAATAATCGTTATCGGGTTGAAAGGATTCGGATAGTTGGTACTACTGGAATTGACATTATCATTAAAATCAAAAACAGTCTCCACGGACACTGAATCAATTGCTGTTACCCGGGAATATGCGTCTGTAACTAGCAGCTTAATCTTGAGAGGCGAATAAAGTGTCGAGGCGATCTTCGTAAATTCTGAGATAGAATTTGCATATTGCCACTGACCACATTGCACTTCTGACCCTACTGCCCCGGACGGAGGGCACGTCAGCTGATACTCCCAGCGATAGGTAACAGGCAATTCAGAAGATGTCCCTCCAGACACCCTCGCTGTCCAAGTACCCGTTTGCGCTGGCATCAGGCTCGTAGGGCCCCAAATTGATACAGCCAGGGGAGGAAACAGATCGAGTTCGTAAAGAAGTGGAACAATGACCTCGTCAGGCAGCCTGTCGTGGTAATGCGTAGTAGACGGAACCAGCCTGACATCAAATCTGGAGTAATGACTAACTTTGTCAAGAGCGCTTACATAAGGAATAAACGTAGAATTTGCCTCATATCGGATGATATACCATAACCAAGGCACAAATATTACTGAGCGCCCTCGCAACATTGTTGTTGAGAGGGGCAGGTAGCTCCCGGCTTCCAGCGTACCATGACTCGAGTTCAAGAAAAAGGTTTTACTGTGTACCAGCCCGGTTAGCCGTTCCTTTGCCCTGACCCGCATCCATCGGTCTCCATGTGAATTCGGATTTGATGACCCGGTGGAAAAGGCAACACCGATGTTCTTCGTACGCTTGGGATAGCCATGAGACACATTTAACTCATTAATCTCATCATAAAACTCGCGACGCAGTCCACCGCTAGGATCGTATGGATTGTACGCCAGCATCTGTCTTGATGCTATTGTTTTGATCGACAGGTACGGGTCGTCATCTAGCTCTTCCTTCACGTAGTCCAACAGCTTTTCGTCCATCCTTGCCCCCTGATGGGGTGAATCCAGTGATACGTAGTGAGATACCTCCAGTGGATTGCCTTCTCCTTCCGCCTGCGCCAGTGCCCAGCGGGCTACAACACCACCCATGCTGATGCCCGCTAGTCGAATCGAGTCGCTTGCAGCGGGCTTGATCGACGTGATATGAAGAACAGCGGAGCGGACATAGTCCTCATTTTTTCTCATATCTGCTCCGCCGTCAGCAAAGTTCAAGATCAGAATATCCGCACCCTGCTTGCGTGCCAGCGTTATAAATTTGGTCGCGCCGGCGTAATACAGGGCTGGCCAGCTCTCATCCGCCGCACTCTCGCTCGGTGGATCGAAGCCTTCGACAAGAATAAGCGGCTTGCCGATCCCTGTTGAGTCTCCCTCCCAGAGGAGCATGGTGTTCCCCTCGGTATCTTCAAAAGCACGGTCGGCTGCAGGGACAACCACAATGTCATAATTAAACTCAACCCATTCTCCATCTTCCTTCCATCTGATATCCACCCACTTCGAGGCCCCAGGGCCTGTCCAACCGGACTGACCCCACGGCGGATCTACAACGAGATAAAACGGGGTGCTGGGAGGGTACACTGTCCATTCGTCGCCGGAGCCACTGAATCTGACACTCAACGAACGAGTCCCGATTGATGGATGATCAAAAAGCAGTGTGGCCTGGTCATAACGAAGGAATAAGGTAGGCTCTTGGTCATGCCTTGCACCTATCTTGATAAGCACCCCAACACGGAGATTACTGTCCGTCCACTGCCCCGTTGCCGGAAGAACAGCGAACAAGAGTAGGAGACACATAAACAGTGTCTTGTTCATGTGTAGTTGGCTCGGTCAGTTGGAGATCCTCGTTGGACAGTTAGGGGCAAAGTTAAGGTAAATTCTGACTGGATTCAAGAACCCTCGAAAACCTTCACCACGTGAATGGTAAGCCCCGGTCGCCGGGAGGGTTCCGATCCCGCCGCGGAGGAGTTTCTTATTGACGTGGAGTCTGCGCGCCGCGTGCCAGACGAAACCACGATATGCAAATTCCGACATCGCTTGCAAAAGCATAACCTTACGCAGCAGCTGTT
>JAAXGT010000010.1 GCA_012271205.1 Rhodothermales bacterium
GAAGGATGGCAGGACGCACCGGGCGCTCGGAATGCCATGCAATGATATCTGCTATGCCAACAGCAATGCGATGAGGTGATACATTGAGTTACTGGTGTATTACTGACGGCTCAGAATGGGAGCCGCTTGTTCTGGCACTCTTGGCAGGGGGCGTTGGCGCGATCATCGTCGGTTGGCGACGATATCGCCAGCTGGATCGCTGGGACCTGCATGAACGCGGCGAGCAGCCATCTGTAGGACGCTGCCTGTGGATACCTTTGATTTTTGCAATAGCAGCTGGTATGGCGCTCACATTCTATCTGCTGCTTCTGGTGGAAAATTGTGATCCTGATCAGAAGCGGTTGAGCTTGGGATTCGGATGGATCGGTGTCTTGGCCGGATTGGCAATATGCCTAGTCGCGCCTTGGATTGCGCACCGGTTGTATAAGGGAGGTACAATATGAAGAACTCTTTGATCGCCTGTGGTGGAACAGGGGCTCACGTAGCACTTGCAATGCTGCGGTTTCACACGCTTGGCTATGCTCTCGGGTTCTTTCGCCGCGGAGACAAGTCGCTTGAACTCCCTACTCTTTACCTCGTGGACCAAGATTATGGTGACGGAGCGACAGCAACAGAGCCGACTGCCTGGCAGGAAGTTCGACGACTAGCTCAATCCCATCCCGGTCGCTACAACTGGGAGGATTCGCTCAAAATTGTTACTCCATTGCCGGTTGGGCGAGATAACAAATGGTTTGGCCCGCCGAACGATACCTTGGGTGTGCGCTTCAAAGATTCGCCCTACTTGCGTCTTCTCACGTCGCGGGACCAGCAAGGTATCCGGTATTCACACGGCATGATGGGGTCGCCTGCTATTGGCTCCCTGCTGTTCCGGCTGAAACAGTTTGATACCAGGCCGGAAGGTGGGAACAAAGATGCGGCATTTAATACGCTTTTGAAAGAGCATGGGCGAGTTGCCGTGGTGGGGTCTGCTGTCGGCGGTACTGGTGCTTCAGTAGCACCAACACTGGCTCGAATGCTTGCCGAAAAGGGTGCTCACGTGATGGCTGTTATGGTGTTGGACTGGTTCAAGTTCAAAACAGAGGGCGTCGCCGATGAGACTGCTGCCAGAGCCCAGCGCCGCAACATGTCCATGACCGAGAACGCTAACTCCGCGTTCGCCTACTACGGTCGAAGCTTAGCCAGTGATGTGGCGACGGTACCCGTAGGAATCCCTTCCAGGATGGTCGATTCGCGACAGTTCACCTCGGATACTCAGCAGCCGATATTTGAAGCGTATGTTCACGGCGTCGCTGCTCTCTGCTGCCTACATCAGTATCTGAAACCCTCTCCTCCAGGTCTCTACCAGATGGGCACTGAAGACCCTGTCTGTCTTGGCGGCGGCAACAGCCTTCCAGGAGGCGGCTCGATTCAGAGTCTCGCAAATCAGGCGGCCACCCTTGCAGATATGTTGGATGCCTTTGCCCATGTGCTGTTCGTATCACATTCGCGCGGCTTGCTTAGCATTGAGCCAGCTATCTACAAGCACATACGAAAGTTTGCGGAACCGAAAGAAGTGGGGCAAGTCGCTCGTGCTCTAGCAAAGGAATACAGAGAGCACATAACATGGTTGCGCGACACACTTGGTGTTGATCCACATCCGAATCGCAACCTGCTTCTGGAGCGTCACTCACGCAAGCGTCTTGCAGAAAAAGAACAACCATCTGGTTAAGGAGGCTTCGGGTACCGCGGACGGCGGATATTGGCCGTCACAAGAGGGCTTGGTCAGCTTGAGTGTCTCAGCCGAGCGCGCTGGCGAGTTAACACGAGTGACCGATCAGAACGTTCAGGCCACTGTGGAGGGATTCATTTCGCGGGAGCACATCACAGAAAACGGATGGCCGGATCCGATGGCAGCCGCTGAGTATTTCCGCTATGCCATAGCACAGGGCGATCCGAAGGCTCACAGGCAGCTGGCAATACTGCTGGTAGGTGTCGTATCCGGGAAGCTGGAACTGCGTGACGTTCAGGTCCAGCAATCGCGTACTGCTTTATCGCTTCAAAGCCTGGTGAGCGAGTATCAGGAAGGTGGGCGCAATGATTTTGCCTGCGTGGAAATTGTTTACACGCAAGCCGGCAAAGATGTCGTTCTGGGGTTCAATTCACCCTACACGCTATTTTGTCCAGTACCGATATCGCGCTCGGACCGGGAGCTGGCGCATGCCTGGGAAAGACTTGCGAGGACGCTGACAGGATCAAAGTGGCCTGAGAAGTGGGAAGCAGATGCAATGGATGAGTGGAAGCCCGTAAACAGGGAGATACGACAGATCAGGTCTTGGATCAATGTCGAAAAGAGGCAGGAGCATCGCGGCACTTCGCCGCCGTGGACTCACGTCTTCGATAGCGACAAGAAGTCTGCACCGGAGCCGTATGGAAGGGGGCGCAAGTTATCCGTGTATTGGGAGACGGAACGCAGCGATAGGTACATAAAGATTGCGCTGCCTACTGCCGAGCCTGGAGACTACTGGCCTGACGAAGAGGCAAAATGCCTCGGCTGGCCTGAGCTCTTGGAGCTGGTACCGGAGATCAGAAAGTTGCAGACGAAAAGGGCTGAGTTTGAGAGGTTCGAGCTTGCACGACCCAACCGTGATCATACTGTCTGGGCGCTTTGGAGAGAGCACCTGATACAGCTTCTGCAGGGTGGGCAAATCGCGGCTTTCGGAGTAAGGCCTGACAGGCGTCAACTAGCCGTTCTCGCGGCGGATCGCCTCACAGCGGCGATTCTTGAGAACGTCGTCGTCCTTGATCGTGAACAAATCATGATACGCTCCTGCAGCCCGATGGAGCAAGACCCGGTTCCAGGATCATCGACACGAAAAGGGCAACCACGCTACCCCGACTATCCACTGCGTTCTGACTATTTTGGTCTGGTACAAACGGACGACAACAGAAACGTAGTTGAGCTGCTGGAGCGTGGGGAGTCATTCAGTCCGGATGCACCAGATCTGGCGATTAAGTCTCGTGAAACAGTGGCGACTTGGAACCTTCACCTGAAAGGCCGAAGCGACCGCCTATCATTTACGCTGTCTGTGCCTGCTGCCCTACACAAGGCCCACTGGATGGTGTGGCCTCATTTTCGCTCCATAGAACGGTCAAAGTGGTGCGCCTACTACATCTACGAGCACTGTACGGACGCAAGGATTCACCTTGCTGCCCTGTGGACGGGTCCGGAAGGAAGCAGGCTTCACCAGGGCGAGGTAGCCGACAGGGACGGTATGCGACCGGTTCAGTTCGCTGCAGGGACAGAGCGCAGGCACACTGGAGGCCCGCCAATCGCGGTCACGGTGCAAAACACCGAAACCGGCCAGGAGCTGGGCCTGTATGTTATTCGCTTGGAAGCCTTGTCTCGGCGAGATATGGAAGTCAACGTTGGAGTTGACTTCGGAACCCCGCATACTGTTGCCTCTGTTGAGGTGCACGGCGAGAAGTCCTTAGTGAAGCTTTCACCCGAACAAGGTTCTGCCGTTGATGACTTGGTCCTGCACATAAGCGAGAATTGGTCTCACGTCATAAACAATGATGATGGGTTGAAAAAGCGCTCGCTATGGCTGCCGACCTATTTCCCGGAAACATCTCAGAGCACTGAGGGGCTGCTGCCGTCGGAATTGCTGACCATACAGCGCCTGGCCCAGCTGAAAGCTACTGATGTGGCGCTATGGCAACCAGGCCTCGATTGCGTGATTCCTGTAATGAACATGCAGCGACAGGATCTCGCTGATCACCTCTTGGCTGATTTCAAGTGGAATGTTTCGCTCCCAGCATTTCGAGGCAGTGAGCCAAAACTCCGTGAGATCTACTTGGGTATGGTAACGGAGTTGGTTATGGCGGAGGTCATCTGGCGGCGACTGGAGGCATTTCCAGGAGGGAAAGTCAATTTCACATTCACATACCCGCTTCGGACATCTAACAGTCAGGTCCAAGACTTTGAGCGTATGCTCAACCGTGTTTTGAAGGGCAGTAGCCAAAGCCTCGGCATGCAGCTTGGACTCACCAATTCGGTCGGAATGTACAACGAGTCTTTAGCGGCGAAGGGCGGCACGCGCAGGTTCGGGGAAGTCTGCCTGGTAGGGGACTTGGGAGGAGGCACCCTCGACCTCTTCATTTCGGCCAATAAAGGCCCGGGAATTGATTTCAAAGAAGTTGCTGACAGCGCGAGAATTGGCGGCAACCAGCTCTTGCGTGTTATTGCGCAGCACCCGGACCACCTGTTGCCGAAACAACATAAAGGCTGGAGCGGAAAGCCGGGCGAAATAGAAACAAAGTTGCGGGCATGGATACGATCTTACGGATCCCAGCGCCTGTTTGGAGCTGAAGCGGATGGAGAAGACAGGCATCCCGGACTGGGGCTTTCAGGCTTTGAAAAGCCTGCCGACGCGAATCTGGCACGCGCCCTCATCAATCGCTATTTCCGGTTGATTGCCGAGTATATGTCCAGAAGCCTTGTAGCCTTTCTGGCTCGTCATTGGTACCCGGAAGTATTGCGCACTGGTCAAGCTCTCGACGTGCTCCAAGTCATAGTACAACTTCGCGGAAACGGTTGGCGCTTGTGGCATGACAAAGGTAATTACCAGAAGATCGAAAGAACTATAACGCAAATTATTGAGCTCCGGGCCAAGTCGTTGTGGAAGGATGGCGACTTGTGGCGAGATGCTCGCCCCGAATTGAGTGCCCATACCTGTACTCCCGGGGGATCCAGTGAGTCGGACTCCAAGAGAGCGCCAATCATGGAAGCCGTTGGAAAAGCGCTAGCGCACTCGGATGTCGATACCTACTCTCATGCACTCACAAAACTTCATCTGATCAGAGGGCGGGATTCAGCTGCCCTTGGCAAACCAGCTGTGATCCGGTGGTTTGACCAGATGCCGTTCAATGCAGGAGGTGGAACAGACTTACAGGTCGAGTTTCGCAACGTGGAACCGCCGATTCCACTGAATCCTCCTGATGATACAGTTGCAAAATATCTTGACGATTTAGAAGCACACCTCAAGAAGGAAATCAACGCGGAACTTCAAGAAAATGCGGCCTGGAACGAGTCGAATTTCCGGGCACCGGTTGCGGCACTCGTTTGGGAGGCCTCATTTAAGTCCCAACGATTTCGGAACGGCAGCTGATGGTCGCGCGACACGCAGTTGCCTTGCTCTTGCTTTGCGCAGGAAGTTATGCCTTGGGCGTCGCGACCTCGTTGCCAGCGGCGCGCTTGGGTGATGCTGTCAGCTGGAGGTGCGCTTTACCCCATGTTGTGGCAGTGCTTGCTGCGTGCGCTGTGGTGGCTGGTGCGTACCTCCTCTGGTGGGGCAGTGGCCCTTTAAGCGCAATTTTTATCCGAAACACCAGCACAACAGCTGCTGGGGAGGAATCACTGCCAAGTGAACAATCGCCTCCACCCAGTAGCGACATTCGTGCAGATCGTGTCAGCCCGGTGAACGAGCACACGAGCGGGCAACGTACCGCAATGATCGGCAAGTCCCAGCCCCCTTCGGTGATAAAACCGGAGCAGAGTATTCCGGAAGCTGGGTCTGAGCACCACAGGGACTCCGGAGAAGAGACGCTGCCTCCGGAGCCTGGTCAGCCCGATGAACCAGCGCCTTCAATGAGAGAACCGCAAGAGTCCGACCTGATTGCCGTGTGGGATGCCTACCGACGCAAAGGTGATGGCCATTTCAATGTCGAGGGCCTAAAGAGCCAGCTGGCAGACCACGGGTTTGCTGCTGAGGTGATGACGAGCAGCCATGTTGGTGCCAGTGATTATCTGCTGATCGTGGAAACAGCGAGCCGAAAGCCGCATTTCTTTGTTCTGCCCAGTTTTGCCAAGTCCCCGAGAACCGTAGAGGCTTGGTTCAAAGATAACAGCGACGGTGCTTTGACCGGAAGGATCAGGCGGGTGCAGGCTGTCGCTGAAGGACGCTGGACCAACACTGGGTGCGACTTAATCCAAAAGGGTACCATTACTTAACCTTAACTGTTATGGACACAAACCGCAGGGATTCCCGTCGCAGCGCAACTCCCGGGATGATTATTGCAGCTCTGGTGGTTATTATCCTGGTGATCGCATTCGTTGCTTGCGGCGGCCCAGAGGGCGAGCCCTTAACGAGTTGGAACCCGTCTGGTACGGTGAAGCCCGTCTGGCACGGCTCGTCAATGTTGGCGGACACAAGCGAGACCATATATGAGACATCGAGCGTAGTCGAGATTCATCTGGATATCTCTTCTCCGATGGCAGGCTTTCTGCCGCTTTTGCCTGACAGCGATGCTTCCTCCACCTTTCGCGAAATCGTGCTGAACCTACCCAGCCACATGGCTCGGGAGTATCGCGGCGCTAACGTTGCCATGGAGTGGTGGGGAGTTGGTGGTGGACTGCAGCAGCTGCAAGTGTCGCCTCGTATTCAACGCAGCTTGTTCAACGGACGGTCAACCCGGCTTGACTTGTCTATCGAGAAGATGCTTTCCGATCTCAATAGTGGACGCGCAGAGGCGGCAGCTCTCGTGACTGATCTGATGGCGACCAGCGACGTTACCGGACCGATCGCGATCTCTAGCAAGCTCAGTGAATGGCTACGATCCAAGCAAGTCCGGAAAGAGAACTTTCACATGGGACTGTTTGGTGCTAAGGCTGAGTACTGGGGGGTAACACACTCCACGCAGTGCCCACCTAGACTTAGATCGTCCCTTGGCTGCTGGTTTGACGAACGGAGCCAGCGATACCAGCGCTTGGAGAGTATCGGCTCTATCCCTTTTTATGTGGTGATACTGGGCCGCGGCGCGGATAGGGTCAGATCGGTTATGGAATCGCTCAAAGACGGCGTAAGGGAATTGAGCGATTCCATTGAAGTTAAACAGGAGCTGGTAACCATAAACACGCGTGATTTTGACACCGAGATGTCCTGTGAGGCGGGCAAGCGAGCTGGCGATGGCAGTCTGGCAAATCAGTTCGCACTTTGGGTAAATGAGAGCGACCATTGTGCCTGTCGTCGATCAGAAAAAATCACGATTCGCTGCGATCCTCCTAAAGCTCTGAATTCGTTCCAAGAAGTCGAAGCTGGCTGGACACGTCAGTCGTCAAGCAGCAATCCGACTCCGGAAGACACAACAGCTCGGTCGCTACTGCCGGAAACAATTCTGCCATGGATTAGTGAGTCTTCGCTGGAATTTGACATCAGTTGTGAAGACATAATAGAGAAGGTCAGTGAGATCCGTCAGCGTAATGAAAAGCGCGCAGATTTGAAACTGAGCCTTAGCGTCACCGGAAGCACAGCCCAGGCGGACAGCGCGATTATCGACTGGGACAGCTGGTCAACTCAGCGTGCTGTGCTGGATAAAACTCTGCACTTGGACAGCTTCGTTGACGCAATTCGGATTCAGCCGGACCAGTATCATATTACGTTTCCCTCTGTCTTGTATTTCTCTGAGCAGTAATCGTCATGGATAATCTTGGCCTTCTTCTGGCAGTACTGGTACTGATTGCAGTACTGATTTTTCAAGTTCATATCTACCGTACATGCCGGCGCCAAGCCAAGAAAAATGACTCGCGCAAGCTCGACGAGTTGCGCCTGCAGTTCAATCGCGACATCACCGTTCGTGCGCGGAGTGGAACTGCTCCAGACTGGGTGCGCTACATGGATGAGGCCGATCGGGTACATGAAAA
>JAAXGT010000009.1 GCA_012271205.1 Rhodothermales bacterium
GACGAGCACTTCGAGCCTTACGCCATTCCAACAATTTACAACGTCACCTATGTCGGTGCCGGTTCATCCGCCAACCCGGAATCAGATCGCGGCGAAATGCTCATGTTCCGTGACAACAGCGGCGGCTTTTACCATAACTCGATCTTTACCCAGTTTAATTCCTCAAAAGGGGGACAGGCTCTGCATATCGAGGACATTGACAATTCGGGAGCCAAAACGGAAGACAGCCGCAAGCGTTTCGAAGCCGGTCAGTTAGGGCTGACCCACAACCTGTGGTGGGACTTTGGAGCCGGGCCGAACTTCCAAGATTGGATTGCTCCCGATGATGCCACCTTCAAGACAGGGATCCTGTCCTATCTGGAGGCCAACGGCAATACTGCAGCTGATCCCATGCTACGCGGCATCGAACGTGAAACTGAAGGCAATGGCACGCTTGATCCTCGTCCTCATGACGGTAGTCCAGCGCTTACCATGGTGCGTGCAGCCCTTCCAGCTGATGACCCGTTCTTTACAGTCGCCGAATACATTGGCGCCTTTGGACCAACGAACTGGCTCAAAGGATGGACCGCCTTGGATGCGCTTGGCTATACCGGCGATATTTCAACGTCAATTGAGGAAGTCGAGACCGAGTTGCCCACAAGCATTACATTAAGCCAAAATTTCCCGAACCCCTTCAACCTGTCCACGACAATTGAGTACGCGCTGAACCGGACGCAGAGCGTTCGCCTTACCGTTTACGACGCCATCGGACGCCAAGTCGACGTGCTGGTACACGCGCAGCAAACCGCCGGCACGTATCGCGTTATGTTCGACGCCAGCCGTCTGATCAGCGGGCTCTATCTCTACCGCTTGGATACAGATGAAGGTAGCTACACCCGCAGAATGCTGCTGCTTGAATAACTATTCCCTTTGGCCTTGGTAGTACGGATGCTCCAATCTGGAATGACCCGGACTCTTGTACACCATCACCTTTGTACCCCGCACTTCTCACTTTGCTCAATTCTTAACGTGCTATGAATGCCAAAGAGCTTGTGATTCGTCTGCTTGGACTCTTGGTTGTCTTGTTTTTATTCTTTGTCAGCCTTGAGCTCATGGGGGAGTCATTTAAGCTCATAGGCCGAGGTTTTGCAGAAAATCTGCTCCGCACTACCGCAAATCCTTTTGTGGGACTGTTCATTGGGATTTTGGCCACATCTCTCGTGCAGAGCTCCTCCACAGTCACGTCCATGACAGTGGGCATTGTTGCGGGTGGCGGACTTACAGTCGCCGGAGCCATTCCTATAGTGTTAGGCGCAAATGTCGGAACCAGTGTGACGAACACCATTGTGTCGTTGGGGCATATCGCTCGCAAGGATGAATTCGGGCGTGCAATGGGGGCTGCTACCGTTCATGACTTTTTTAATCTCTTGGCGGTCGCTCTCCTATTCCCTCTAGAGCTTATGACAGGCTTTTTGACCAAATCGTCACAGGGACTGACGACCGCACTTTCGAATGTGGGTGGTGCCGAAATGCTCAACTTTCTTGACGTATTCACCGCACCGGTAGTCAACGTGCTGATTTTGCTCATGCTCAATAACGGCGTGATTGTGCTGGTTGTGGGTATACTGCTTTTGTTCCTGTCTTTGCGGTTCTTGGTTAAACTCTTGCGTTCCCTGGTTCTTGGCCGATCTGAGCGTCTGATAAACCAGTTCCTGTTCGGACCGGCACCCATAGCGTTGGCCTTCGGCATTCTCGTGACGATCATGGTCCAGAGTTCGTCAATTACAACCTCGATCACCGTGCCCCTTGTAGGAGCCGGCATCGTGACTGTGGCCCAGATATTTCCATTTGTGTTGGGTGCCAACGTAGGCACGACCGTAACGGCCCTTCTGGCTGCACTGGTGCTTTCCGGCAGCGGGGAAGCGGCAGGACACGCCGCACTGCAGGTCGCGTTGGCCCATCTGATATTCAACTGCTGCGGCGTGTTGATCTTCTTGCCAGTACAACGAATTCGTCATGTCCCTGTACGTATGGCAGAGTGGCTTGGCACTCTCGTGGTCAGGAATCGTGCCTACGCTTTTGGCTATATCACATTGATTTTCTTTGTCTTACCGTTAATTGTCATCCTGCTGACACGTAATATTGACACATCGTTTTATGGGGGTGAGGAAACCATTTCACGCCAGCCAGCCATAGAAGAGACTACAACAAAGCATTAAGGTGCATGACCTTAGCCGCACAGCCAAGCATTGACAGGGTTTTCGGACTTCTTGTGCACATGTTCGATCTGGTCGACGAACAGGTATCGAATGCTACGAATGCCTTGATGTCTGCCGATTCCACACTGGCCAGACAAGTAGCCCGAAAGGACAAAGAGGTCGATGTGCTGGAACTCGAGGTAGATCAGACGTGCGAAACCCTTCTCGCAACATTGTCCCCGGATCTGCAGCAGATTCGCAGACTGATCGCAGCCATGCGTATAAACGGCGAACTGGAGCGCATGGGCGACTTATCCAAAAATATTGCCAAAAAAACGGAGTTGGTTCCACCAGTGCATATTTGGTCGACAAAGACCAAGTTGATTGATCTGGCGGATGGTGTTCGGCGTATAATGCACGATACCCGGGATGCATTGGCGTTGCAAAACCGATTGTGTGCCCGCCGCGTAACTGCCTACGATTTGCGAGTTGACCGAGCTTGGCGCGAAGTGCATCCCGCAGTATCAGCCTTGTGTGCACAGCACCCGAAGCACACCGAAGCACTAATCCACATTGTGTCGGTTGGCAAGAGCCTTGAACGAATCGCCGATCACACCAAGAGCATCGCCCGCAGTGTCATTTATGCCGTAGAGGGCGTAGATATGCGGCACCCAAATGCACAAGCTGATCAAGTATTCGCGTAGGCATTCGTCTTAGTGCTGCCGAAACCTTAAGCCCGGTACCCGTCGTAATGGATGGGCATTTGGTCCATTCCGCCTCGCAGGCCTTATAAGTCGCCACACGGCACCGAGCATTTTATGGCAGCTTAGATGCACTGAGCACCCGTCTATTCATTGCCCGAATCCCCCATTCTCACATAACTCACATTCCGGTTGCGCATAACAACCCGGCTCAAGCCAATATTGCTGCACTCAAAAACTTCCTGCTCGGAAAGCTTGTACCGCAGGCTTACCAGCCCTCATGCCTCCGCAGCGTGGTAATGTGGGCAACGTGATGTTTGCCATGCCATGCGTAAATGGCCAGAAAGGTATCCAACGATCGCAAGCCGTCTTCAGGGTGCACAACCGTACGTGCAAAGTCTTTCGGTGTGAGTCCTGTGAGCAGCTGTTCCCAGCGGGCGTGCACCGCTTCCAGTAATTGGAGTGAGATCTCCACGGGAGCAGATTTGGCATCAGGCAGATTGCTCCACGCGACTTCATCGTATACCTTGATAACAGGATTGTCCTCCGTCAACGCCCACTTGAAACGTATGTAAGCATTGATATGACTATCGGGCATGTGATGCACAACTTGGCGAACAGTCCATCCGCCAGGCCGGTAGGGAGTATTGAGCTGAGCTTCGCTGAGCCCGTCCACAGCCAAACACAATGCAGACGGCGCTTCCACTATCGCGTGAATCAATGTGTCCCGATCATCCGCAGTTAATAACCCCTTGGGCAATACCGGTCGCCCTATCGGATAGCGTAACTGTTCGAGTCCGTGCATGTTGGTTATCAGATTTAAGGTTTAATTCAGAAAGCGACTCTTCAACGACTAAGCCTTACATGTGATTGCAAATAGCCGGTCATAGTCAAATGTCTCCCAATTGTGGTCGCAGCAGCACTTCCTCTACTACAGTACGGCCGCTCAGTTGCCAGATATTCACCAGGCTACGAGCCACATCCATTACATCCATAAACCGTGATTCAGGCAGTTCAGTGCCCTTCCAGCTCGGCGTCAAGGTAGCACCAGGCAAAACCGTTGTGACACGGAGCCCGGTATGCTTGGTTTCCTCTCGTACTGTGCGCGCCAGTCCGAGCAGACCGTGCTTGGCCGCGCAATACGCAGCTGCCCCCCTGAAAGCCTGCTTTGAGGCCACCGATCCCATATAGAAGATATGGCCAGTCCCACGCTTCTCCATTGCCGGCAGGAATGCACGCGTGACCAAGAAGGCACTGGTGAGATTGACCTCCAACTGCTCCCGAAAATTCCCGGGAGCCAACTCCGTCAGTGGGGAAGGTGCAAACCGCCCTGCGTTGTTGACCAATACATCCGGCGCACCAAATGTGCTGACGACTTCCCTCGCTACACGCGCCACTTCCTCATCATCTGTAACGTCGCAGGGGCGCACTTCCGCCCCAGTATCTCCGGCAACGTTGCTCAGCTTTTCGCGAGACCGGGCCATCAACACCAACTGCATATCCGAAATCTCCGCAAACGCGTGTGCGAGTGCCGCACCGATTCCCTGACTTGCTCCCGTTATTACAACTAATCTCATTTCCGTTCAGTTTTGAAGTTCGTAGTAGTATTCGAATCGCATAACTGACCAAAGATCATCAACTGCGGTATACACTGCTGCACCGCGTCCGGTTGGGATCCATGCTGCTGTAAATCCGTAAGTTTTGCAGAATCTGCATAACCTATCCGCAGGCGACAGATTGTAGAGCCAACCGCCAAGTCACGCGTGACTTTCGAGGAAGTGGCGAGCGCCATCCGTTTGGCCAAACTGCCCGCTTGTGATGCAGTGGTTGGTATTGGGAGCGGAGGTGTCGTACCGGCCTCACTAATCGCCTATAAGCTCCAGTCTCCACTCAATATTATGTGGATCAACTACCGATCGGCAGATAACCGACCGCAGTATCCGACACCACATATTCTGCAGGATTTCGAGCTTTCTGCCGATGTGGAACGGATTTTGCTTGTTGACGACGTAGTTGTAACGGGCAAGACACTAGCCATCGCGCGCGCCCAGTTTCCCGATATTGATGTTATAACATTTGCCCTGAAGGGGAAAGCCGATATTGTATTATTTCCAGAACTTTCGGAGTGTGTACAGTGGCCGTGGCACATTAATTCAGACCGGAGCTGATTAAATGAACCGAAGAGATTTTGTCCAATGGGCCCTTGCGGCTAGCGCGCTGCTTCCACGAACCCTAACGCACGATCGTTGGGGGGATGAACTGCCACGCCGCAAATTTGGGCGTACTGGCGAAACAGTAACCATGTTGGGCTTGGGGGGTTGGCATCTCGGCCGTATGAGTGAGCGCGATGCCGAAGCCACCGTAGAAGCCGCTATGGAAGGGGGCATTCGCTTCTTCGACTCTGCAGAGTCTTACCAAGGCGGTGGCAGTGAGCAATATCTGGGCAGATTCCTGGTCCCCCACTATCGCGATCAGGTCTACCTCATGACTAAGACAACGGCATCGGATGCCAGGCGGGCCCGCAGTCACCTTGAGGCTTCGCTGCGCAGATTGAACACGGATTACTTGGACCTCTGGCAGGTGCATGCCGTAACGAGCGCGTCGGATGTGGACGCACGGATGAAAAATGGAGTTGTCGAGGTGATGGAGCAAGCACGAAACGAAGGTAAAACCCGTCATATCGGATTTACCGGCCACTCTAATCCCTCAGCACACGAGCACATGCTTGCGAGGACCAATGTATTTGATACCGTCCAAATGCCGGTCAATGTGGCTGATATGAGCTATAAGAGTTTCGTGCGCAATGTGATGCCCCAATTGGTTGCACGTGAAATGGGTATCATAGCCATGAAGACGCTGGCTAATGGCGGATTCTTTGGAGGCAACAACCACGGACAGCACGGCAATAACCCGCGTATCGTCCCGAATCGGATTTCGATTCGGGACGCGATTCATTTTGCTTGGTCGTTTCCAGTCAGTGTTGTTGTTACCGGCCCCGACGACATTGACCAGTTGCGCGAAAAGATTGATCTGGCACGGGCTTTTGCGGGAATGACCGAAGAAGAGCGCACTGCCCTCGTGGAACGTGTCGCCGATATGGCCGGACGACGCGTGGAATTCTATAAAGCATAGCTTCGTATACGGACGGTCCACACGCTGACTTGATGCTCCGGCTATTCCTGTTTCTTGCGCTGATTATTCCAGTACAAGCCGCGTCTGCCCAGATTGCGGCCACTATTGTCGGGACGGTCACGGACTCTACCGGTCAGCCGCTCGTTCAGGTAAATGTTTTTATTGCGGGTTCCATGGTCGGCACAACTACGGATAACGAAGGCCGATACATGCTGCCGGGCATTCCGCTGGGCACACTCAGACTCGTTGTTTCGATCGTGGGATATGAATCCGAACACGTAGATCTGTTTATTCGGGACGCCCGTACGTATACGCAGGATTTCCAACTGACGGAAAAGATTTACGAGCTTGGCGCTATCACGGTAACTGCGGACAATAGACGTTGGCAACGGCAGTTAGAAAGATTCACCCGTCTGTTTATTGGTGAAAGCCCGAATGCCCAGCAGACGGAGATTCTAAATCCCGAGGTATTGGATTTTTCGGGGCGAGGCGGAGAGTTTCGTGCACAGGCGAGCGAGCCTCTCATCATCGAAAACCGGGCGCTCGGCTACCAGCTCACCTACTTCCTAGAGGAATTTGTCGCTGAACCCACCAGTTGGCGCTGGGATGGTGAACCACTGTTTGAGCCGCTTAAGCCCTCCGGTCCAGAGGAGGCTGCCCGATGGAATGCGAAGCGTGACTCAGCCTTTTACGGATCTTTCCGACACTACCTGTTGGCTGTCATCAACGACCAAGTTGAAGAGCAGGGATTCAAAATGTATAGCCAGCCTGGCACTGGTGTGGGAGAGCGCACGCTGGGAATCGGAAGAGCAACCGGGATGAACAATCGATTCCCGATCAAAGCCACAGAGATAATTCGACCGGGACAAAGCGAAGATGAGCGGATCCTTGACTTTCAGGGATTCATTGAGGTCATCTATACGCATGAGGTCGAGGATGCCACATTCCTGAGACTTCAGCGTCGAACTGGTCCTGGCGGTGGGCAAGCACGTTTTCAGACATCGACAATTCGACTGGATCGAGGGCCTACGGTTGTCGACCTGAAAGGGGACACGATGGATCCGTATGGCGTTACGTTCTATGGGGGGTACTTTGCCTATGAGCGTGTTGGCGATCAAATGCCGAAGGAATATCGACCTTGGATTCAGGACAGTTTCTAGTAGTGGAGTCATGCTCCTGGTTGTCCTGTGTGCCAAGGGGATTTTGGTCCCGCCGGTACTCGGGCAAACGGGCACGTTTCGGGGAACCGTGGTGGCGGCAAACACGGAGACCCCGCTACAGGACGCGCATGTCTTTATTGCCTCGTCATTCC
>JAAXGT010000001.1 GCA_012271205.1 Rhodothermales bacterium
CGATGCCGCCCTGCCTAGTCGGTTTCAGCTCAGACCCGGCGGAGGCAGTAAATTGACAAAAACCCAAAATCAAACATCCAAGCCGCTGGATCCACGGTGTGCCTCGCAAGTACGCTTGTGCGTCAGCGCCACGCTACGACGATCTGAATGGATTGTGCCTGATCTAACAGACCAACCTGCAGGAGTGGAGGCCTTTTGGTTGGCAAGCGGTCAGAAGCAAGTGCTTTGAAGATCCGTTATCATTCTACCGTGATTGACGAATCAGCGGTAGCGTATGCGCGTGATTAGGGTTAAAGAATGAAATTCATCCGGCAGGAAGCGAGCACTTGGGAGCGTGAAATACCGGGCGCACGCTGGTTTAAGGCAGACTTGCATATTCATACCATAGACGACTACCCGGGCAAAAGGGCAAAGATGCCTTCCGGGATGCCTTCCGGAATTGTCGGCGACCCGTGTCCTCCTGAAACGTTGGCATCCTATGCGCGGTGCTTCCTCCAAGAGCTGATTAAACAAGGTGTGCAGGTTGCAGGGCTAACACCACACTCACCTCGTTTAGGTACCGATGCCGACACCAGCGGAGTCTGGAAGATTATCGAGGAATGGAATGAAGGAACCGACGATGACAACGTACCTTTTCGCGAGAAGATCTATGCCATATTTCCAGGTTTCGAACCTTCATTAAAGGAAGGCAAGCAGGGGTTAGACCTTCTTATTCTTTTTGACCCCGAGATTGGCCGCAGAAAATACTTGGCGGCATTCGACCTCGTCATGGGCGGTATCTCGCCTTGGAAGGACGGAAATTTGCAGATGCCCTCAAAAAGGGCAGAAAATGTGTTCGCCGACCTCAGGAACCTTCAAGAGCGAGAGCTCGAGTCGGCAAACAGCGGCGATTTCCTTGTTCTCGCCCCGCACGTAGACGCAGACAACGGCTTGCTCGGCGGGCAAAAATCTCAAGTGCTGGCCCTGTTTAACCATCAGGCAATTGCCGGACTTGAACTCAGTGACAATAAGCTACCGGAGGATGCCATCAGGCAGCGCGCTTGGCTTGACACTGCTATAAAGCGGTATCGTCAGGCATTTTTCCATTCAAGCGACGCATACAAGTTGGAAGAAATAGGCCAGCGCTACACATGGATAAAGCTGGCTAGCCCCCGCATAATTGGTCTACGCCAAGCGTTTGTCGCAAGCGACTCTCGCGTGCGTCTGGGCTTTGAACGCGGGGAATGTGGGACACTCCAACCTATTGTGGATCCACCCGATGTAACACTGAATAATCGTCCATGGCTTCGGGAGATAAGCGTCAAGGGGCGCGCAGCATTTTTCGGGGGCCTCGACGGCAATAAGGCGAGAGGGTCCCGGTTTCAGTTCAGTCCTGATCTGAACTGTATCATCGGTGGTAGCATGACCGGTAAGAGCACACTTCTCGACGGACTTCGTGTATTTGCCGAAGCACCTATGCCTGATGACCAGACCGTTCAGGCAAATGTCGAGGCACGAGCGCGGAAGTTTTCTGCTGGTGCGCCAGAAATTGAATTCGCCTGTCCAGGCCGCGATCCAACTGCACCATTCGGACACCAGTGGCCTGCCAGATATTTTGCCCAGAACGAACTCCAACGCCTATCTCAGGAGGCTGGTGCGATTGAGGAGATTCTCGCCAGGTTGGTGCCGGATGAGATCGAAGGAATCGAGGAACGTAGTAACGAGTTGCTGTATCTGGACAAACAGCTTTCCAAGCTGATCCCTGAACTTAATGATCTGGACGAAAGCCTAGCTGAAACAGAACAAGCGCTTCAGAGAGCGAGCAGTGCCAAGAATGCTTTGACCGTATTCTCTGAAGCTGGAGTAGACCTTCTACATCAGGCCAGTCAGGAACTGGAAGCCTGGAAACTGGCACAGTCAGTCGCTTCCAATTTGCGAAAACACCTCCAGTTCGCAATCGACAAGTTCAAAACCGCGCAAGATTTACCGACTGCTAACGAGATTCTGTCCGGATCGGAGGCTATTGATTCCGCGAACATGGATCTCAACAGTCGCTGGCAAGAAATCATTGACAGTATCAAGGTAATTGTTCGGACCAGCGACGAGTGGATAAATCAAGTTGAGATGATCATCAATACTGCTTCAATTCATGAGGCCGACCTGCGTACCAGCTTCGAACGCAAGCTCGCTGATCAAGGGCTTGATGAGGCGAAACTCAAGGAATTCGCCACGCTCAGTAGGCAAGCCGCATTGTTAGCGAATTATGAAGCGGCATCCGAAGAATCACGTGCCCAATTGGCTTCTTCGGAAGGCGATTTCATGTGCCTGCGGAATAGGTGCCATGTAGTCACGGTAGAACAACGGAAGGCCTTTGATCGCGTAATCGACACACTCCGAAGCAAATTCGGAGATCGAATACGAGTGCGCCGTTTGGAGGCAGGCCATCACACGGAACTTGATGGCTTCCTGCGGAATCTGCGACAGAGGGGACTCACAAGATGGTGGAACGATCTTGACGAAGATCAGAGACCATCACCTCGAAGTCTCTTGACTTGTCTCGATAACGATTCATTGGCTCAAATCGGCATGAGCAGCGCAGTGCAGGACACCTTTCGGGAAAGTCTCACGAGGCCGAAACGGCGAGAATTGGAAGCGTTGCGATGTCCGGATCGTTATCACATGGAGATGCAATTGGACGATGGCTCATACCGTCCGCTTGAAAAGTTGTCCGGCGGACAAAGGATAAGTGTGTTGCTGTCGCTTCTTTTGGAAACAGCAGACGACCGACCTCTTGTGATCGATCAGCCTGAGGACGAACTCGACAATCGATTCTTGTCTGACACTATTCTGCCTGCACTAAAGAAGCTGAAAGGCCAGCGCCAAGTGATCATTGCAACACACAACGCCAATATCGTCGTCAACGGCGACGCCGATATGGTAATTCTGCTCGGGGCCAGTGCAAATCACGGAGAAATAGCCTGCATGGGCGCCATTGATGAACCTGAAGTCCGGACCGCCATCGTACGTACCGTGGATGGCGGCGAGGAGGCGTTTCGTCTTCGTCTTCAGAAATACGGTTTTTGAAGCAAGGCAATGAGTTGGCTTGACGTATTGCAGCGAATTGAGTTGGGCGAAGATGCACTGACAGAATTCAAGCGCGGCCTCGGCGATTTTTCGGCAGTTGGCAAAGCGCTCTGCGCCTTCGCAAATGGTGAGGGAGGTCTGCTTGTGCTTGGTGTTAACGATCTTGGCAGCATCGTCGGTGTGAAGGGAAATCCTGAACAGATACAGGAGTGCCTCACAGATTTCCTGCATACCGGTTGTGGTCGTCCGCTTACCGCTACGTGCAGTCGCCACCGTACGAAGGACAGCTGGGTGCATTGGATTGATGTACCCAGACAACCCCGCGGGTTCGAGCCATTCAGTTATGACGGCCGCTTCTGGATACGGCGCGGGCGTAGCACCGTGGCACCGTCGTCATCTGAATTACAGGAGCTTTTCAACACCTTTGGCCTCGTGCTCACAGAACAACAAGTCATTCCTTCCGCCACGGCGAATGATATCGACCTGAATACCTTTCACTCATTTATGCGTGCCCAAGGCAAACATACAGAGGACGAACCTCAGCCGAACCTTGCAAACGATCTGAACAACGCGTGGGTCTGCGCACCACTTGATGGTAAGCTTCGACCAACGCTCTACGGGTTGATGGTCTTTGGCCGCAATCCCCAAGGACACCCGCATACAAAAAGCATGTTTATTCAATGCGGTGCCTATTCTGGCACTGATCGGGCATCCGAAGTATTGAGTTCTGGCGAAGCAACGGGGCGGCTGGATGAGCAGGTGGCCCAGTCTATTGGCTGGTTCAAAAGCCTTGGACGCAAAGAGTCGTACCGGGGTCGGTGGCGAACTGATATTCCGCTTGTACCGGAACAGGTTCTTCGTGAAGCGCTGGTAAATGCTGTCATTCACCGCGACTACGCCGTTTTAGGGTCAAATGTGCAATTGGAGGTGTTTGCTGATCGGATAGACGTGACGAGTCCAGGCACTCTCCCCAACCATATGACAGTTGAGCAGGCCCGCTCTGGAGGCGCGCCACGTTCCCGCAATGAAATGATGGCAAACGCAATGGTCGTCAAGCAGTTGATGGAACGGCGTGGTAGGGGATGGCTTCTGATGCGGCATTTAATGCAAAAGTTTAACGGCTCCGAACCCGAACTCTTCAATTACAGAGACGGCCGCTTTGTCCGCGTTACATTCCGGTTCGAATCAGCCCAGACTGGAATAGCCGGATGAGTATGGCTCGCAGGTCGGCCTCATATCCAACACGTACGGTCCAATTCTTTCCAGGCTTTAAGGCGGAGTTTTGTTGCGAGAGGATCACGCAATGAAGGTGCACAGAGGATTTGGAACTTTGACAGTAAACTTTTGCCATACGCCGCCCAGGACGGCTTGGATTAAAGATATCAGTGATGTTTTCGACCTGGATCCGTCTCCCTGCATAGAAGCTGGTTTTCATCGGACCGTCTACCCCTGAGCGAAATCCTTTGGGTACGCTTCGCACACTGCCGCGACTGACGCCATCATTGATTCCTGCACTATGTGCCTAGACTAAGTGCCGTACTGCTCCAGCCTTCGCC
>JAAXGT010000096.1 GCA_012271205.1 Rhodothermales bacterium
CGATGCCTGTTCGGCAGTTTCTCTTTCCTGAGCCACAACGTCCCTCTCCCAGGTCAGCGCTTTGATCTGGAAGTCGATCAGGAGGCCTTGTCGAACTGTGTGTATGCTTATACGCATCTCGGTCGATCCAACGCCGGACTGACGCTGACTCGCACTAACCGCAAGCTCGGCCAGGAGCTTGCTAAAGCCTTCGGTCGATCGGGTGTTTCGACTTGCTCCGTTGTGCCCAATCTTGCTGTCATGGACTTCTTGAGTTGCTTCCCTTTCCCCGGCCTCATCGCCTTTGTGATAGAAGGCTGGCCGGAACCAGAAGTGATGTACAAAACTGAAACCTGGGAACTGGCCAGTAAAGCCACTCTGGAAATCGTTGCGCTGCCGCAATATGGATTTCTCGGGAAGTTGGTTGCGGTTCTTGGCGGGCCTTTGAATGTTCTGACAAGGGTGTGGGAGGGCACATCTAAAGCAGCACTCCCTTTGGACTACCATGCCTTCAACAAATTTCACCATGGTGGGAAGGTGCTGGCGCAAGACACAGAAATCGTTCGCGACATTCTGCTGCGGGAGGAGGGGCAGGGAAGGAAGTTGCCAAACCTGGGCAGGTTATTGGAGCATTTGGATGAGTCTGAAGTTCAGCTAACGGATCATATGGCGCCATGAACATTTGTTGCCAACAATATTCAAATGGAACTTCGAAGAGGTCCGGAAGGAGTAGCACTTGAGCGCTGACAACCGGTTCGTAATCGGTGTGGATGTGGGCGGCACGTTTACTGACGTTGTATGTAGTGATCAGACTAACACTTGGCGGGCTAAGTCGCCAACGGCGCCCAATGACTTCGGTGCTGGTGTGTTGGCAGCTTGTCAATTGGTCGCTGAGGAACGCCAAATTGGCCTGGACGAATTGCTCAGCGACACAGTGCGCTTTGGTTTGGGTACCACAGCAGTCACTAACGTGTTTGCGAGCCAAACCGGCTGCCGGTTAGGATTGATTACAACTGCTGGGTTTGAAGATCACTTTCACTTGGCGCGCTCTGCACGCCACAGCAATGATGGCTGGCTGGAGCTGCCTTGGAACCCATTGCCTCGAGATGCAGTTGTTGGTATCAATGAACGCATTGATCGTGAGGGAAGAATTTGTGTTGAACTTTCCGAAGAGGAAGTTGAGCAAGCCGCGCGGTACCTAGCAGAAACTCATCAAGTTGAAGCAATCGCAATTTCATTTCTTTGGTCATTCCTTAATCCTGAACACGAGCAAAGCGCTGTTGAGATCATTCGTAACCTGCATCCAGACGTGCAGGTCTTCTGCGGCTCAAAGCTAAACCCCACGTTGCGGGAGTATGATCGAACCCGCGAAGCCGTGTTAAGCGCTTACGCGTGTGGGGCGCTTGATGGTGTCGCCAAGCTTGCAGATGATCTTCGCGAACGAGGGCTGCAAGCACCATTGCTTTTGCTTCATTCCGGTGGTGGCGCCGTGTCGGTGTCGGAAGCCAAGAACGAGCCGCTACAACTCGCTTACTCTGGGCCAGCTTCTGGCGCCATCGCCGCGGCTGAAGTGGCGCGAACGGTCGGGTCACCCAATGCCATCAGTCTTGATGTGGGTGGAACGAGCGTTGATATCTGTGTGATTCAAGGTTGTGAGCCAGAACGGAGGTCGGGCGTTGAGGCGGATTCGCTCGGCAGTGGTCTCTCTTCAGTGCATGTCGGTTCCGTGGGAGCCGGTGGTGGCACCATTGTTTGGGTGGATGACCGTGGCATGCTGCGTATCGGTCCTCAGTCGGCGCGCGCTGAACCGGGTCCCGCTTGCTATGGACGTGGTGGCACAGAGCCGACGATAACGGATGCTATGTTGTTGTTGGGCTATATTGATCCGCACAAGTTCATCGGCGGTAGCATGAAACTCGATGTGGCTGCTGCCCGATTTGCATTTGAACAGCTCGGTCTGAAGATTGGCATGACAGCCATTGAAGCAGCCCATGGTGCCCGCGAAGTCGCGATCGTGGAGATGGCCAGGCCGGTTCGCGGTCGGATGGCTACCGCGGGAATCGACCCCCGAGAATACGCCCTCATTTCCTTTGGTGGCTCGGGGTCGTTGTTTGCAGCGGAAATCGCAAGGGTTCTCAACGTCCCTTGCACCTTCTCCCCAAAATTGGCATCAGTCCTTTCCGCCTTCGGGGCGAGTTCAGCGGACTTGCGGCGCGAGCGCATTGCAACTCTGTTGAAGATATTTCCTGTGCAGGGCGAGACGATTGCCTCGAGGATCGATGCCCTGCGGCAGCAGGTGAGCGACGATCTTGCACTCGATGGCGTTAGCGCTGAGTCGCAGAGTGCCCGCTTTGAGGTGGAAGTGAGGATTCAGAAACAGAAGGCCAGTGTTTGCTTGCCACTACCCGATGCATGTTTTGATTCGGCGGCCATTTTGGAGTCGTTCGTTGAGAGGCACGAATCCCGCTATGGCAAAGGTACGGTCACTCCGAGTTCACAGATTGAGCTTTCGCTGCTTCGGGCAATTGGCACCGGCGTGACGGAGCGAGCTTCGTTTCCCTCCGACGTTACCATCGAAGGTAGGGGAGCGCTCAGGGCAACGGAATCAAGGCCTGTATGGATACATAGCGAGCAAGTGGAGGTGCCCGTCTTCAATGCCAATTTCCTATGTGCCGGCGATATGATCGATGGACCGGCGCTGGTGGACGCACCGGACACCAGCGTTTGGATTCCCGAAAATTCACAGTTGGTTGTCGAGCGCGGACAAACGCTGAAAATCACTAGCGCCTTAGATCCCGTCCGCTTGAATTGAGAAGAGGTCAAAACATGAAAAACGATCCAGTTGTTCTAGAAGTTGTGCGCAGCAAAATTGAAGCCATAGTGGACGAGGGCGCACGAGCCGTACAGCGAACTGGGATAAGTCCAGTCATAGCGGAAGCAGGTGATTGCTCCTGCGCACTCTTTGATGGCCGGGGCGCATTGATTGCCGGCGGCGGCGCTGTTCAACAGCACTTCAAGACGGGTTCGAACTGCGTGTCTGCCATTCTGGAACGTCACGGTGGATCATTGAGTTCAGGAGATGTCTTCGCGGTAAACGATCCCTACTCAGGAGGGGGTTTCCACGCTCAGGATGTGTTCATCTTAGTTCCAATCTACGCTGAGCACGAGCTGGTAGCCTGGGTGGGCGCCTCTGCACATATGATGGATATGGGTGGATCGGTACCGGGCTCTTTCGTCCCTGAAGCCATAGATTGTGTTCAGGAAGCGCTCCGTTTCCCGCCCGTTCGGCTCACTCGTGCCGGTGAGGAACAAGTAGACACCTGGGCATTCATCCGCACCAACGTTCGCATGTCCAATTTGATTGAAATGGACATGAGAGCACTCATCGCCGGCTGTACGGTGGTCAAGAACGCTTTGAGTGAACTAATTGCGGAATTGGGCCCAGTAGTCTTTGCGGATGTCGTCGAAGAGCAGGCCTTTCTTACTGAACGCGAGTTACGTCGACGCATTGCTCAATTGGAGCCTGGTGAGTACTTTGCTGTCAGCTGGACTGAGTGGACTGAAGAGTTGTTCAGGGTGCCCTGCCGGTTAACAATTGACCAGGACAAACTGCGATTTGACTACAGCGGCGCGGCACCGCAATCCAATCACTACTTTAACTCCAAGCCCTACGTCATCAAGAGCCTCTTGGGAGTCGATATCGCTGCCCAATTGGCTCGCGATCTACCGTTCAATGAGGGCATCTTTCGCGCCATTGAGATTCATTGCGAGCCAGGAAGCATCACCGATGCACAGCCACCTGCCCCTATAGGTGGACCACATCTAGATGTAGGCCAAAACGCAGTGGAAGTTGCCATGCGATGTCTAACAATGGCAATCGTTGCGTCTGAGGAGTCAATTGCGAAGCGCACGCTAACCGGTCCTTCGACCGGTTCAGGTTATGGTTTACACACTTGGGCTGGCCTGGGATTGAGCGGTCAGCCGGAAGGCTGGCTTCAGCTTGAGGGTGGAATGACAGGCGGGTCCGCATCGGCTGATCGAGATGGTAATGACAATTACCAGTACATGGTCGGCAAGGGTGCCACCGTGGAGGTTGCAGACGTAGAAGTGCTGGAGTCTTGGTACCCAATCCAATTTCAATATCGCCGTGTGACCTCTGGAGTGGCTGGGGCAGGTGAATTTCGCGGGGGTTGCGGTTCCACGATTGCGTATCGCTCCAGCAGTGTGGCTCCGCTAAATGCAGCCATCTTGGGAAATCGTGAGCGAGTACCTGTGGTGGGTACTGCCGGTGGATACCCAGCAGCACTAACGGGATTCTCTCTACAGCAGGATGATGGGCAGGTACACAAAGTACCCTGCCATTCTCAAGGCACAAGCTTGCACGGAAGTGACCTCTTTTGCGTCGAAATTTGTGGTGGGTCAGGCTGGGGCGACCCGCTGCGCCGCAAAGTTCAAGCCGTGGAAGACGATGTCCGCTGGGGTCGTCTTTCGGAGGAAGACGCAGCAGCGGTCTATGGGGTGGTATGCGGTGACAGCAGTGCCACTGAGGACAAACGCGCGTCAATGCGACAACGTCGATTGGAAGAAGCGACGGCACCCGAGGCGCCTTTGACTTGGACGGCTGAACTAGAAGCGCTCGCCAAAGCAGGCCCCTCCGGAGGGCTGCTTTATCCTAACGTCGAGCAGCAAGGTGGCGTTGCTGTGAGTCTTTACTCCGGTCACCCGCTTGCAGTGAGCCCAGATGACTGGACTAGGGGATGCGCAACGATTCGTGGCTATCTGCCAAGTGCGAACGATTGTGAAATTGTTGCCTACCTGGACCCCTCGGAAGGCACTTTATTCGCCGTTGATGTGGTGGCGGAAGATGTTGCGCAATCATTCTATGCGCGGCCACTACGTTGGACGGGTTTTGCCGTAGCCACCAGACAACGGGTTGCGGCTGGTTGATGACAATGGAGAGCTTTTGTCTGACTGCAATCCCAAACCCATTGTAGAGGTGTCTATGTACGATCTTTTGGTTAAGGGTGGAACGATAATCGATGGGACGTCCGCTCCACGTTTCTTTGGCGATATTGCGATCAAGGACGGAGTCATCGAGAGAATTGCATCGATGATTCCGGATGGCCAGGCGAAGCAGGTAATCGATGCGACTGGCAAAATAGTTGCCCCTGGCGTGGTTGACGGGCATACCCATTACGATGCGCAATTCTTCTGGGATCCCTATGCCACGAACTCCGGCTGGCACGGTGTGACAACGGTCGCTGTCGGCAACTGCGGTTTTGGATTTGCGCCCTGCAAACCTGATGAAGAAAGTCGAAATCGCATCATCAAGATGATGGAACACACGGAACAGATTGCAGTACCGGCCATGCGGGCGGGTTTGCCTTGGAACTGGGAAAGCTTGCCTGATTTTCTCCAGCAGCTAGGCAAGCTAAACAAAGGGGTTAACGTGGCGATGTATATGCCAATAAACCCGCTGATGGCTTACGTTATGGGCCTGGACGAGGCCAAGAACCGCGCTCCTACCGAGGCGGAAATGCAGCAGATGAAAGACCTGCTGAATGAATCCATGGATGCAGGCGCCATAGGTTTTGCGTTCTCGTGGCAAGGCGAAGAAACCAATCATGTGGATTTTGACGGTAGCCTGATGCCCTCCGACGCCATGGACATTGAGGTTGCCTACTCACTGGCGGATGTGTTGGCGGAGCGCGGGCATGGGTCAATTCAGGTGAATTGTACTCACACGGGTTACCAGGACAACAGCCATATCATTGAAGAGCTGGCTCGCCGGTCGAGGGGTCGCATACTCTTCAACTCGATATCACTCGGCGCGCAAGTTCCGCCGGAAGAAATGTACAAGCAACTCGATTGGCTTGATGATATGGAGAGCAAAGGCCTAAACGTCTATGCCCAATCCACGATTTTTCGACCATGGATTCAGTTTACGGCGCTGACGACTAACCACTTTGATCCCGTTAAGTGGATGCGAGAGTTCTGCGTTGCATTGCCAGAGAAGCAGCTAGAGTTGTGTGCCGATGAGCAGTTTCGTGACGACATCAAAGGTGCTTACAACCCCAAAGACCTGGTGACGGCCGGCGGTAGCTTCGAGTTTTACAAGCTAGTAGATCCAAAGTCGGAAAAATATGCGCAGTACAGCGGGCATCCGCTGGGTGATATCGCGGAAGCGGCGTGTCGCCATGTGACGGAAGTGTTCTTTGATGTAATCGCAGAATCTAAAGGTGAAGCGATCTTTAGCTTGAGCTCTCAGAATGATGATGCCGAAATCATGGCGAAGTTGATGCATCACAAGCGAGCTATCGCAGGAACGTCTGATGGAGGGGCGCACAGCAAGTTCTGGGCGGGCGGATATTATCCGACTGATGCCATCAAGTGGTTCACCCGCGAAACGAACGCCGTTGATCTGGAGGTGGTGCATCACCACCTCAGTCAGATTCCAGCACGAGCGCTTGGCTTGCACAAACGTGGCATCCTCGTCGAAGGCCATGCTGCCGACCTGTTCATCTACGACCACGACAAAATTGACTACACCAGTCAATTTGAGGTGCGCCATGATCAGCCCGGCGACGAATGGCGTGTTGTCATTACGTCCAAGGGTATCGAATGGACGATTGTCAACGGTGAACCAACTCTGCGTGGCATGGAGCCGACCGGAGCATATTCCGGGCGCGTATTGAGCAATGGCGGAGCAGCTTTGGACGAGAAGCTGGCCAGCTAGCTCTTTTGTCGGTCCTGAAAACGCCTTTCTTCCGTGCGTTCAGTTACGAAAACATGATCAACATTGACGAGACAGACAAACAGATTATTGACCACCTAAGGCAAGATGGGAGAACCACTAATCGAAAACTTGCAAAACGGGCCGGCATCTCTGAATCGTCCATCGCCAATCGCATACGCCGCCTGATTGACACACATACCATTAAGTTTACAGTCCAGGAGGACCTCTATGCCAAGGGGCTCAATTTCGTAGTCTGGGTAGACCTCTATGTTCGGGGCGCAAGCGCTGATAGCGTTGCAGTAGCCGCTTCTGAAATACCAAACGTCATCACGTCGACAATTTGTTCAACTGATCCGTCGGTTACTCTATGGGTTGCGGCACCCAATCCCGGAGATATCCGCGAGGTTTTGCAAGAACAAATTCCGATGGTTAAAGGGGTGCAGCGATTAGAATCGATGATCGGTCTGGATATCGTAAAGTATGAATCTGAATTCAGTCCATTCGAAAACATGCCACTATCGGATATTGCGTTCCCCAAAGCCACTGCGCGGGAGAAAATCGTGAATCTCCTGAAGCAGGATTCCCGCTTGAGCAACTATGAGATCGCAGATCGTCTTGGTATCACTGAAGGAACCGTTCGGCACCACATCCGGAAACTCGTCAGCGACCGGCAGATGCGCATCGGTGTAGTGATTAACCCGGCGGTTTACGGCTATACAGACGCAGTACAGTTTCGATTGTCAGTCGAACCCAAGTACATTAGCGAAGCCTGTAGTTTGCTTCGCAGGAGGGAGGAGGTCGGTATGGTTGCTCATGTAGCAGGGCGCTATAACCTTACTGGCTTCATCCACACCAGTTCCCCGGAATCATCAGCATCTTTTTTTAATGAGATGTTCAGTCAAATGAACTACATAAACGAAGCGAGTTTCTCATCGGCGATAAAAGTGTGTCGCCACAACTACAACTGGGTCCGCATAACATCAGGCAGGAATTGACTAAGCAGGTTTGAACCTGGCGAGTGTCAAGTCTTCAGCAACATCATCGTACACAACGGTGACCGGCATGCCGGTTCTGATTTCTCCGGGTTCAACACCGACGAGATTTGAAATCAGCCGCGGACCTTCTTCAAGCGTTATCTCTACCGCATTGTCAGGCAATCCGTCTGTGGGGGCGCCGAGCAGCGTTGCATGGGTTCCTTTGAGCTCGGACCAGGCGTTAACATGTCCTTTACCCGTTAGTTCGATCCACTTGAAGTTGCGACTGTGACACTTGGGGCACCAGGGTGAAGGTGCATACCAGATGAGCCCGCAGTCGTCGCATTCAGGCAGGGTAAGAACGTGACGCCGCAAGCCTTCCCAGTATGGGCGGTTGAGATTGGAGATTCCTGGTAGCATTTTCGTATATGGTTCAGACATTGCCTATCTCCTGTAAATCAATGAGTCGCCGTAGGCATTTGCCCATTGCATCATCTCCGTGTTCTCAAGTTGGCGTTCGCCGCATTCGCCCCGCATTTGACGTATGATTTCTACTTGTGCGTTCCAGCCGAACATGTGCGCCTCGGAAAGCAATCCGCCATGTGAATTGATCGGCAATTCGCCGTCAATCTCGATTCTCCCACCCTGTGTGAAGTCTGCTGCTTCACCCGGTTTGCAGAAACCCCAGCGTTCCAACGCCATCCAGGTGATAATGGAATAAACGTCGTAAGTAAACAGGGCATCGATCGCCGAATGATCAACACCTGCCATTTTGTAAACCGGCTGCAGTTTTTCACCGTATGCTCGCCTTTCCTGCTGCGCGACGCCAAATCCCGGATAGGTCCAGATAAATTCTTCACGCCCTACAGGTAACGGTTGCATACCACTGATCAGCACAGGCGTTTTTCGCATGTCCCGAGCCCGCTCAGTACTCGTGACGATCACACAGGCTGCACCTTCGGCGACTAGCGAATAATCCGGTTCCCGTAATGGGGTGGCCAGTAAAGGTGATTGCATATAATCATCGAGGGACAGAGGTTCGCGATTCATCGCCCCCGAATTCATGGCAGCGTGCCGACGGGTTGCGATGGAAACCGCCGCCAATTGTTCACTCGTCGCCCCATAGCGATCGAAATAAACTCTTGCTACCAGCGCTGCACCAACATCTGTGGTGTCTATCCCGTAGACGGGATCCTGACCGTGTCCGCCACCGCCCTCTCGAGCAGCTTCGTCTCGCGCGGCTGCCGCAGCAAAAGGGTCCGTGTTGAAGGGGCGCGGATTCAAGCCAGCCTGCACACCGGAACTACCCAACGCAGCCATGCAGGCAACGGTGTCGGCAAATCCTGCTGCGACATACATGGCGGCTTGTTGGATACAAGTCGCTGTGAACCGACCATGAGTCCAAGTCTGACTGTACATGCGGAGGTCCAAACCCAGCATTTGTGCGAGTGAGTCGCAGTCCACCCCCAATGGACTGCCGACGCTCATGATGAGCCCATCAACATCACGGGTACTGATCCCTGCATCGTCGCAGGCGTTGCCGAAGGCTTCTGCGGCGAGGTCGATTGCGCTCCTGTTCAGCGGACGACCATATTCCGTATCACCAACGCCGCTGATGGCGGTTCTGTCTTTCAGGTCGAATGTGCTCATATTGCAGTATACCCTCCATGTTGATTCTCGCTGATAGCCATACGCTAAATGCGTAAATTGAAAGCCTAGTATATTGCGCTATACGTGGTTTTAGGTCAATTGGTCGGTAATCCCGAAATATGTCTCTGGATTTATTGTGTGATACTGTGGAAAATACTCAGGGGGTCCCGTTTCTTTGGACAGTTTGAGGCGTAACCCCCCGAATGAGTGCAATTGAATGGGAGATAGGTCTATGGCAAAGCACGAGCTTAGGTTTGATGATCGCGTTGTTATCGTAACCGGAGCGGGTGCAGGAATTGGTCGCGCTTATGCCATGGAGTTTGCACGCCGAGGCGCAAAGGTGGTTGTGAATGATCTGGGTGCCGCCGCTGAACAAGACGGCGATGTTCGTCCCGCTGATGAAGTTGCAATCGAGATTGAGACAGCCGGCGGGCAGGCCACTGCCAATTATTCTTCTGTCGAGAATGGCGAAGAGATCGTACAAATGGCAATGGATGTCTTTGGTCGGGTAGATGTCCTTATAAACAACGCCGGTATATCTTTCCCCAAGCCCTTTGGCGACATGTCTTATAACGAATGGCGATTAATGTTGGGCGTGCATCTGGACGGCTCCTTTCAAACAACCCGCGCGGCATGGGAAGGGATGCAAGCCAATGAATTCGGTCGGATTCTCTGTACTGTCTCACATGCTTTCTACGGCTTCCCCGAAATGAGCCACTATGCCGCTGCCAAAGCGGCAATACTTGGGCTTGCGGGTTCACTGGCCTTGGAGGGTGCTGCCTACGATATTCACAGTAACGTTATCACTCCCGTGGCAGCGACCCGCATGTTGACCGGAGACGTAGATCCTGAATTCGTCAAGCAGCTTGATGTTGGTCCAGAGTACATTGCCCAAGCTGCAGTGGCTCTCTGTCACGAATCCAGCCAGGAAAACGGCGTGTTTGTCGAAGCCGGCGGGCGTTTTGTCGGTAGATACCGATTCGCCCACAGTAAAGGTGTCAAGTTCTCAGAACAGGAATACTCTGCAGAGGCGATTGTAGAACGCTGGGATGATATTTGTGACTTCAGTGATGTATTCTTGCCAAATAGCAATGTCGAGGCGGTGCAACGAACCGGGCTGGACCTGGCCGAACTGGTAGCTAACTTCAAAAAGTAGTGTCTAACATTTGCGGAACTGATTCTGGAGGAGGCGATGGCTCAGTTATCTAGCGATGAACTTAAGGCGGTACGAGATTTGCTGGACAGGCAGGCAATCTACGAGAACGTCGTCAAATACTGCCGCGGCATAGATCGTTTGGACATAGACTTGCTGAAAGGCGCCTACTGGGAAGATGGCACTGATGATCACGGTGGTTATGTCGGGAATACCCATGATTTTTGTGAACATGCCGTTGCGACTAAAGGCATGTTCAAGAGTGTCAATCACCATGTGAGCAATACACAAATAGAGTTGTTGGGTCATCAGGCAAAAGTTGAGACCTATTTCATCGCTGCGCATGTGATTCCAGGTTCCGGCTCGCAGGAAGATCGGTTCTGGCTGCTGGGAGGCCGATATAAGGATCTTTACGAAAAACGTGCAGGCGAGTGGAAAATCCTGCACCGTGTTTGTCTTTGGGATTGGAATCAAGATCTAGTCGATCAGACCAATTGGGAAAAGTTCGATTTTCTAAATGGTCCCAACCGTGGGAATTTTGCACCCGATGATCCGATCTATGGTGGCTGGTGTCCGGTGTGAGGTGCGTTCAGTCCATGCGGAGACCCAGCAGGTTTTTGAAGAGATTGTGGCCACAGCGCAGAAATGAGAACGGTCTTTGCGGGATGTTCCGACCACTGTTCAAGAAGTGACTGGAGTCGGAAGTTTGATGAAGATTCGTTTTTTCATCATTTAGTACTCATTTGCCGGAGGCACGCGCCATCTTGT
>JAAXGT010000054.1 GCA_012271205.1 Rhodothermales bacterium
GGCACAATGTGTTGGTTGGGCACATGCAGCACAACGCACGTGATCCCCTCCGCGACCACGAGCACGGGCGTATCTACCGTGTGACTTATCCCGCACGTCCATTGGTTACGCCAGCTCGCGTGGCAGGGGCTGGTATAGACGAGCTACTGGAGAATTTGAAGCTCCCCGAATACCGTACGCGGTATCGAACGCGACGGGAGCTGCGGGGCCGACCTGCAGTAGAGGTCTTGTCGAGGCTCTCCGCTTGGGTGGGGGAGCTGGACGAGAGCAATCCACGCTATGAACATCACCTGCTGGAAGCACTCTGGGTGACTTGGGGAATGAACTGGGTGGAGGAGGGCTTGCTGCGCCGGCTGCTGAATGCAGAGGACTTTCGGGCACGCGCGGCGGCCGTACGCGTACTGCGATACAATCCGCAGATCGAAGATCAGCCAGCGCTACTGCTAGCCGCTGCGTCGGATCCGCATGGTCGTGTGCGGATGGAGGCCATGGTGGCGGCTTCTTGGCAGGATCCGGAGGTAGGTGTGCCCGTGGTAGAGGAAGCCAGTCGCCACCCGCTCGACAGGTGGAATATTAATGTCTCCGTGACAGCGCTAGCACATTTGAAGGGGGAAACCGTGCAATTCAGAGCCGTCGAGGAGGAAGCCCCCCTCCTCGAAGACAGGGATCTGGAGTTGTATACGGCTGGCCGGGAAATCTACCGGCACGATGGTTATTGTATGACATGCCACCGGCCGGATGGCCAGGGACTTCCGGCAGCCGGATTTCCACCATTGGCCGGCACAGACTGGGTGCAGGGCGATACAGAGCGACTCATCAAGCTAACACTTGATGGTTTGATAGGGCCGATTGAGGTGCTCGGAGAGACCTACCCAGGACAGGTGCCCATGACACCATTCCGGAATTTGCTGACCGACGAAGAAATAGCGGCCGTGCTGACTTATGTGCGCAATGCCTTCGGCAACAATGCGTTGGCAGTCACGCCGGATCAGGTTGCTGCTGTGCGGGCAACGACCGCTGACCGGGAGGGGTTTTACCAATCTGAGGAACTCATGTGGTAACCCGTTGGCCTTTACCTGTAGTGTATTGCTCTCATGACGCACTGGTCCAAACTAGTCATCGCAGGCACAGCACTCATTTGGGCGGGCTGCCAGTCGCCCGCCCAAACCCGCCGTCCTAACGTCATTCTCGTCATTACGGATGACCAGGGTTATGGCGACATGGGGGCGCATGGCAATCCGATGATTGACACACCGGTTTTGGACCAGCTTCACAGCGAGAGTATACGGCTGACGGATTTTCACGTGGATCCGACGTGTTCACCCACGCGCAGTGCTCTCATGACTGGCCGCTATTCGACACGTACCGGTGTGTGGCACACGATTATGGGCCGCTCGCTCATGGCACCGGAAGAAATCACGCTGGCAGAGATATTTGCCGAAGCCGGCTACCGGACGGGCATGGTTGGCAAGTGGCATTTGGGAGACAATTATCCACTGAGGCCACAGGATCAGGGGTTTGAGGAGGCATTTTATCACCCGGCAGGAGGTGTCGGCCAAGGACCGGATTTCTTTGGCAATGACTACTTCGATGACACCTATGTGCGCAACGGTGAGCTGGAAGAGACCAGTGGGTATGTAACCGATGTATGGTTTGACGATGCGCTGCGATTCATAGAGACGTACCAGGCTGAGCCATTCTTTCTGTACTTGTCGACGAACGCGCCGCACGGCCCCTACTACGTGGAAGACCGCTATATGCAGCCATACCTCGATAAGGGGTTTTCGGATACGATGGCCCGGTTCAGCGGAATGATTACCAACATCGACGATAATATGGGTCGCCTGATCATGCGCCTTGAAGAGCTGAACCTGAAGGATAACACGATCTTGGTCTTCATGACCGACAACGGATCGGCAGAGGGATGGTCAAACTGGCGCGGGCAGGAAGGCACTTGGGATGGATTTAACGCAGGCATGCGGGGCGGGAAAGGATCTGAGTATGATGGCGGTCACCGCGTTCCATTCTTTCTGCGGTGGCCGTCAGGCGGATTTGCAGAAGGGCGTGACGTGGATGTGCTTTCTGCCCACATTGATGTGTTGCCGACTCTGGCCGAGTTGTGTGAACTTGAAGCATCGGGGGATTTGGATGGCGAGAGTATGGTTCCAGCGTTTCGCGGCGCTGATATAGCTGCGCGCACGCTGTTTGTTCACTCCCAACGTATACCGTATCCAGAAAAATGGCGCAAGTCAGCAGTGATGACCGAGCGATGGCGTTTGGTGAACAAAGACGAGCTTTACGATATCACGACTGATCCCGGCCAGTCAAAGGACTTGGCAGCCGAGTATCCGCATGTTGCAGACAGTTTACGGACGGCCTACGAGGGCTGGTGGACACATTTGTCTCCTGCTTTCGACGGGTTTGTGCGTATCAGTATCGGGTCTGATGAAGAGCACCCGACCAACCTGAATCCCCACGACTGGCATGTCACGGAGCAGTCCCGGTCAATCTGGAACCAGGGTCAGGTACGGCGCGGCATTATGGGCAACGGTTACTGGGCCGTACGCGTCGAGCAAGCCGCCACCTATACGTTTGAACTGCGCCGTTGGCCCCGGCACTTGGACCGGCCGTTGGAAAGCGTGGCAGCGCGCATCAAGGTAGGTGAGCAGGTGATGGAACAAACGGTTACGAGCGATCAGACCGCCACCATGTTCACCCTGGATCTGGAAGCCGGACCGACCACCGTGCAAACTTGGCTCACGCTTCCCGATGGCCGAGAGCGCGGGGCGTACTTCGTGTACGTGGAGCGCGCAGAGTGATAATCCGGGCTTCCTTTACTTGTCATCCAAGGGCAGGCCTCTCCCGGACGCACTGAGGGTGCGTCGGACATGAAAACGGTCGCACAACTCTCCCGAGAGACCCGCTCAGCATTGAAATTTACTCCTTTGACCCCTTTTCGGATCTGTTGATGCCAATCCGGCTTCAGAAACACCATTGATCAGAGCTTCCTTAATTTTGGAAGGAACGGGCGCGTTGGTGGTTTTTGTCCTCAGCAAAACCTGAGTTGCAGTGACAGCTCTGGGGCAGGCGCCTTGGCGGGGCCGAATTAGACGGCCAGCGATCGCACTTGGGCTGGTTTGAACCGGTACAGTAACAGAACGAGCTCTACGCCTTTTCGCGCTTTCCAGCAAGTTGATTGCATTGCCAGAAATGACCCTTCTCGGTGTCGTGGTGCATTTGGAGGGAGCCAGTACAGGGGGACGGCGACTGTCTTGCTCTTCTTGCTCTCGGTCTACCCTTCTTCTGCGCGCAACAAATTTGAAGGCACTGCCGGCGCCAAGTCACATGGAGCATGTACGTATCCCCGGACGCTATACAGCAGGTTCAGTTTCCTTGCTCAAAATCTGCCAGTATTCATGATAAACGAAGACGCGATTCCTTTTCTTGCCCGTAATCTCTCTCACAATGCCCAGACTCTCAAGGTGCTTGATGGCATTGTACGCTGTAGGCAATGAAATGCTGGCATTCTTGGCAGCATAAGGAACCGGAAGCAGTGGGCGCTCTTGGAGTATCTGATGCACTCGTAGCGCTGACGCCGCAAGCCGGCCTGACTGCTTTATCCTTTCGTGATCTACGTCAAACAGCTTAAGGATCTTTTGGGCAGCTTCAGTAGCATGTTCAGCAGTATCGATAACGCCATCCAGAAAGAACTCGAGCCAAGCCTCCCAATCGCCATGAGTTCGCACACGTTGCAGCAACTCATAGTAATAGGATCTGTGTGTCTTGAAGTAGAGGCTCAGGTAAAGAATCGGGTGCCTCAGAACGCCGCTCGCACACAAAAGGAGCGTGATTAGAAGCCGGCCGAGGCGCCCATTCCCATCCAAGAACGGGTGAATTGTTTCAAACTGGACATGGATAAGGCTAGCCTTGACCAGTGTGGGAATTCCAGGGTGATGCTCGTGGATAAACCGCTCTAGATTACTCATCAGGTCGGGAACGTGGCTAGGAGGTGGTGGGACGTACAGGGCATTCCCGGGGCGCGTACCTCCAATCCAGTTTTGCGACCGTCTGTATTTTCCTGGGAGCTTTGTGCTCCCTCGTCCTTTTGAAAGTAGCACTTCGTGTATCTCCCGAATCAGGCGCTGACTCAGCGGAAAGCCGCTTGAAATACGCTCCAAGCCATGGGTCATTGCCGCGACATAGTTCGACACCTCCTGCACATCGTCCAAGGGTACGCCGGGTGCACCTTCAACTTCGAAGAGTAGCAGGTCAGCCAATGAGGACTGTGTTCCTTCAATCTGTGACGACAATAGTGCCTCTTGTCTGACGTACGTGTACAGAAAAATTGGGGTACTTGGCAAAATGGCCGTCACGCCGTCCAACCGCCCTATCACGAGATTTGCCTTCTCCAAGTTCAAGCTCAACGCCTCCAGATTGACGGGTGGATTTGGCGGAAGAGGCGGTGGAAGGAATGCTTCCATCTGCTCCCCTACGGAAGAGATTACGATTTGGTCACCTATACGAGACCTAAATCTCATCGTACCGCATCAGTAAGTAGAAAATTTAAATTATATTCTATTTAAATAAAGAAAACGGCCTTATACTTTATTTGTTCAGGTTGCAGAAATCAAATTGTGCCATTGCCACGAGCGATCATGAACCCTGTCGTGGCCGTGGCTTGATGCAATGATGACCTCTCTTTATCCGGTGATTTCGCCCCAGCATCTGCCGGGCCACGCAGGGCTGATACCGCGGTCGGTGACATTGAGAAAACGGGAGGGTGCGGGCAAGACACACGCGGACGAGATATACTGCTACGAGACCGTCTATGCAGACACTTGTGTCGGTGAACCGACGATAGGGTCGGAACCTGACTTGGACAATGAAATGTGCACGGAGCACGTCGAAATAACGTGTATTTGCCTAGGCATTGACTGTGATGGTCAAGACGGCGATAGTGGTGATAGTGGCGACAACGGCTGCCCGCCTAGAGGGTGCGAACCTACGAGCGGTGGTGGTGGCGAAGAAGAGGAGGACGACACAGGGTCAACGTTCAGCATGAGTTGTGATTCCCGCATTGAAAGGGGTGCCAAGCTGGCTGCACTGTTTCGGTAACGAGCGAAGACGATAATATTAGCGCGAGCGACTTCACTTACGATTGGTCGGCTGACACAGATGCCTCTGAGAGCCGCACGGGGAAGGACAATGTTTGGAGAGGGACCGTAACAGAGACCGCTACTATGCGCGTAGCTGTCCTGTCAGAGTAATACAATGACTCTGCCAAGATAACCGTAACGGAGAGGCGGGACTGGGGGGCGCCGCGCTCAAGGCGGAAGTAAAGGAACCAGCCGAGCCAAGGAGTAAGCTTGAGCACTTGGTATTCTTTAAGTTGTCTGGTGTAGCCCTGACAGGTTCAACCATAATCGCGGGACACGGGCCATGGGCTGGCAGGGCCATGACGCCCCCTTCATTCCTTCCGAGATTCCTTAAAAGAGCTGCCGGACTCAAGCAAAATGATAGAAGCGTGGGCCATTGCCGTAGAATTGTCGAAATACGATGGTCCAATGGCTGAGGCGTTCGCCCCCGTGGAGGTTTTATGCGGCAGGGGACACAATCTATAATCCGGTTAAAGACAGCCAGATCGTAAACCCGTTTTAACTAAAACGGGACTATGCGAAGACAAGTGCTTGGGAGGACTTCAACATAGCTTACGACGATGCTCGACAGGATACGTGGGGAGGACTGGCAAAGTGCGGCCTTGGTACGAGTGCAGTAGTTGTTTTTACCGGAGGCGTCTTAACGGTTTCGATGGCTGTCGGGGTGGATTGTGTTTTGTGTGGGTAAATCTCGACTACTGGATAGCATATCCTGACTTCGACGGTTTGGCGGTGATAAGAATTTCATAATTGCTGTTTGGAGGCTGTATGGGGCTATTTTTCCCGGACTGCTCCGAGATGTGAACACTACAAGGGGGAGAGCTGGACCGCTTTGGGCCGCCCGGCACCCGGCGTTCAGGTCCGGCCTTCCTTCAGCCGGACGGTCGGCCGTCGCTGCGTCTGGTCCACCGCCTTGTAGAGCCGAATTTGCGTGGGGTTGGCAGCCGACGGCAAGGCATAGTACGTGTTCGTGTTGCGGTCCCGAAGCACCAACACCTCGACATTTCGCAACTCGGCCAGAATCCGCGCCTCGCTTAACGGGGCCTCCGCACCGGGCCGCGTGTGGTACCGGTAACGCCGCATACGCAGTAGCGCAAACGCTGCGAAGAAGATCGCCCCATGCGCCTTGACCCGACGTGCCGTCCAGTGAAAGATCGGCCGGATCGCCATGGTGTGCTGGAGCATCCGGAAGCCTTCCTAGATCCGCCCCAGCTCGCCATACCGCGCCTACACCGCGAAGCCTGGCGACGGGTACGCCGCAATGGCGGCTCGGC
>JAAXGT010000174.1 GCA_012271205.1 Rhodothermales bacterium
GTGGCCGACGACAGGATTGAAGCACAGACTGCCAAATTGCAATCCGTGGAACGGCCTTCCGGGCCGCCTTATGCGAGCGCCAAGCCGATTGTTGATTACGAGGACTTTGCCAAATTGGACTTGCGCATGGGTCGCGTGCTCAGTGCGGAGCACGTGAAGAAGTCCAAGAAGCTTTTGCGTTTGGAGGTGGACCTCGGTTACGAAAAGCGTCAGATTCTGGCGGGTGTTGCCGAGCACTTTGAACCAGCTTGCCTGGTTGGACGGCGCGTGGTTGCCATTGCGAACCTTCGCCCGCGCAAGATGATGGGGCTGGAGAGTCAGGGCATGCTGCTCATGGCTGAGGATCGGGATGGGCGCCTGGCACTGATCACCTCGGCCAGCGAAGAAGGGTCGGAGGCCGGTGCTGTCGTCCGGTAACACTTCACACGTTGATGGACAGGCCCACCGCCGCGCGGGTCGCTTCCATGACGGCCTCAGACAGGGTGGGGTGCGGGTGTACGGCGTCCAGAATTTCGTGATACGTCGTTTCCAGCGTTCGGGCGGCGACCGCTTCAGCTATGAGTTCCGTAGCATCATGCCCGATCACATGGCAGCCCAGCAATTCGCCGTATTTGGCATCGTAAACAACCTTGATGAAGCCTTCATTATGGCCGGCTGCATTGGCTTTGCCTGATGCCGAAAACGGAAATTTGCCGACCTTGATATCCAGTCCGGCTTCGCGGGCCTTTTCCTCCGTGTATCCAACAGACGCAATCTGCGGCTGGCAGTAGGTGCAACCGGGAATATTGTTCTTGTCAAGCGGGCGCACGTTGTGCCCCGCAATCTTTTCGACGCAGAGGATACCTTCATGACTGGCCTTGTGTGCCAGCCAGGGTGGGCCGGCCACGTCGCCGATGGCGTAAACCCCTCGAACGCGCGTGCGACTGAATTCATCAGTCTTGATGTGTCCTTTGTGGGTTTCGACACCGATTCCCTCCAGCCCCATGTCCTCAATGTTGCCGGTTACCCCTACGGCGGAGAGCACCTGGTCCACTGTAATCACTTTATTTTCAAGCTTTGTCTTCACAGTGACCCGGAGTTCCTTCGCACCTTTTTCCACCTTTTCCACGCTGGCTCCGGTGATCACGTTTATTCCCGCCTTCCTGAAAGAGCGAGCAAGCTGCTTTGATACATCGGCATCTTCCACAGGTACGAGGCGATTCATCAGTTCCACAAGGGTGACCTTCGTGCCCATGTGGTGATAGAAGTAGGCGAACTCTACGCCGATGGCGCCCGCGCCGGCTACCAGCAACCGGTCGGGTTTGGTTTCTTGCAAGAGTGCGCCTTTATAGTCAATAATCTGTGTGTCATCCACAGGAAGCGGTGGTATGGCCCGGGCCCTGGCGCCCGTTGCAATAATGATGTGCCTCCCTGACAGCGTGCGTTTCACTCCGATCTTCCTCCCGTCCATATTGACGGAAGGATTTACAACAATACGGCCACCGCCTTCCAGCGTCGCATGTCCCAGGACGACTTCTATGCTGTTCTTCTTCATGAGAAACTGCACGCCCCTGTTCATTTTGTCCGCTACTGCGCGGCTGCGTTTGATAATCCTGGGGAAGTCCGGCGTAATGGAGCCCTCGAGTGTCAAGCCGTAATCGGCGAGGTGCGTGCAATAGGCCGCGAGTTCGGCACTCTTAAGAAGAGCCTTGGTGGGAATGCAGCCTACATTCAGGCAAACACCGCCGAGCTTGTCCTTTTCCACGATGGCAGTCTTAAAGCCCAGCTGTGTTGCTCGGATGGCGGTTTCATATCCGCCAGGTCCGCTGCCAATGATCACTACATCAAAAGTGTCAGCCATAGAGATGATCGGGAATTGCGAAAAGTGAAGATAAAGGATAGGCGTCGAACGTCACAGGGCTATTCGCCCCTTCGTTGCCAATCTGCCGTGAAATCGCCGCTTTATCCCGGTGGTACAGTTGTAACGCGCACGGCGTCTGGCGGCACGTCCAACCTCATTGAACCGATTTCGCCTTTAAAAACCAGACTGCGAATGTACAACTGGGCCGCGGTATCAGCGAATCGGTTGTGATAAGTGATGCGACGTGGATACGACACGCCATCAAAGGGGCTGAATTCAGAAAAATGCAACGTTTCCACCAGCTCTCCGGATGGCAGGCGGTCTTCCATGGTTATAACGCGCCATCGGTTGGCATCCACATGGTAGGCCAGCCCTCTTACGGTATCTTGCAGCAAATAGCCGGTACCGGACACCTGCACTTCCCAAGCAGCGACCGGATCCGGTACTATAAGACCCAGGAGGCGCACCATGGCATTCTCTACGCCAAAGAGCCCCGGCAAGAGATCGCCACCGGCACCTTCCGTAACCTCTCTGGCTAGCCGGTTATAGAAGAAGAAACTATCCCGCGTTACCAGCAGGCGTCCGGCTTGGATGCCCAGCCCGCGGGCAGCCAGTGTCACCAGTAACGAGTCTCCGCGCCGATGTGAAAGGCGTGCGGTCATACTGCCTAAGTAAAACGGTGACTGAAGCGAAAGATCGGCTACAGCACGCATTGACGAAGGCACGGGGTGTGCCTGAATGCGTGCTATAATGGCGGCCGCGTCCATATTTACGGGCGGTACGTTCACGCCTGTAGGTGCGGGTCGCGTACGCACACAGCTGGCAACGGCGCAGATAGCCAGCAGGAGTACGATTGGCGTGCGTAAGCGGGCCATGGTCAGGTGAACTTCTGTGGCTCCACCCCCCAGGCAAGCTTGTTGCGCAAGGTCTTGAAGTAGTGCTGACCGGGCAGTGTCACCAGACGAATGGCATGCGTGGCACGCCGGATTGTGATTATGTCCCCCACGCCAAGCGAAGCCACTGTGCGGCCGTCCAAAGCCAATACACAAGAGGTGGGGCCGTGGTAGACGCGCACATCAATTACGGACGAGGACGGAAGCACGACCGGCCGCATGGTCAGGCTGTGCGATGCTATAGGACTGACCAGGACCACCGCGCTTCCAGGCATTACAATGGGGCCGCCCACAGCCAGTGAATAGGCGGTGGAGCCGGTAGGTGTAGCCACAAGGAGGCCATCTGCCCGGTACCGGTTCAGTGCGGTGCCATCAACGGTAACGTCCAGCGCAATAAGTCCCGCAGCCCCGGCCCGTGTGACCACCACGTCGTTTAGTGCCCAGCCCGGATGCGTACCGTTGACGGCCAGTGCCATGCGTTCGTCCACTTCATAGGCGCCCATTTCCAACCGCTCTACAGCGTGCTGCACGTGCGCGGCCTCCACGTCGGCTAGAAAACCGACATGGCCGATGTTAATGCCCAGAATGGGGGTACGGGTCTCGTTAACCTCATGCGCGGTGCGCAGCAGTGTGCCATCGCCTCCGAATGAAAGAATCAAATCACAGCAGTCAGCCAAGTGAGCGGTAGACCGTGTGCTGCACAGCTCCGGGGGCAGGAGTGCGCGCTCTGCCAATCCGCGTGCGACCGGAGCGTGCAGACACCAGGCAATATTCTTGCTGCTCATCCAAGTGGTTAGCGCAGCTACCTGGACCCAGAGCTCACTTTTGGCCGTATTGCCCGCAATCCCGTAAGTCATCTCTTGCTGTCCAGTCCAGGCTGCGTACGAAAGCGAGCGGAACAAGCGGACAGAATGGCGTAGATTGCAGGGTCAGCCAGTCGGATTTTGAGGCTAGTGAAGAGACACATCGTCATAGTGGGCAACGGGGTTACGGGCGTTACGGCGGCCCGTTTCATTCGCAAATTAAGCGCTTCGCAGATTACGGTTATTTCGAGCGAAACGGATCACTTCTACGCGCGAACCGCGCTAATGTACATCTACATGGGCCACATGCGCTACCGGGAGACAAAGCCGTATGAGGACCACTTCTGGACGCAGAACGGTATAGGTCTCGTGCGCGGTTATGTAACGCATGTGGATACCGCTAGAAAGGTTCTGCATATCGCCGATGGTCCGGAAATCGCCTACGATTCGCTGCTCCTGGCTACGGGTTCCCAGTCCAGCAAGTTTGGATGGCCCGGACAAAACTTGCCCGGTGTCCAAGGACTGTACGGTATACCGGACCTTGTGCTTATGGAGCGGTATACTCGTAACATCAGCCGGGGCGTGGTCGTAGGTGGCGGCTTGATCGGTGTTGAAATGGCGGAAATGCTCCACGCGCGCGGCATTCCTGTAACCTTTCTGGTGAGGGAAGACAGCTATATGGATTACCTCTTGCCGCAGAAGGAGTCTCGGATGATTAACGAGGAAATCTGCCGCCATGACATTGATTTGCGGCTGGCCACGGAGCTCAAGGCTGTAAAGGGCACGACGAGGGCGGAGGCTGTAGTGACCAGTACCGGAGATGAAATCGTCTGCCAGTTTGTCGGCCTGACGGTCGGAGTGCATCCGAATATTGGATTGGCGCAGGCGTCCGGCATTGCTACACGGCGGGGCATTCTGGTCAACGAGTACTTCGAAACGAGTGTGCCGGACGTGTATGCAGCTGGTGACTGTGCGGAATTCAATCGGGATGGAATTGGCAGCCGCCGTGTCGAGCAGCTTTGGTACACCGGTCGTGCACATGGCAAGACGGTCGCGTTTACGCTCTGCGGCATGCCCAGACCCTACCGGCGGGGTGTGTTTTTCAATTCCGCAAAGTTTTTCACGATAGAATACCAGACCTACGGAGATGTGCCAGCCGAACCGCCAGGCGGGATCGGGACGCTTTGTGTCACGGGAAACCGCAAGCTGCTGCGCATCAACTTCGACCGGCAGTCTGGGCGTGTGACCGGTATTAATGTGCTGGGGCTACGGCTTCGGCAGGATGTATGTGAGGCGTGGATTCAGGGCGGAGCCAAGATTGAGGACGTCGCACATCAAGTTAACCGGGCCCGGTTTGATACGGAGTTTGATCCCTCCTTTGCCCGCAAGGTGCAAAGAATGTTTACCCAAGCTTGAGCTGCTATGAACAAGAATTCGAGCCTGCAACTCATTGTGCCCGGCGGTCCCTTCAGCCGGCTGCAACTGTTGGGAGGGATCTTCATTGCTGTCGGCCTTCTGGGGTTTCTTGTGACTGCCTTCGGGGCGGGCAGCGTGCTGCCCGCAGTGACGCTCAGTGTTTCCGTGGGGGCTCTCACCTTTGGCAGCGCGCTGGTGTTCTGGCGCATGGCGCAAAAGCCGGCCGGCGTGGACAACAATGGCATATGGTTTTCCGGAGCCACGGCCCGGGGTATGGCCGGCTGGATCCTGGCCATTGTGTTTACGGGGTTTTATGTCGTTTTGTACTGGATGCCGCAATATCTGGAGCATCTCATCCGGATGTCGGATCCGCTAAGCTGGCTTATGCGGGGAGAAGCGGCAGACCAGTGGTTTTTGTATGGGTTTTTCTACACACTGGCCGTGCTCATCATGGGGGCGCGGATGCTGGTCAAGTACCGGGATAACCGGTACCAGGTCTTGCGTACGATTTCGGTTATGTTCTTTCAGTTGGGCTTTGCTTTCATATTGCCGGGCCTATTGCGGATGTTCAACCAGCCGGAGTTCTACTTCAGCTACTTCTGGCCGCTCAAATACGATTATCTGTGGCCCGGCAGTGTGAGCAACTTCACGGATGCTTCGCGTCTGGGCTTCTTCATGGTATTCTGGGGCGTGGCTATGACCATCATTGTGACGCCAATACTGACCTACTTCTTTGGCAAGCGCTGGTATTGCTCGTGGGTGTGCGGTTGTGGTGGCTTGGCGGAAACGGCCGGTGATCCTTTCCGGCACCTGTCGGACAAGTCATTGTTCGCGTGGAAGATTGAGCGTTGGATGGTACATGGTGTGCTTGTATTCGTGACGGTGACTACGGGGCTGCTGTGGGTGAATTCGGCACTGGAGGGAAGCATTTTGGGAGGGCTGTCGCAGACCTTCTCGGTAACGTACGGGTTTTTTATCGGGCTCATTTTCTCGGGAGTGATTGGTGTCGGCTTTTATCCCATCATGGGCTCCCGCGTGTGGTGCCGGTTCGGCTGTCCGATGGCGGCCATTCTGGGTCTGTTGCAAAAGTACTTTTCGCGGTTTCGCATTACGACCAATGGCGGGCAGTGCATTTCGTGCGGCAACTGCTCGACGTACTGCGAAATGGGCATTGATGTGCGGTGGTATGCCCAACGTGGTCAAAACATCATTCGCGCATCGTGCGTGGGTTGCGGCATGTGTGCGGCGGTGTGTCCCCGCGGCGTATTGCGGTTGGAGAACGGATCGATGGCTGGACGCTACAACGGGCCCGTTCTGATCCATCATGATGATGTATCGGTGCAGGTTGACGCCGACTGGAAGGCGCAGCGGCCGCTGATGCCACCTGCCCAGGAGGACTTGCCGATACTTACCGATCGCGACGTAACGTGGTAGGCTTCGAACAGGTGTGCATAAAAACCTGCAGTGCGTTTCCTGGTGCATGCTTGTACGCAGCGAAGAGATCAACTCAAGAAGGTGCCATACCGATCAATTGGACGTATGGTGCTGATTATGAGTAAGCGCCCCTGTGTCTTCGGTGGCCTCCCAAACGCTTAGATTGCTTTCGAATTCGAGCCTGTGACTCCTTCCAAGGAACGCCTTGTTCAGGTTACACCAGGAATCTGGTATGCGGACGTATTGTACCGCGATACGGCTCGTCTCATTGCCTGTGCCGCCACAGAAACCTCCCGTGGGCTCGTGCTCATAGATCCCGGGCCAGGCTGCACGCTTGGCAACTTGGAGGAGGCGTTGGCACCTTGGGGCGGTTTTGAGCGTGTGTGTGCTGTGTTCTTAACACACATTCATCTGGATCATGCAGGGGCCAGCGGCCTTATTGTGCATCGCTGGCCACACGTCAAAGTTTATGTGCACACTGCAGGGGTGTCCCACATGATCAATCCGGAGCGTTTGTTGCGCAGTGTCCGTCGCCTTTACGGTGATCGAATGGACGTGCTCTGGGGGCCGGTTTTGCCCGTGCCGGTCCGCAATGTATGCGAAGTCAGCCACGGCATGGAAATTGCGATCGGGCAGCAAAGCTGGACAGTCCTGTACACGCCGGGACATGCGTCACACCATGTTGCGTATCATGATTTCAATTCGAACACCCTATTTGTGGGCGATGCGGCCGGCATGCGTGTGCGAGGGGCGGATCAGGTTATTCCGGTCGCTCCCCCTCCGGATATTGATTTGGAGCAATGGGAGCACTCCCTGGATCTAATTGAAGCCGGGGAGCCCCGGCGGTTATTCCTGACTCATTTTGGGCCGGTGGAAGACGTACGTCTGCATTTGGCGACGATGCGCAACCGGCTGCATGTATGGAGTAATGCGGTGCGCCTGTCACTAATGGACAAGAGAAGTGATGACGAACGCATGAGAATCTTCCAGGCTCGCGAGATGGCTCGCACACGCCGGAACCTGCCGCCAGAATACCGGCAGCCCTACGAAATTATGGGCCAGCCCGCGGGCAGCTGGCAGGGTTTGGCGAGGTACTGGCGCACGAAGAAGGGGTTGGGCAATCAATAAAAAGGAACCAATTTACGCAAGATGTCCCGAATCTGGAATCACGAAGTCACCGTGGAGCAGCTTAATGGTCGCCGCCGTGGGTCCATGCTTGAGTACTTGGATATTGTCTTTACGGAGATTGGCCCGGACTACCTGAAGGCGTTCATGCCTGTGGATCACCGTACGAAGCAACCACAAGGGGTACTGCACGGTGGGGCCGCCGTCGTACTGGCGGAATCTGTGGGCAGCGTGGCCGGTTCCCTTTGTGTGGATCTTCACCGGCATTATTGTGTGGGCATTGAAGTAAATGCCAACCATTTGCGTCCGGTACGGGACGGACATGTATTTGCCACGGCGTGTCCCATTCACGTGGGCCACAAGACCCAAGTCTGGCAGATCGAAATTATGGACGCTCATGGCCGGCGTGTGACGGCAAGCCGGCTTACGCTGGCTGTTCTCGATCGCATTTCTGCCGTCGAGAATACAGAACCACTTCCCGGATGGCCTACGCCGTAAAGGAGATTTACTATACGTTACAGGGGGAGGGGGCCATGACGGGGCGTCCGGCGGTCTTTTTGCGATTTGCCGGTTGCAATCTGTGGAGCGGGCACGAACAGGATCGTGCAGAGGCCGTTTGCCAGTTCTGTGATACAGACTTTGTGGGAATGGACGGGCCGGGTGGCGGCCGCTTCCAGACGCCTAACGCGCTGGTCCACGCGGTTCAAGCGGTATGGCCCAAGAGCACAGCGCCAAGACTTCAGCCTTTCGTTGTAGCGACGGGTGGCGAGCCGCTTTTGCAGCTGGATTCGCCTCTTATTGAAGCGCTGCATGAGGCGGGCTTTAGCGTGGCAGTGGAAACCAACGGAACACTGCCCGCGCCGCGTGGGCTGGACTGGATTTGCGTGAGCCCCAAAGCCCAGGCACCGCTACGGTTGCGAACGGGAAACGAACTCAAACTGGTGTTCCCCCAGCCCGGTTTTGAGCCGGAGCAATTTGAACACTTGGAATTCAGTTATTTTTTCCTGCAGCCGATGGATGGTCCGGAAATCGCAGCCAATACGCAGGCGGCGCTGAACTATTGCCTGGAAAGACCGCAGTGGCGACTAAGCCTGCAAACGCACAAGATACTCGGGATTGACTGACGTCGGGCAAGCATGTCAAAACGGCAGCGGCGTCCCCTCTGTTTTTGTTTTGTCCCAGTAGATGTCACGCAGGTGTACAGTTACGGGGCCCGGTTCGCCGGTTCCAATTGTGCGTCCGTCTACGTCCAGAACTGGTGAGAGCTCACCCATTGTGCCCGTGGTAAAGACTTCATCAGCGCTATGCACTTCCGTAATGGAAATGTTGCGTTCGATAGTCTCAAATCCGGCCTCCCGCGCAAGTTGCAACACCTTGGCCCGTGTAATGCCCGGCAGACAGCTGTCGGGGTGGGGCGTAAGCAGTGCGCCGCGCTTTACGATAAAGATGTTCGTTGCGTTGGTTTCTGAAACAAAGCCTTGAATGTCCAGCATTATGGCGTCGTCCACCCCGGCGAGATTAGCCTGAATCTTGGCCAAAATGTTGTTGATGAGGTTATTGTGGTGAATCTTTGAGTCCAGGCACTGTGGTGTGTTGCGACGTACCGAAGAGGTAATCAGGCGAATGCCACTCTTGGCATAGACGGGTTTTTTCCATTCGGCCAGGACTATGAGCGTGGAGCCGAATTTGTTAAGCCGTGGATCCATCCCGCTGGTCGTTTTTTCGCCCCGCGTGAGCGTCAAGCGTACGTGTGTATCATCCCGCATACCGTTGGCTTTGAGCGTGGCGAAGAGCGCGTCACGTACACTTTCACGTGTGGGCACTTCAGCAAAGCCCATGGCGCGGGCAGAGTCCATTAAACGGTCCAAGTGGGCTTCCAATTGAAAGACGCGCCCGTTATATATGCGAAGACCTTCCCAGACTGCATCACCGCCCTGTACAACGCTGTCGAAGACAGAGACCTTCGCCTTTGCACGGGATACGAGTTGATCCTTGACATAGACCAGAATGGAATCGTTGCGGGAATCCGGCAGGCTGATATGCATGGGGCTGTAGGGGGTGTTAGGGCAATGGGCAAGTCCAGGGAAGATAAGCCTGGCTCAAGCCCGGAAGGCGAACTGATACAAATAGCGGTAATAGGGCAAGCATTCCTTAAGCAGTGGCTCCAAAAACTCCGGAAAGGGTGCGGTCTTGGCCTTGTACGGCTCAAAGCCGGTCGTCTTGTGGATAACGTGATACCAGTGGGGCGCCCACACCCCTTCTTCCGGGCGGGCCCCGGCTGGCCAGCGCAGCATGGTATCTTCGAAGTCTAGGTCAAGGTGCGCACACAATTGTGAGAGCACGCCTCTTGGGTTCAGCAGGAGTTCACGAGAGTCGAGTACGCATGGAGTTTCCCCTCGCGCACACAGATGGTCAAAGATTTTCTTTTGCCGACCGTACGCAGTGTCAGCCAGCTGCGGGTGCGGCACCTGATTGATTAGTGACGGCAGCATCTGCTCCGGGTCACGAATCAGCATGATCGTGGTCATCTGGCTCAGAAAGCTCCACGCCAGGTCAATGAAGTGGTGGGCCATGTTCTTGACAAACAGCACAGGGCGATCGCACGGACCGAGCAGAATGTTTTGCACGACGCGTTCGCCGTTGTTGTCTTGGGAGGCCAGCACGTCTTCACGGCCGGGGTGCTGTGCGCCGGTAACATGCAGGTAATGGGCATAAAGGGGTTCATCGATTACACGCGTGTCCGAACGCTGTGCAAAAGCGTACATAAGTGCTGTTGACACGTTGCGTGGTCCGCTCCAGAGGTTTAGTCTAAGCACGGCAGTGGCAGGCTGATGGAAAATGCGGCGAATACGCGCATGCGCTCGCTTTGTGACGCATCCGCGGCAAAATAAATGAACAGGTATTCTACCCCCGGGGGTAGAATTGAGATCAGGATCACTTAGATTGGCTCGCCACTTACTGGTCTGAAGCCGCATGAATGAAATGTCGACACTGCTGCGTCCAATCCTTGCTGAGGCAGGGGAGTTGGCCTTGAATTACTATCTGCGGGCCTCACATACTATTAAGGCTGATCACACGCCGGTCACGGAAGCCGATTTATCGATCCAGTCGTTTTTGATCGAAGCTCTGTCGCGTTATTTTCCTGACGATGGTATTGTAGCCGAGGAGGGTGGAATGCGTCGGCCTGCAGCAGCTGGAGAGCGGTGCTGGACGGTGGATCCGATTGACGGGACGATCCCTTTCATGGCCGGTATGGCCAACTGGAGTATAGCTGTGGGGCTGATCGACCATGGAGAAGCTGTGGCGGGATTTGTGTACATGCCGGCTACGGGCGACTGTTTTCATACGTGCGGTGGCGGTGTCTTTCGGAATGAGCGGGCGGTAAGTATGAAGCCGAACCTGCAATTGAATACGGATTCCATACTGCTTTCGCATACGCGGCCGCACCAGTATTATGAACTTAAGGCCTCATTCCCGGGGCGCATATTCTGTTTGGGGGCTGCCTCTGTGCACCTGAGTCTGGTGGCATCCGGCGGTGCGGATGTCGTGCTGATCGGTCACGACAAGATTTGGGATCTGGCGCCGGGGTTAGCACTGCTTAAGGCCAATGGCGGCGAGCTCCGCTACTTGGACGGGACGCCGTGCGGCATGCATGCACTGCTTTCCGGCAAGCCGGCGCCATTGCCCATGCTGGGTGGGCGCCCGTCCATAATTGCCGCCCTTCAGTCACATCTGGATTACTTTGCTCCCGAAGCCACCAGCCCACAGCGCAAGAAGTCCAAACGAGACGCTAAATGAGTCTGCCGGATGCAGAGCCTGTGCTTTCCATGCTGGATGAAGCCTGCACCGTGGCCTTGCGATTCTTCCGGCGGGTCACACCGGAGTGGAAGGCATACACAAGTTACGTGACCGAAGCGGACCATGTCGTACAGGAAAAAGTGGTCAAGTGGCTGGATGCCACCTTTCCTGCCGATGGCCTGATTGCGGAAGAGAAAAATTTGTATAAGTCGCCGGCCCGTGGGACAAGGTACTGGGTTATTGATCCAATTGATGGTACGGCCGGCTTTGTGCGTGGCCTGCCGGTTTGGGGCATCGGGCTTGCGCTCGTGCAAGAGGGGGTGGCGCTCGCCGGCTTCTTTGCAGCACCAGTGACCGGAGAGCGTTACTGGGCCTTGAAGGGCCGGGGAGCGTTTCGGAACGGGGAGCGCATTCAAGCACGCGCACCCGGGTTGCTGCACGGAGAATCCGTGTTGCTCAGCTTTTCCAGATTGCATCAGGCCAATCTGTTGAGCCCTGCGTTTCCAGGTAAGGTGCGCAGTCTGGGTTCGACTCTCGCACACATGTGCTACGCGGCGGGCGGCAACTGTGACGCGGCCCTATTGGCTCGCGTGAACGTGTGGGATATAGCGCCAGGACTGGCGATACTCAATGAAAGCGGAGGCGTATTGCGCTACGTGCATGGCGGGCCCGTACTGTTGCATGATCTTATGGACGGCCGCCCCGCCCGGACACGCATGATATGCGGGCATCCGGACGCGGTGGAAGGGATAGAACGCCTGCTGCGCTAGCTCATTTGGAAGCGCTGTGCGTCGGCACCGGCGAGTTTCAGAATGCCTTCGGCAGTGGTGCGCTCCTCACTCATGCGAGGCACCTTCGTTTGACCGCCGATATCCTTGCGCGTGGACTTGAGCCAGCTGTGAAACGTGCCGTTGGGCAATATGACTATTTCCGGAGGGGCAAACGCCCGTGCTTCCCGCCGGATTTCATAGTGACGGTTGATGGCACAAAGGTGTTGGTCGAGTGTGTCCAGGAATGAACGGGTATCTTTTGGCAAACGGCCAAACTCCAGCAGCCACTCAAGGGCCGGGATCCGATCGGCGCACGGAGGCAAGGCGGTTACATGATACTCCTTCACCAGAGCCTGCGTCTTGTTGCAGGCCTCGTCAATGGCCAGGCGGGCATCTTCACCAAAGACAGCCTCACCGTACTTGTCAATCATTTCACTTGTGCGACCGGCGACCACAATCTTATGCGGTGATGTCTGGGTGAAGCGCACCACGTCGCCCAGCACATACGACCAGAGTCCGCTGCAGGTCGTCAGAATTGGCGCGTAGCGCACGCCGCAGGTAATCTCATCAATGGTGTAGCGGGTCGGATTCTCCTTGTGTAATTCGTCCATGCGGACAAACTCGAAAAAAACGCCGTTTTTGAGATGCAGCAGCATTGCCGGATCCTGCAGATCGCTCTGGAAGGAAAAGAAGCCCTCGGACGCCCCATAAGCTTCCACAAAGTGCAGCCCCGGCAGTCCGATCTGTTCGTCGATAATGGATTTATACGAACTGAGTGCGACCCCACCCGAAATGTACAACTGCAGATTTGGCCAGACTTCGCCGACGGTCGTGATACCGCTATTGTACACTTTATTGTGACGTTCGATGAGAAGCCGAAAAAGGACAATCGCCCAGGTTGGAGCCATGGCTACCATCCGGATGTCCATGTCCATGGTTTTGTCGACTATCATGCTCAGCTTCTGGTCCCAGTTGGGGGCAAAAGCAATTTCATTCGGCAGGGCCTGGAGCAAAAGCCGGTAGAAATTGGGAGCATAGAGGGCCTGCAATCCACTGATTTCGCCAATCTTGGTGCCTGGGAAAGTTGCATCGTTGTCAATGCGTCCGGGCAAGGCCAGATGTTTGCCCATGAACAGGCGGGCATTGCCGGTACTGAGCAAATAGTCCAGCGTGATGCCGACGCTGAACCGTCGGTTGAGGCGCAGCATGTCCCCGCTGACCGGAATAATCTTGCCGGCGGCGGTAGTGCCGCTGGAGACTGCAAAGTGGTGTATTGGTCCAGGCCACAATACATTGGTCGCGCCCGCCCGCACGCGGTCGATGTCCTCTTGCAGATCCGGGTACGTGTGAAGGGGCAGTCGGGCTTGGTAGGCGGCGACTGGATCGGTCTGCTGGGCAATTTCGGCAAAGCCAAACCGACGCCCCCATTCGGTGTCGGAGGCTCGGCGAAGAAGATTTCGCAACAGGTTGGCCTGGGTCTTTGCCGGCGCCCGCGTATACTTCTGTGTTGCCCTGCGCAGAATTACCGAAAGCATGCGGTTTCCCAAAAACGTGTCACTCCACTCTAGCAATGTGGGCGTAATTTACGCAAAAACCTAACCAGTGCATGCAGGATCCAAAGGAGCGGCGATTCAAACCCGATACCGATGAGAGTCCAGCGCAAGGGGCGGACGCCCCACCGGATGCGTGGATGCTTTCCTGTCGTGGACGCACGCTGGAGTGTGGTGATGACACCGTGATCATGGGCATACTCAACATCACCCCCGATTCCTTCTATGATGGGGGGCGCTATCAGCATGAAGATGAGGCGTTGCGCCGTGCAGAGGTTATGATGGCGGAAGGCGCCAAAATCATAGATATCGGTGGAGCGTCCTCGCGACCCCGGGGACGTGTCTACGGAGCGGGGGCTATGCCAGTGTCAACTGCGGAGGAACTGCACCGCGTGTTACCAGTCGTGCGCGCGGTGGGCCGCTTTTTACCCGAAGCCATAATATCCGTGGATACCTATTCGCCCCGAGTTGCAGAGGCCGTCCTGAATGCCGGGGCTCATATGATCAACGATATTACAGGTCTGCAGTCCGGTCCGGAGCTGGCCATCCAGGCAGCTGCGGCAGGAGCTGCCCTTGTTGTTATGCACGCGCCCGGTTTGCCAGGGGCTATGCCGCATGAAATGATATATGGTGATGTAGTCGCTGAGGTGTGCACTTTTTTGGGGGAGGCTGTAGAAAAGGCCAGGAACACGGGTGTAGCGGACGTGATTGTCGATCCCGGATTCGGCTTTGGCAAATCGCCGCAGGACAATCTTCGTCTGATTGATGAATTGTCCAGGCTTCGATCATTGCACTGTCCGATTTTGGTGGGGCTCTCGCGAAAGAGTACGATCGGGTACGTACTCTCTCACGAAAATGAACCTGTACCGGTTCAGGAGCGTCTTTATGGCAGTCTCGGCGCGGTGGCGGCCGCCGTTGTGCGAGGGGCACATATTGTCCGGACGCATGATGTACGACCTACGGTGGAAATGCTGTGCGCGCTGGAGGCAGTACTTAAAGACTGAGCCGGAGGTTGTGGCGTGACACTGTTTGGCATCATACCTGTACGCCTGATCGATCTCTTCGAGATCGCGCTTGTGGCCCTTGTCTTGTACCGGTTGTACATGATGATTCGGGGCACACTGGCCGTGTCGATCTTTGTGGGCCTCATGGGGCTGTATTTGGTTCAGTTCATGGTCAATGCCACCGGAATGAAGATCCTCCAGGCCATGTTCGGCGCCTTGAGCGACATCTACGTGCTGGCGGCCATCATCATCTTCCAGCCCGAGATCCGCCGTGTTTTGTATCTGATCGGACAAAACCCGCTGTTGCGGCGGCTTCTCAGCTCGAGCACCAGCCAGAAAACGGTCGTGGAGGCGGTCGCGGCAGTGGGCATGATGAGTCAGCACCGCACCGGTGCGCTAATTGCGTTCAAGCGTTTTGCGGGACTGCGAACTTATATTGAAACGGGCGAGTTGTTGCAGGCCAATATCAGCCGAGACCTGTTGCTGTCCATTTTTTATGCACGAAATCCCCTTCACGACGGGGCAGTCATCGTGCAGGGGGGGCGTATTGAGGCGGCCCGGTGTATTTTGCCGGTGTCAAGGAGCCAGCGCCTCAGTTCTGTGCGGGGTCTCCGGCACCGCGCAGCCGTAGGGCTGACGGAGGAAACGGATGCCTTTGTTGTGGTGGTTTCCGAGGAGACGGGCCGGATTTCCGTAGCCGAAAAAGGAGTTATAATTTCAAATCTTACCATCGAGGAATTGCGCAGTCACCTGTCGGAGGCGCTAAATCTGGTCCACGCTACAAAGGCGGCGCTCGCCTCCGTTGACGGATGAGCAGTGGGCATCGTGTGTTTATGCGGCGCCGCAGTCGGCTTGTCCGGGAGTTGCGTGAGAAGGGCATTTCATGCGAAAGGATACTGGCAGCCATAGGCCGCGTGGCACGCGAGCAGTTTGTTGAACCCGCCCTCCGCAACCGCGCATACGAGGACGAGGCACTGCCCATCGGGCTCAATCAGACGATTTCTCAGCCGTACACAGTAGCGTACCAAACCATGCTACTGGATCCGCGTCCGGGAGAATCCATTTTGGAGGTGGGAACCGGCAGTGGATATCAGGCGGCCACTTTGTGTGAAATGGGCGTTCGTGTTTATTCCATTGAACGGCATGTGGTCTTGCATCAGCGTGCCCGCGATACGCTCGGAGCACTTGGCTATCGTGTCCTGCTTCGGCTGGGAGACGGGACGTTGGGCTGGACTGCATGTGCACCTTTTGACGGGATCATAGTCACAGCGGCCGCCTTGGCTGTGCCCCAGCAGCTGCTGGGGCAGCTCAAGCAGC
>JAAXGT010000113.1 GCA_012271205.1 Rhodothermales bacterium
TTCCACGGCGCACCCAAGTCATCCGCCTAACGGACCACTATCACCTCTGCACCGGCCTGTCTCCTCCGCCACACCTTCGTCCACCGGTCGAACACGTAGTGGAGATAGATATTCGCCTGCACCGGTGACAGGATCGCCCCCAGTGGCGTACCCTTCCCCGCATCCGACCATTGCCCCGCCTCCATCACGCCCGCGTGGAGCCATTTGATGATCAGACGAATCACCCGCTTATCTCCAATGCGGTGCTCCAGAAACCGGATTAACCCGTCCCGGTGCACTTCATCAAAGAATCCCCGGATATCGGCGTCCCATATCCCATTGATCCGCCGCCGCGTGAGGCCGACCGCCCCCGCATCCCACGCGTTGTGCGCCGAACGCGGCGGTCGAAACCCGTAGCTGAACCCGAGAAACTCTGATTCGCAAATCGGTACCAAAATCACGTCCGTCCGCGCCTGCTGGACCATCCGGTCCTCCAGGGCCGCGATACCGAGCGATCGTTTGCCCCCTCCGCCTTCGGGATATACACCCGTCGGCTCGGAAGCGCCCGGTAGGCCCCGGAGTGTACACGGTCGTGCAGATCGGCTAACCGATCCTTCAGCCCGTCTGCGTACAGCCCGCCGTCCACGCCTGAGGCCGCCTTCCTCTTCAGATTGAGATAGGCCGCATGCAGCGCGTCCACCGTGATAGGATGCAACAGGGAAACCAGCTTCTGTTTTGGATTCCTCTTCGCCGCCGGCCGTATCCGCTTGACCGCCGGGAACACCCTTCCCCGCTCCGGCGCGCGGCTGGAGGGGGAGCTAACCCCTCTCCTGACGGGACTTTCACCCGACATCCTGCACCAGTTAGCCGGGCGCACGGAAGGATAAATCAAGCGTTCTGGACCGATCTTTGCCTGATGTTCCGGGTCGCAGCTATAGCCGGTTCTGCAGCGGTCTTCTGATTGGCATACACACGACTGGTATGAATCTTGCGCCGTCACACAGGTCATACCCGGCTCTCAACTGGAGCAGCATCTTATGGTGAGTGTGATAAAATCGAACTGGAATCTACTTGCCTTACTTGAGCACCCTGTAACTCTGCTCCTTATGCTGGCATTGTTGAGCGCCCTGCTTAAAGTGCTCCGGCGCCGCAGCTGGAAAGCGCGTAATTGGGCATTCTGAGGCCCAGACGTGTACTACAGTCATTGTGTCATGATAAACCTCCATGCTGGCAGCTGAAGCGTTTGTACACTGCGGTCGCAGGCTTCGGCAGGGTGATCGTAGTGCATTCACACAGCTTTTTGAAGGCACGTATGATGCGCTCTATCGCTATGCCTGGTCATTTACAAAGGATGAAGAGCGCGCGTGTGATGTTTTGCAGGATGTATTCCTGCGGCTTTGGCAGATCCGGGCTCACGTAGATCCGGAGCGTTCACTGAAGGCACTGCTGTATCAGATGGTCCGAAATACCTCCCTTAACCATTTGCGCCGCATGCAGCGCAATCCGGTTGTGACCGTGGCGAATACGGCAGATTTGCCTTCAAAAGAGGTTGCGGCCGACGATGCATACGATGTACAGGTGCTCAGGCGCCGACTTCAGGTATGGATCGACAACATGCCCCCACGACGGCGCGAAGCCTTCGTACTAAGCCGATTCCAGGGCCTCTCGCACGCCGAAATTGCCCAAGTGATGAACCTGACACCCAAGACAGTCAATAATCATATCGTGCTCGCGCTCACTTACTTGCGTGACAGGATTGATACGCTAGAGCCTGAACTCACATGACGTACCGCCTGCCACTTGACGTAATCAATCTCGGGATCGGTTATGAGCGGCCCGAGGATCTGGAACAGGTCTGGGATGCTGTCGGGATAGCCGATCCATTCGCGCAGATCCCTGCGCCGGGGCCAGCTCGCATTCAAGCTATCCTTGCACAGCTACGCAATGTGCCCGCCAAGCGGCAGGCGCCCGCACGTATCATTCGTCTTTCTCCTGCCATTGCCGCCGCTGTTGCAGTGCTGCTGTTGGCCGGCGTGTATCTGTGGCAGCGCCCGGTTACAGTCACAGCTCCAGTCGCACGAGAGCTTGTGCTGCCTGATGGTTCGGAAATAATCCTGTCTGCGGGATCCAGACTCAGTTATGCCCGCAATTTTCGCGGCACACGGCGTGGCGTCTCCCTGGAGGGAGAGGCTTTCTTTGAGGTCACACCAAGCGCCCGCTCGTTTCTGGTTGAAACGTTCAACACGAACGTTTCTGTGCCGGGTACGTCATTTCTGGTGTCGGCCTGGCCACAAGCGCCAGCGCCCTCCACTACCGTTCGCGTCACCGCCGGAGTCGTTGAGGTTGCCCCGAGAAGCAGCCCTGATAAACACCGTCGGCTGATCGCCGGTCAAGCAGTGCGCATTAACGGCTCAGAGCCGACCATGTTGGATATTACGGCGCGGATCGCAACACCCTTCCTGTTCGTAAAGACGCCGTTGGGTGAAATATTTGATGCTATTGAAATGCATTTTGGCGTAACCATCATTGCACGCGAGGATGTGCGCAGTCATGTGCATAACTTCAAGCAAGACGCACGCTCAGCCGAACAGATTCTAAGTGACCTGTGTCAAAGTGTAACCTCAATGACCCTCCGCTACCGGCCCGTGGCAGGTGGCTATGAAGTCTTCCGCAATTAGTATTTGCAAGGCTGCGGGACAGCCGTGGATCTTGGCATTGGCGCTCCTGCTAAATGCCGTGCGCCCGACAGTGGCTCAGGAAGTCAAACGCTATGAGGTGGCCCTGCAAGGCGTGTCGCTGGAAGACGCCTTGCATGAGTTGCTCATTCGCACGGAGCTCGAATTGGCCTATGAGCAGCGCTTGGTCACGGGTCGCTACACGTATTGCGCGATACAGAATGCGCTGGCGGAAGACGTTTTGCGCTGTGTCTTGGAGGATACGGGACTCGACTTTTTTCGACTTTCCAGCGGCCTCTATGTTCTCGTAGAACGGGCTGCCACCACGCCGCGCTACGGTGCGCTGCAAGGCACTATCGTAGACGCGGAAACCGGCGAGCCACTTAGCCAGGCACATATTTTTCTGAGCGAAGACCATGGCACCGTAGCTAGTGACGAGGGACGATTCCTATTCCCCAACCTCGAGCCCGGCTATTATGCGGTAACATCATCATATGTGGGCTATAGACACCGTGTGGATGTAATACGGGTGCCCCCTGATTCCGTAGCGCATGCCAATCTGGAACTGCAGCCGGATGGTATCTCAGCGGTGCCCATTGTCGTGGACGGTCTCCAGTGGCACCCGCCTTCGGGAACACCGGGCAGCGACGAGGTGACAGCGACTACTTTGCAGGGCGGAGGAAGCATCCCGAATGTCAACCGTGTGCTCGGCTCCATGGTAGGAATTCGCCTGAACGATGCTACGGCGGACCTCCATATACAAAGCAGCGGCAGTGGAGAACATCTGTACCGGTTGGACGGAGCTCCGGTCTATGTGCCCGCTGCAATCGCCGGGCTCATCGGTCCGTTCAGTCCATACGGCCTCGGTCGCATCACTGTCCACAAGACGGGATTTGGTGCGGATCTCGGGAGCCAGCTCTCCGGTGTGATAGACGCTACCCATGCCTTGTTCCGGCAACCCGCACACAAGCTGGACGTGCAACTCGACCCAATCAGTCTGAATGCGCGGCTTGGGTTTGGCATCCGCCGAAGCACATCGCTTATGGTGGCAACCCGTACCGGTCTTTGGGAAAAGCTTACGCCAGGATCAGTACGCAGCATGCTCACGCACTGGAATACAATAGATCACTTTATGTTTTCGGCGTTTCGTGCTGTGCCGTATTCTGCAGATTCGGAGGGACACTACTTTCGGAATACTGAGTTTTCGGTACGTCCTGGTGTGAGGTTCGGTGACGTGCATTTGGCATTTCGTCACCGCTTTGGCGCACTGCGCAGTATTCACGCATCTGCATACTGGGGGCGCAGACAGCTGGACAGCCCAGGCGGCACGGGACAAAGTCCCAGTGAGAGCGCGGCAGGTTCGGACTTGCTGTTTGCCACCTCCGGTCTGCAAACCGTCGACAACCATATCTGGACCAACCTGACCACTCAGGTAAAATACGAGGCGGTTGTGAGCGGACGGTTGATGGCCTCCCTGCGTGGCCGTATAAGTCACTACGCCATGCGCCACGATATTTCGGTAACAGAACCGGTGCAAAACACGGTGGCCAACAAAACCTCCCTGAGCACACAGATAGATCTTCGCGACGATTCAGGAAACAAAGTGCAGGAAGTAGGTCTGGAGGCACGGAGCACATATTTGCCCCTGCGCAGCTGGCGAATCGAAGCCGGTTTGGAACCAGTGCATACCCGCAGTCGGTTCCTGGTTCACGGTATTCGTGAGGCCCCCATTGCCCATGTACATGCAGGAAATCGGATAACCGGATTCCTTTCGAGCCACCTGTCGTTTGCCGGCAAGCTCAATGTGGATGGCGGGCTGCGCGCAACAACGATTCTGAAAGATGGCACCACGTACTTGGAGCCGCGTCTGGCTTTGCGCTATGATGCATCCGGACGCATTCCATGGTCCGCACGCCTGTCCTCCGGAATTTACCGTCAGTTTGTTAACCAGTTTGATGTCTCAAGCCGCAGTGCCCGTGCACTCACTTCCAGGACACGAATGTGGCTGGGCCACGATGCAAGCGTGCGCCCGCCGCAAGCTGTGCACTGGAGTGCCGAGATTCTCATTTCTCCGCGTACCTCTTGGACAGTGCGTGTTGAGACCTACTACAAACAGCTCCGGCACCTGCTTTCCGTCGACTATTCGGCCCAAACCTATCATTCGGAAGCTGCTGCCACTACATCGGAACAATTTCTGTCAGCTAAAGGGAGTTTCCCAAGCGTGCAACAACAACATTTTCTGGCATCGGGACGCGGATTTGCCCATGGTCTGGCCCTTGTCGCCGAGAAGAAGCTGATCCGGGGACGGGTGAGCACCAGTTATGAATACAGCGTCAGTCAACGCAGCTTCGGCCCCATGTTTAACGGCGACAGGTTGAATGCCCCCTGGCTGGAGCCGCACCGCGTCGAATTCATGGCAGACTACAGCCTGACGTCGCAGCTGACGCTGCGGACGCGTATGTACGGCATCTGGGGACGTACTTGGGCCTTCCAGCAATCTTACTATGATTTCTTCGGGGCGTACGGCAAGCGCCTGATTGGCGACTTATCCGAGCTAGGCAATACGGCAGATGTGGAGTATGATTTACTCGACCGGAAAACGGTCGTGCAGAATATGCTCTATCACCAACTCCAGAATCCGGATTACTACACACTGAGCCCGCTTATGCAGCTCGATTTCAGCGCCGCCTTTACGCAGTCTGTGAGGGTGTCCGTAGTCCAGGCGCGCGTTGACCTGATCAATGTGCTCTCGGCATTAAACACCAACGTCGCAGACTGGTATCTGGTGCAAAACCAAGATGCGGCAGACCCCCTTATATGGGAGCCGGCCAAACGGCGACTTATGCCATTCACACCGCTGGTGGCCTTGCGTGTCTCCTGGTAGTCAGGATTCGCCGTCAGAAGTCATTTGGGTCGCAGAAGAGGCGTGACTGCGCGCAGTGGCGAATTCAAGTTGCTTCATGTGAAACTGCTTCTGGAATACCAGAATACCGATAACGCCACCTACAATGGCGATGTCTGCCACGTTAAAAATTGGAAACAGGGCCAAGTACGTGCCTCCAATAAAAGGCACAGCGTCGGGCACAATGCCATTCCAGATGTTGAAGTGAATGAAGTCCACCACCCGACCTTCGAAAAAACTCGCGTAGCCAAAGATCATTCCGTAGAACAGGCGGTCAATGATGTTTCCGACTGCCCCGCCTAAAATTGCAGCCAGACTCATACAATATGGCACATAACCATCCCGGACTTTGAGCAAATAGAACACGATGAGCACAGTGGCAATGATCGAAAATGCAGTGATGAGACCCGTGGGGCCGAACATGATCCCAAAAGCCATACCGGGATTCTCCGTGTATGTGAAGCGCAACCAGTCGCCAATCAGGTCGATCGAACGGCGTGGTGCCATAGCCAGGTTCAGCCGTACAATGATCTTCGTTGCCTGATCAAGTACCAGCACGGTGGCAACGGTCCACAGTAACCGCATACAGGAGGGACAGTTAAGTCAAGCGGATTTTATTTCCTCTGCTTGAGCTTGGCCTCAATGGAAATCTCAGTATGAGGCACAGCTTCGAGGCGTTCTTTTGAGATGGGGTTGCCGGTCACCTTGCAAATACCGTACGATTTGTTGGCAATCCGCCCAAGCGCGCGGTCCAGATAGCCGACATACTTTTGCTGTCGCGCCATCATCAGATACAGCTTCTCACGCTCCATGGCGTCCGTTCCGGCATCCGCCATATGAAAACTGTAGGCCGAATCATTTTCTGCCTGCTCACGCGAGTCCTCGATCTGAAGGTGCATACTATTGATGTCCTCTATCGCATGTGCGCGCTTGGCCATAATTAGTGCACGAAAGTGCGCGAGTTCCTCGTCGGTGAACGGCGTCACCGGTTTTCCGGACTTGCTTGCATCTACTTGCATCTGTTTGTTCACTGTCATTGCAAAACCCAGCTTTAGCCTTGCACTACCGGGAAACACTTCCTGAGTCATGAACGCCGACTTGCAGCGAGTATCAGGGACTCTCCACCGATCAAATATGACTCCACAATCTCTCCAGTGGGATCGGCAACGCGCTTAAACACAACCGCCAACGTCTCGTTCCGAATCCGTGCCTCATGACGCTGCAACGCGCGCTCAAGCGTGCCCGATGCAGACCAGTATACACAAATGCGATCGGTCACAGCAAAGTTAGCCTTCTTGCGCAGGTTTTGCAGCCGGTTAATGCTTTCGCGTGTCAGTCCTTCCTCCAAGAGCGCCTCTGAAATAACGGTATCCAAGGCCACAGTTACACCCCCCTCTTCACCCACCAGCCAGCCTTCAACGTCCTCGGTGACTACCTCCAAATCACCCGGCCCGAGCTCAAATGCAAAGCCGCCGTCCAACTCGAGTGTCAGGCGGCCGGTATCTCCATACTGTGCAAGTAATCCGGAGGGCAGGTTCAGAATGGCCTGCTTGAGTTCCGGCATGCGCTTACCTGCACGGCGCCCCAGCGTCCTGAAATTCGGCCGGGCTGACCTTTGCACCAGCTCACTGGACCTGTCCACATAGTCCAGCGCCTTCGCGTTGACTTCATCCAAAATAATCGGGGCGACCGCCTCCACCTGAGCCTGCTCACACCCAGCCCCCGTAACAATCAGAATGCGGGCCACCGGCTGCCTGATATTCAGTCCAGTCTGGTTGCGCAGGCCGAGCACACAAGACGCAATACTTTGTGCCAGTCGCATGCGCGTCTCCAGCTCTCTATCGATAATGCTCGCATCGCCACACGAGAACTCCGCCAAGTGCACGGATTCGGGCAAAAGTCTGTCAGAGCCGGCCTTTGTCAGGCGCTGGTACAACCACTCACTGTAAAACGGTGCCAGCGGCGCTATCAGGCGCACTATGGATTCCAGGCATGCCAAGATAGTATGATACGCCGCCCACTTGTCGTGGTCAAAGGCGGCCTCGCCAGTGCCTTTGGACGACCAAAACCGGCGACGCGACCGGCGAACATACCAGTTGGAGAGCTCATTGGTGAACTGTTCCAGTGCGCGAGCAGCTCTCGTGGGATAATAATCGGCATAGGCCGCATCCACTTCATTTGCCGTAGTCTGGAGCCGACTAAGAATCCAGCGGTCCAGTTCAGGCCGCTCTGGTACCGGTGGAGCTTCTTGGTGTCCGGTAAACCCGTCAATGTTAGCATACGTCGCAAAAAAGCTGTAGACGTTGGTGAGTGTGCTGAAGAGCTTTCGATCGACTTCCCGGATCCCTTGCTCAGAGAATCTGAGATCCTCCCAAGGCGGCGAGTTACTAATCAGATACCAGCGAACGCGATCCGCTCCATGCCTGTCGATCATTGCAAACGGATCGACTGCATTACCTCTGGTCTTTGACATCTTCTCGCCATTCGCGTCGAGCACCAAACCACCTACCACACAAGCTTTGAAGGCCTGCTGATCCATCACCAGCGCCGCAATGGCATGCAACGTGTAGAACCAGCCGCGCGTCTGGTCCACGCCTTCCGCTATGAAGTCAGCGGGAAAACTGCGCTCAAATGCGTCCTCGTTCTCAAACGGATAATGCCATTGCGCGAACGGCATCGCGCCGGAGTCAAACCAGACGTCAATCGTCTCCGGAACGCGACGCATGGTAGCCCCGTCTGGCGCAGCCCAGGTGAGCCCATCCACAAACGGACGATGTAAATCAATGTCTTCGTAGCGTGGCGGCAATTGATCGCCACACTTGGCACGCAATTCCGCAACGGAGCCAATGACCTCTATATAGTCGGGATCTCGATCCGACACCCATATGGGTAGGGGTGTACCCCAAAATCGCCGACGGCTCAAGGCCCAGTCCACATTGTTCTCAAGCCACAACCCGAACCGGCCCCGCCCTATGGCTTCAGGCTGCCAGCGTATGGCATTATTGAGCTCAACCAACCGGTCACGGATCGCAGTCGTTCGAATAAACCAGCTCTCGACGGGATAGCTCATAAGCGGCGTACCCTTGCGCCAGTCATGCGGATAGTTGTGCACATGCGAATCATGACGGTGCAGCAAACCGCGCTTGTGCAGATTGCGGATGATGACCGGATCAGCTTGCTTGAACCACAAGCCGCCCACGATCGGAACTCCCTCCTGAAAATGCCCGCGCTCATCAATGGGATTAAAGACGGGCAAGCTTTCGCGCTGGCCTGTTGCATAGTCGTCTGCGCCAAAGGCTGGCGCAATGTGTACGATGCCGGTACCGTTATCGGTAGACACAAAATCAGCCGCCACAACCCGCCATGCAGCGTGCCCCTGCTTTTCAAACCAGTCAAATAACGGCACATACGACTGCGCCACGAGGTCGCGACCGGTCAAATTGGCGCATATCTCAAAATCCTCCTTCAACGTATCCAGACATGCACGCGCCAGAATGTATTGATGCTCTGAAGTTGACGTGCAGCGGACCTTGGCGTATTCGATGTCAGGACCGACAGCCAGTGCCGCATTGGAGAAAAGCGTCCACGGCGTGGTCGTCCAAGCCAAGAAAAACGTATTCGGTTCAGCTCTTGACTGGAAACGCACAGTGACACTCGGGTCCTGCACTTCCTTGTAGCCCAAGCTAACCTCATGGGAACTGAGGACCGTGCCGGAACCAGGACTATACCACTGGATTTTGTGGCCGCGGTAAAGCAGCCCTTTGTCGAAAATTTGCTTGAGCAGCCACCATTCGCTTTCGATGTAAGGTGTTTCGAACGTAATGTAGGGTTGTTCGAGGTCCAACCAGTAGCCCATGCGGCGTGTCAGATCGTCCCATTCTTCCTTGTAGACCAGCACACTTCGGCGGCATTCCGCATTAAACCGTTCGATACCATACTTGATGACATCTTCGCGCCCGTCCAGACCCAGTGCCTTTTCGACTTCGATTTCGACGGGGAGACCGTGGGTGTCCCAGCCCCCCTTCCGCTCGACGCGGTACCCTTTCATCGTGTGGTAACGGCAGAACACGTCCTTGATGGTACGGGCCATCACATGGTGAATACCGGGGCGACCGTTGGCCGTGGGAGGCCCTTCGTAGAACGTATACGCGGGTCCATCACGACGCAGTTCGACGCTCTTCTCGAAGATGCGCGCAGATTCCCACCACGTGCGTACATCGGCCTCAACGCTTGCAGTATCCCGGCGCTGGACTTCCTTAAATCGCATCATACCCACAGGCTGCCACAATCAAACTTCGGTCAACGAAACTGCCGGATACCGGTTCGGGAACCGGAATTAGTAGAGTCGGCGGGAGGCGCGCCGCCTGTAGGGTCCGGTGGCTTATCCACCGCTTTCGCGGTGGGCCTCAGTCCGGCTCCCATGGGTGCGTTTCCTCCCGCCGCTCATCAAACCGTACGTGCGGT
>JAAXGT010000059.1 GCA_012271205.1 Rhodothermales bacterium
ACGGCCTCCGGCCGCAGCGCCTGGTGTAACACGATACGACGCTGCCCTTGGCCGCACACACAGACCACAATCGTGTCACGGTGCGCACCGAGGCCAGCGAAGTACCAGAACGGCGAAAAAGCAGGTTGCATGACAGTCAGTCTGCTTGAATACGTGTTCAGTTAAGGTACACACCCCCGGCTCGAACTGCCATGCTATGATATCTGATAGGTGTCCTTTTTCTTTGCTCTTCACAACACACACTTCACAGCGATATGAAAGCACGTAAGCCTGTCTTGGTTGTATTCTCCGCACTTGTAGCCTTGTCGGTTGCCTTTGTGTTCTTGCCGCGTGCCCCGGGCCCGGCCATTGATTCAGGCATGCAGGCGATCCCATCAGAGAGATCGAAGCGCATGGAAAACCCACAGGGTTACCCGGATCTCTTCATGCAATTCCACTACGATATCCGAGCGTCGGAAAGCGGTATTTGGGAATACCCCATGGGCTACCGTGTTATGGAACTCAACAAAGCACTGGCCGCAGCCAAGACCGCGGGCAGCAAGCTTAACTGGATAGAGCGTGGTCCTGGCAATGTTGGCGGGCGCACCCGTGCATTGCTTGTTGACCCGGATGACCCATTCAAGACCTGGTGGGCAGGCTCTGTGGGTGGCGGATTGTGGAAAACGACCAATAGCGGTCTCCTCTGGAAATACCAGTCAGAAGATTTGCCCAACTTGTCCATCTCAGCCTTGGCGATGGCCGAAAGCAACCACGACATCATGTATATGGGGACCGGTGAAGGTTTTTTCAACTTGGACGCGATAGGCGGAAGTGGCATTTTCAAGTCTGTTGATCGGGGAGAGAGCTGGATGTATCTTGCCTCGACGGCCACCAATGCCTTTCGCTATGTGAATCGGTTAGCCATTGATCCCACGAATCCTGATGTGGTATTGGCTGCAACGAATACGGGCATCTACCGAACGAGTGACGGCGGTGCTTCTTGGACCACGGCGTACTCCGGGACGATAAACTCTAATCCGGTGCGCATTCAGGATCTACGCGCCCAACCAGGCAACTTTGATGTACAAATAGCAAGTGGATTGGGCTATGGGGCCAGCGATGGGATACTGTATTCATCGGATGCCGGCAACACTTGGATCCGGGCCTATACTCACTGGTTACACGCACCGAAGCGCATAGAGCTCACTTATTCTCCGTCATACCCTCACATTGCATATGCTGCGGTAGACGCCGAGGGGGGCTCGCAGCTCTACCGGAGTACCGATGGGGGCATCTCTTGGTGGCCGACCATTGATTCGACGAATTTCAACTGGATGGGTGGCCAAGGTTGGTTCGACAACACGCTGGCGATACACCCCTTTGACCCGGACATTGTATTCGTAGGCGGCATCCGGCTGTGGCGCACGGTTCTTGGAGACGAGGTGCTTGACTTGTCAGGCCCTGTGCGTTTTGATCTGGACAATAGTCGGTCATGGCTTAACCTTCACGACTTTGTGGGTGCAACACACTTTGATAACCTCCGCTACTTTGGCGACAAGGGAGGGGACGTATCATCGAGTGATTATGGAACGATTGAGATCCGGTTTGGGCAGGGATCCCAGAAGGCTCACCGTTACTGGGTACCGGAAGATTCCGGTTCCGATCACAATGGAGGTGAGCATGTAGCCGACGCGGATTTTAATTGGGGTGGCTATGTGGATGTGCCATTCCAGGTGTGGGATGTCGACAGTAACCGGCAGCTCATGATATCTTTCAGGGACCAGGCGGACAATGGTGTGTGGGACTTGATACATGCGAACTTCAATGGGCCGCGAGACACCCAGAGCCGGGAAGTCACCCACTTTCACAAGTACACGTACGACCCCAATGCACCGCATCCCGACCTTGCACAGGATGGCGGCCACGTAAACGGGCGGCTCTACATGATACTGCCCATACTGGCTGACGGAGCGACTTGGGATCCGACAAACGTCCCAGCGGCTACGCTCAGCATCCTATTCCGCTCGGGAAGCGTCATACATCGAACCATTGACATGAAGATTGACTCTTCCCGCGGGGTGCACGTGGATCATCACAATATTATCCCTATCCCTGTTGACGAGAGTACCGGTGAGTTCTGGATTGTTAATGCGAATGACGGCGGAGTAGCTTATTCCCAGAACAGTGGCCATGCTTTTGCAGAGCTAGATCGGCCGTCTTCCGGCTATAACACCGCCCAGTTTTACGGCGTGGCCAAGAAGCCTGGGGTCAGCCAATATATAGCGGGTGCCCAGGATAATGGCACGTGGAGATCGCATCCTGACCCCGACAAGGACCGCGAGTGGATACAATCGTTGAAAGGAGACGGCTTCGATGCGATCTGGCATGCCACGGATGACCAGAAGCTTTTAGCAACCATTCAATTCAACCGCATACGGCGGTCTACTGATGGCGGTACCAGTTGGCAAGTTGCTGAGCCGGGCGACGTCGGTCGAGGCAGTGGGCAGTTTATCACTACGCTCGCCAGCTCTGACAAGGCGCCGGATAAAGTATATACCGTTGGTGTATCTGGCGTATGGTGTTCCACAGATTTTGCGGAAAGTTGGTCTTTGACACCGATCACCTTGTTCTGGGCCCCCTCACCTTCCGGCAAGGTGCGGGTATCTCTTGCGGATACGACGGTAGTATGGGCAGGGCACGGGCTACAGGATTTCCGCAGGCTGCATGTTTCCAAGAACAGTGGTGTATCGTTCAGCCCGACGGCCGTGCCCGCGACGATGAACCCGCGACCAGGGAGTCGAATCTCGGGGCTTGCGACCCATCCCACAGAAGCGGGGACGGCGTATGCGATGTTTTCGCAGTTCAGTCGGCCCAAGGTCTTGGAAACCAAGGACTATGGCGACACGTGGACCGATCTTTCCGGCTTTGCCGGCTCTAGTGGCCAAAGCGCGAACGGTTTTCCAGACGTAGGCACGTATGATCTTCTGGTGATACCCCATGCGCCGAATATTATCTGGGTAGGCACAGATATAGGGCTTTTTGAGTCTCGTACCTACGGCGCAACGTGGAGCTATGCTGACAACGGGTTGCCAGCCGTATCCATTTGGCAAATGAAGCTCCGGGACGATGAGGTCGTCCTAGCCACGCATGGCCGGGGCGTATGGACGGTGCCTGTAAGCGAAATCAGGGTGTCGATAACGGATGATTCCGCGGATCTCCCGGATGTCTTCAGCTTGGCACAGAACTATCCGAACCCTTTCAATTCGTCAACGACGATCAGCTTCTCTGTTCCCGAGGAGGCTCCGATCCGTATAAGCGTCTTTGATGCGCTAGGCCGGAGGGTAGATGTGCTCGCGGATCAGGTGTTTGCTGCTGGCACGTATACGTTGAATTGGAACGCCAACGGGCAGGCTAGCGGCACCTACTTCTATCGCATGGAATCGCGGGACAGGCTGATTCAGGCGCATCAGATGATGCTCGTCAAGTAGCGCGCGCCAGCTGAGCAGCTCCACCCTCTTGTGGTATGCTGCTGGCGTATTGCTAAGGGTCAGAAGCCTGGATACCCAGCACGATCAGTCAGGCCCCAATTTACAGCACAATTGGGACTTGACTTGGAGACAGGCCTCCATCATGGTTGAATCATGAGTGGCGGCCGTGGTGACCTCCACAGAATGCACATACCCCTGTGTGTCCGTACCCACGTGCGCTTTCATGCCAAAATGCCACGTGTTGCCCTTGTTGAAGTCATCTCAGGATACCGCTTCCGCTCCTTGTTCTTGGTGGAAGAAGGCGCATGGATAATGGTGGCATCCACGATGGAACCCTTCCTGAAGATCAGTCCCTCCCGACTCAGATGCGCTGTGCTGAGCGCAAACAGCCGCTGCGTAAGGTTATGCTTCTGCAAGCGATGCCGGAATTTGCATATCGTGGTC
>JAAXGT010000008.1 GCA_012271205.1 Rhodothermales bacterium
GGCAACCGGGGTCCCTACCGCGATGGTCAATAGTCGTGCAAGTCTTGGTATGAATACTTCAGGCAGAGTTACAGCTCCGCCATGTGCCGTGCGTTTGCCAGGGTATGGTGCACAACTCCGGGTACAGGACACACGCAAGGCCTGAACCATATGCTGGCAGCCCGGCCCATTCACGCGGTGGCACCGGAAGCTGTCCTGTCCAAGCGTGGCAAGACCTACCGAGCAATGACCATGGGTTCAGACAATACGGTGTCCCCCACGGTGTCCCTCACCCGCATGCGCAGGAAATACAGCCCGGCTGCAAGATCAGGGAGCTCCATGTGTACCACGTGCGTGCCAGCTTCTTGGTTTTGATCAGTCAACACCCATACACGCTGCCCAAGCACATTGTACAGTTCCAGCACGACTGGCATGGCCCACGGAAGCGAATAGCTGAACGTTGTGCGCCCAGAAAACGGCTCGGGATAGTTGCTGAACAGCTCCAGCTGTGGGTCGGTGGCCCAAGCCTCTGCAGTGGTTTGGCCCACGATGACCACTGGGCGCACCAACCACGACTCATCAGTACCGAACGCGCCGTCCGTGCCCAGATCAATCCGTAGCCAGACAAGTCTCCCCGCATACTGCGTCAGGTCAAACAGCGTAGTCTCATCTCTGGCCAAGGCGAAAACCTGCTCGCCAGCCATTGGGTGCGCACGTGGCGAGTCATAGGAGCCGTCGTAACGGCCCCGAGGGTCTAGCACATCCCAGCGGGCGCCATTGTCGATGGATATCTTGACGTTGCCACGAGCGTCTTCAAAACGCATGGCATGATTCAGGCGGAATGTTATGTCATCGGCGTTAGAAGGCAGCTCCACTGGAACCAGCACGACGCTTGATACCAAATCGTTGCTGCTGTTGGTCGCAGCATAGCCGCCATTCCCGTCAGCAGCCCACAGCCCCGTGGTGGTCGCTTCCATCGATGACGCAATGACGCCACCAGACACATCTGCTTCCAACACGAAAGGCGGATCACCTGTTTCGTGGAACGACACCGTATTTCCCCCAAAGTCCCGGGCGAACAGCCAGCACCGCACACGATCCCCCGCAATGAATTCCTCAGGCGGTGCTAATGTCCCCGGAAATGTGATTGTCCCCGTAAATCTGGTGATGTCGGCTGGATCCATTGCCAACCGCTGCATGCCACGTTGCTCACCAGCACCGAACCGCTTAAAGATACAATCCGCCATGACAGCTTCGATTCCTACATGGTCCATAGCAATGACATTGAGCACGGGTGCATCGCCAACCGGAACAGTGATATGCGGCGCAGGCGAGTCGCCCAGCCAAGGATGCGAATTATCAAAACCTCTATCCCTCATTATGGATATACTGCCAATGACCCAGCCCGCGTAGTCGTGCGCGGAGGTCTGCATATTGCCCGGACCAGTACCGGCAGTCAGGCGTAATCGCAGCTTAGCACCAGGGAGCGTATTGGGGAGCCTGAAGATCGCCCGTCGCCAGCCGTAACTGTAGCCTGCAAAAGCTGGCTGGCCGGCTAGCGGGTTGGAATCATCCAGTGTCGCCGTGTAACCGCGATCCGGTCGGAGGACTTGCCAGGTTGCGCCGCCATCTACAGAACTGCTGACGTTGCCGCCGTCAAAGGCCGTGCCGCCAGCGCTGCGCACGGGTTCCGAAATGTCCGAGTGCTCAAAGTCGTGCCAGTGCCAGAGCTCCAAAACAGAACCCGGGTATCTACTCAGGTCTAACTCGGGAAGCTCCAGTATGCTTGTGCTGGGATAATCCGCGTAGGGGCCGTCCGAAGTCATAAGCCACACCTTGTGGCCTGAACGGTTGACCAAAGGACCGTACGACGGCTTGGCGGGGCGCCACGCGCCAACGGTAACCAGATCATGGGTGTCCGCGTGAGAACGGTACATGAGCCCTCCTGGGGGAAACTCGATCTCGTACGGCGGCTCATCCAGCGGAGGAAGGGAAGCCGTGTTCTTTGCCGCTGACGCGTCCATCGCCCATATCCGGTAGTAAATACGTTTGTTCCACCCAGTGCCACAATACGGAAATGTCCCCACATATTGATCAGAATGGGCGGGGGACCGCTTCGTCAAGACAAGAGTCCTAGGGTAGTGCGGCCCACGTTCGACCGGACATTTGATTTCTACCCAGGCTGAGTCTATGGGCATGGAATCGGTAATTATAGCCCTATAATTTCGCGGATTAACAGGAAAATTACGACTCCAAAACATCGGAGTAAACGCCCGATATCGTGGCCATAGGGAGATGATATCGGGTGGGGTAGTGTCTGTCAACACATCCGTGGTAAACACTGTCAAGGGAGCGTCGGCAGGAAGACGCAGAACGGCTCCATCGGCATCTTCCACCTCGAAGTAGTATGTAACCGTTTGTGTGCTCGCTGAATGCTGGATGGCAAAAGTGTACCTAGTTGGTCCGGTCTGCGTCATCGCAGCAACCTCCCATGCGCCGCCGTTGACTGCATAGTGCACCTCTTGGCGTACAGTGGTATCGGTGCAATTCTTGAGGTGCAGCTCCGTAGTGAGCGGTAAACTGTAATCTGGCTGTGTGGCTTCCGGCGTGTGGGCAAGTTCAAGCTCGCCGCCAAGGGTACACAAAATAGAGCCGCGATCCCTCAGAAGTGGTGTGATGACGGGCACGTGAATGCCCTGATAGCGATCAAAATCAGCCTGGAGTATGGCCTCGGCTGCGTCAACGAACGTGGCGGACCCATTCAGATAACTGTGCGAAATCGACACCAGCCGGTCCGCTGTCTCTTTACCTATGGCATCATAGATCTCGTGTAGCCAGGTAGCCCATATGGCACTGTCGTAGGAAACCCCGACACTCGTGATGGGGGGGGGGGGGGGA
>JAAXGT010000062.1 GCA_012271205.1 Rhodothermales bacterium
CTAGCTTTCGCGGTTGGGAAGACTACGTTGAAGGAGGTCATGGCCGGGATCGAAGGCCCCACCGTTTGCTATGCGTGCTCACTTGCAACTGAGGAGGAGCCTGTGCAGGTATGCCACGTATTCAAGGATGGGGGCTTGGGCAAAACTGCATGCGTCTTGCTGGAGGGAGCATGTTTTGAAATGGGCGATGTATGTGAAGACGACTTGCCTTAGTGTTGATCTGTAGCTTTTGCGATAGTTGACATTCAGTACCCAGTGATTGATTCGCTCCGAGTGCTACGTTGCAGCCATAGTCTTGCTCTTGTCTTAGCGTGCACCCTCGTGGCCGCGTGCACGGACAGTGAGTCCGGGACAAAGTCTCGTGCCATCCAGGAATTGGAGGTGCAGTTGCGTGAAGTGCTGCTTCTGGGGAGGGACGACTCTGCGACGTCCGAGTATCTATTCGGGAATCCCAAGTTTGTTGTTACCGACGCTCAAGGCCGTATTTATGTGGCCGACGAGGCTGTCATAAATATCCGCGTATATGACACTTCCGGCCAGTACGTCCGCACACTGGGCCAGCGTGGACGGGGCCCTATGGAATTTCGGAGTTTCTCGGGACTGGCAATCAACCAGGATCAGGAGCTCATTGCGCTTGACAGGAGTAATGCGCGGATTACACGCTTTTCAACGGAAGGCCAACTACGGTCAACGCACTCTCGGCTAAGGTGGGCTACGGCCATCATACGCCCGTTCCGGGAAGGCTACCTCTTCCTGAGCCACCAGACAAGCGAGATCGGTGAAATCGACCACCTATTCCGAGTCTATGTTCCAAGCTTTGAGGAAGCCTTGGTGACGTTTGGCAGCACCGATGAGATCATCGACCCACATAGCAAGATTGAAGCATCACTGCTTACCGTAAAACCGGGCTCCTTTATCTTCGTGGACGGCGGCGTGCTGTATGCACCATACCTTTATAGCGGGAAGCTCTACTTGTACGCCGAGGACGAAGGGCAATGGAACCAGGCTAAGCAGCTAAACGGCGTCGTTGAAAAGAAGGCTTATACGAAGGTTCATAATCCTGTCATTTACGAGAATGCTGACTTCGTGGTCCATTATGCAGGAATAGGCGAGGGGGCGCGGTTGCACAATACCAGCCTCGGGCTTTTTCGCCTGCAAGATGGTCGGATCGTCCACTTTACATTCTCCGAGTTCGGAAAAGAACGCGTTTTCGGATTGGAGGTGTATGATGGAGATGGACAGCTAACAGGATACGGTGTTATTGAAAAAGTGCCGTTATCGGCCCAAGGAACAGCCAACCTGTTTCAGAGCATAGTGTGGAAAGATGAGCGGGATTGCTTTTACATCATAGATCGAACGGAGGAGCCGGTGATTCGTGTTGTGGAGTTGGAATACCGCCCGACAGACATGGTGCAGAGTTAGAGTCTAGTGGCCCGGGGCTTACGCATTTACATTTCCACAGAGAAGGCCCCAATCCTGTGAAATGCAGCACAGTACACGGAACGACTTCACATTCACGTTCAATCAGGTTTTGCGCGCAATTGAACGTGAATGCACGCTGTCCGAGATGATTAGGCCGCGGCCCGCAATCTCCAGAGGGCTGACTGAACCTCCAAGGGCTAGAACCTACCAGATCGAACACTATTTCCCCTGTACGAAAACAAGTTAGCGCTTAGGGGCTCCCTGGTGGCTAAGGTGTAACTGAACTTTATAGTCTTTCCGGCAGTGGCATCGTGAGTTGTTGTGCTTTGGGGGCGGCAATGGTCTCGATATCTATCCTGTGAAAACTCACCACGTTGTTCTCAGCTAAGAGGCCGCCAGGACTCCATAGGCACTGGAGTCGCTAACGCTTGTTAAACTTCTGCAAGTCAATTTGAAGGCCATTCTCCTGAACGCTGACGGAGAGCTCCGCCAATTCACGCACGATGAAGTCGGCCTCCCGCAGGCGCTCTCGCGGGTTGGTGGTGCTTAGCGCAATGACGCGCGCACCGGCCCGGCGCGCTGCGGTGATGCCGGCCGGCGCATCTTCTACCACGACGCAGTCCTTGATATCGCGTTTAAGGCTCCAGGCGGCGCGCAGAAAGGGAAAGGGTTGCGGTTTACCGGCCCCCACGTCTTCGCCGCTGACAAATGTTCGTGGGCGGGGAAGCTCCAGTTGGTCCAAGAGGCTGAGTGCAAATGCCCGCGGCGCGCTCGTGGCAATGGCCCAGCGGTCGTATGGAAGCAACGCCAAGAGATCATGCGCGCCCGCATATGCCCGGACGAAATCAAGGTAATGGCCTCGCTCCAACCCGTTCTTGTAGGCTTGCGCTTCAACGTGGGCGTCCAAGTGGGGAGCGACCTCCGCTATAGTTTCTTCTACCGGGCGACCGTGGTGAATCGCCAGGATGTGTTCGCAGGAGATGTTTCGCTCCTCGGCCCACACGCACCAATGTGCTTCGTAAATATCGTTAGAGTCAATCAGCACGCCGTCGAGATCGAAAATCAGGGCGTGGCAGGTCAAATTGGGCACGGAACCAGGAGCGGAAGAAAGGGCAGTACGGGCACGTAATTTACTAAGTTGCCGGGAAAGGGTGTTCCGAAATAGGTGTGCAGCGATCCAGCCACTTTTGCATCCGGTTAGATTCGGGAAGCGGGGAACCTTGAGCAGGTGAGTGGCCGGCTCCTAGTCGTATGGTTCCGACTGCATAACCAGAACATCAAATGCGAAACGACGATATCGGTCTGGTCTACTGTAGCGCAGGCCGCGCGACTGGGAATCATTGCAGCGTATGGTTCGTCCTATTATTCATGGGCCTCGCATGCCGTATTGTGTCCAGTACATATACCGCGGCCACCTAAGTCAGCAGTCACCCGAGGAGAACCATGGATACAGATGATTTGCCGGTCGGCCGGATTTTGAATCGCCGGGAGGTGATGCAGGTATTTGGAGCCGCATTACTGGTGGGATCCGGCGATCGTACAATTAACCAGTTGGCCCAAGTGGCTGGAGTGCAACTGCCACCCTGTGTCGTGCGCCCTGAACAGACGGAAGGTCCCTTCTTCTCCGATGTTGAACTCGACCGGTCAGACATTCGGACGGAGCCCTCGACTGGCGTCGTTGTTTCCGGTGTACCGCTGCGACTGACATTCCAGGTGTCCCGGATTGGTGACCAAGAGTGTGCACCACTACCGGGAGCTAAAGTGGATCTGTGGCAATGCGATGCCGCTGGCCAGTACTCGGCGTTTCGGGATCGGGGGGCAGGCGGCGATCTGCGCGGCCAGAAATTCCTTCGTGGTTATCAGGTGACTGATGATGACGGCACGGCACGATTTACGACCATTTATCCGGGCTGGTATCGGGGCCGTGCTGTACACATCCATTTTAAGATCCGTACGCAGGTAGAGCAAAGCGGCGCCCATGAATTCACTTCGCAGCTCTACTTCGACGACGCGTTGACTGATGAGGTGCATGCCCGGTCGCCTTATGCGGTTCGTGGCGTGCGCAGGACCCGGAATTCCAACGACGGAATCTTCCGTCGCACTGGTGATCAGCTCCTGCTTGCCTTAACTCCCGATAGCGAAGGGTATCAAGCGACTTTTGGCATTGGTCTGGATCTCTCGGACTCTGGCGCGAGCCGCGGACGTCGCTGATCCGGGAACTATATACCTAATTAGACCAATGTCCGGGCTAAGGGCCGCCTTTTCGCGCTAATCGGCTTGGGATGACCAAAGGTCGTTCATGTACGCTGCCACTAACCGGTTGGCGGGTTCCTTCGGCATTCCTGTTACAACCTCGGCGTGATGCAGGGCTTCGGCAGCAAGTTGGTCTAATGGTCGGATTTAACCTTCCCGCCAATCGGTACACGTTTGGCGGCCACTAGGCATATGAAAGCAAGGTTGCTCCACTATAGCCAGTTTTTCTTTGTCTGACCGATTCGCCAAGTCTTGTGGCAGGCTGTTCCCTGACAGCTTGGACACTTTCCCCAGATTTGAAAATTCCTTTTTTGTCAGGGTTCTTGGAAATTTCGTTGCCATTTCAAGTCTGCGGTCTGATTCTAATGAGCACAAGCGGTACAGCAGGCACTCTGCTCCCTTTCGTATCACGTTTAGCAATTCGCGTTCGTAGTACGGCACATCGCTTGACATTTCCTGCTCCATGTCCTTCATGGGTAGCACTTCGATCCCCACGTCGATCACGTCAGAGACAAATCCGCCGACTCCACGACATCGGGTTGGATACCTCATCGACGTCAGTAGCTGAACCTTATAGCATTTCCGGCTGTGGCATCGTGAGTTTCGTGGTTTAGGGGCTGCAATGGTCTCGATATCTATCCCAAGCGGGTCTATTTCGGGTTGAATCCGGGGTTATCCGGTCTATAGTGGGGATTTTGGCCGGTAACAGCAAGGAAAACCCCGTGGTCCTATCGCTATCATGTCCGCCCATGTGTATGTTCCGTCATTTCGGCCAGTTTATAGCATTTTATTGGATTTTATCTCCATTTTGGCTATAGTCTCTTAACTTAACGTTCCATATCCTGTCCATGTACGTAGCCCCATTCCCAATCGTAATTCCCCCTACCGGGCACATCCGTGAATCCAAATGGGTCCATGGAAAGACCGTCAAAACCACCCTGGCCCATATCACCCAACTCCCCACCGAGGTCATCCTGGACATTCGCCAGCGGCTCAAAGGCGGCCCGGTTATCCACGAGGTCCACTAGGTCGTCCAGAAGGTCATGGCCGACGTCTGCCGCTTCTCCATGGCCACGTCGCCGCCACGCTGGGCACCCAGTTCCAGCTCCAGCTGGATACCCTTATCAGCCCCCGCGCCACCCGAGTCCGCAACCTGGTCCTGGCGCTCATTGTCAGCCGCATCCTGAACCCGACCACGAAACTGGCAACGACCACAGCCCTCCGTGACGGCAGCCACACCTCTAGCCTCAATTCCCGCGGTGATAATNNTGTCGAGCCAGGGGATGCGCCTGCGCAGTTTGGGGAAGCCCGCAGATACGAGGTAGTGGGCTTTGGATCGAGCGCGCAGCCGGACGAGGATCTCGTCATCGGTAAGAGTCACCGTGCCGCTGTGCCGCACCAGGTCGCGATAGATCGTGCGCGACTCTGCTTTTTCATAGCCTTCCTGTACACGGGCGCCCAGGAGCCGGTAGAGCAC
>JAAXGT010000082.1 GCA_012271205.1 Rhodothermales bacterium
TGCCAGTCCTGTCACATGCCTGTTGTGGCGGGCCAGACGCGAATCTCTTCTGTCCTGGGTAAGGAAAGGACAGAAGTTTCCCGCCACGTATTCCAAGGAGGAAACTTCTTTATGCTGCGTATGCTGAACCGTTACCGGGATGAACTCGGTGTGGCCGCACTTCCGAACGAGTTGGAGGCGAGCGCGCTTCGAACGGAAGAGCATCTGAAATCGAGCTCGGCTCGGCTTTCCGTGGTACGTGCAGAAATAGGCACAGATCGGCTTAACATCGCGATTCGTATTGATAATCTGGCCGGTCACAAATTGCCGACAGGCTATCCCTCCCGCCGAAGCTGGATCCATTTTACAGTGCGAGACAGCGGTGGCCAACTCGTCTTTGAGTCTGGACGCCTTAAGTCTACGGGAAGCATCGCAGGGAACAACAATGATGACGATCCTGGACGATATGAACCCCATTACGACGAGATCACAGAGCCGGATGAGGTGCAGATCTATGAGTCTGTGATGGTTGATCCTCAGGGCCGGATAACCACCGGGCTGCTGAGCGCCGTAAACTTTGTCAAGGACAATCGGCTGTTACCGCGAGGCTTTGACAAGACTTCCGCCGGTGAGGCTATCGCGGTTCACGGAGCCGCAAACTCAGATTCAGATTTTGGTGGAGGAAGTGATACGGTTCGCTATACGGTCGATATCACGGACCGTAGCGCCCCCTTTTCGGTGCACGCCACACTCTGGTATCAGCCCATCGGATTCCGTTGGGCTAACAATCTTAAGGCCTACGATGCACCGGAAACCAACCGGTTTGTCGAGTATTTCGACTCAATGGCCCATGTTTCGGGCCTTGCGCTGGCCCATGTCGAGATAGTCGTGCCGGATTCTTGAATTCCTTTCTGTGTCACTATTGCTTAGTCGGTGCGGAGGCTGCCTGGCCCATCCGTCACGCCGTTGATTCGTGCGCCTCCGCACCTGCCACTCACGCAAAGACAATGGGTGTTGAACGCCCGCGATTGTCTCTGTCAGGTAGCCGCTAGATCGAACCAGGTGGCCTGTGTATTCCGAACTCAAAGAGATAAGGTACTCCTGAGACAAAGTGCTGCGTCCAGGAAACGGCGCCGACTGCATTGGAACCTGCACTGCAACCCGGCCCACAGCTTTTCCGTAGCGCAACTAACGCCTCTTTCATACCGATCCCCCTCTTCCATGTATGCCAAGACCCTGCTGATAGCCTTTGCCACCACTATTGTTCTGGCTCTTCCCGCCTGTGCCCAGCGGCAATACAACATGCTCGATGAAGCTTTCCCAGTCAAAGACAAGACCGCACTAAAGGTGGCCGTCAGCGATGCGGATCTGAACGTAACTACCGGTGCCACACGTGAGATCCGTGTGCAGATTCTGGTAGAGGCACGAAGTGAGGACCGTGCCCGGAGTTATTTTGAGGCGCAGCAGTTTGACGTTGCGCTGCGCGACGGGGAAGTTCAAGTCTTGAGTGAGCCCAAACGGGGCAGCCGGGGCTACCTCAGAGACGAGCCGGAAATAAAGATCACGGTCACGACTCCGCGCTTGTTAGACCTGCGCCTTCGAACGTCGGACGGGGACATCGTGGTAGGGGACGTAGACGGTGATGTGCTAGTCAGAACGGCCGATGGCGACATTGCAGCCGGCGTACTGACCGGTACCATGTTCGAGGCCAGAACTTCGGACGGAGACATCACTGTGGAGTCCGCTGATTTCAAGAATGTGGTAGTTGAGACTTCAGATGGAGACATTGGCATAGGCGAAGCCATCGCGGAAGAGGTCACGGTGCATTCGTCCGACGGCGATATACACGTTGACCAATTGACCGGCATCACAGACATCCGCACTTCCGACGGCGATATACACGTCGGTGCAGTCATTTCCAGTTCAAGCAGGATTCAGACTTCGGACGGCGATATTTCACTCGAGAATGTCGAAGGTGACCTAATGGCTCGCTCCAGCGACGGGAACCTCGTCGTAGAGTTGGTGCAACCGGGAACAGTGACACTGAGGACAATCGACGGAGACGTAGCGGTGACACTGCCTGCCGACTACGCTACGTCGCTAGACTTGGCGGCCACCGAAATTCGGATGGACTGTTGCGCTTCCTTTGATGGCCGAAGGGAGGAGGGACGCGTGGAGGGACACGTAAACGGTGGGGGTGCTCGGTTGCAGGCGGAAACGTCCGACGGCATCGTATATCTGCGAGAGAAGTAGACAAATCCACGGGGCCACCTCTGTGCCAGCGGGATCGGAAAGAGATAGCTGCGCGCTACGCTGCTGAAACTTCGGTACTCACGTCAACGCATTTCCGAACGCCACTCGGGTCCGACAGTAGACGATAAGGACCTGCACACAGCCCCTCGCACGTGGATTCGCCGCCTTGGCCTTGGCCAGAGCCGCCATAACTACGCACACAGCCCCTCGCACGTGGAGCCGCCACATTATGGCCAATGTGACTGAGTGTCCTTGATCGGTCTTTTCCAAAACATGGGGTACCCGAGATGTGTCCGAGTGTCAAGCCAAGAAGACGGAGGCTTTTCCCAGTCAGGCTATGATATCTGCCATCGGGGCCCGGTGCATATCCAGACCCGCGAAGTAGCGAAACGGCGAAGAGGTAACAGCCGGGGGCCTGCCCCTTCTATCGGTGGGTGAGTCAGAATCCGGGTAAGGTATACCTCCCCCGAACCGGGCCGCCATGCTATGATAGCTGCCAGATGGGATCTTTAACGCGTGGTGAAAAGGCGTTCGGGCCTAATGGGTAAAGGAAGCGTATCATCAACGCGCAGCAGCGGATCGCCTTCCCGGGTTAGATTCACTTGGCTAAACAGCTCGCGCATACTTGGTCGCCCATTGGAGACCAGGAAAGTATTCAGTAGCCGAGGCGTTGTCGAATTGAACAGGACCATGGCTCCGTTTTGGCGGGCGTACATGGCCGGAATGACCGCGCCATTCCGATCCATGCTCCCATAGTATCCTTGCGGATTCGTGGCTCCTTCAACCGTGGCATATAGTGCAATCCAACCTCGCAAGATTAGCCGCTCGTCCGAATCTTCAGGGAACATGCGCAATGCGGCTGCCAGCGCATCAATAGTCACAATGGTTTCCTGCGAACCCTGATGCCGTTGTCGCGCCGCGAGGCGGTTGAGCCCGTTGTCCAGAAGAAACCCGCCCGAATGGGGCCCTGCGGAATAAATGCCGGGCACGCGGTCAAATACCGCAGCATCCAGGTAGGAGTAAAGCACATTGTAAAGGCCGTTGCGCATGGAGTCGGAGAGCGCATCCGACTCCAGCGCCAATAGCGAATGGAAATACTGAAACGCACTGCCATTACGCGACAAAGGACAGGTTATGGTATGCGGCCCGGTCGTGGATGCCGGATGCGCCCCAATGTACGTGTTTTGTGCCTTGATCATGGCGCGCCAAGAGGTAAGTCCGACCTCTGGATCCGACAGCACCTGGGTGCCGCCGATAAGATAAGCCAGCACAAAAGCCACACTGGCATAGTAACCTCCAAAGATCAGATCCAGCCCCACAGGGTCCACGCCAAACAGCCCGGCATGCGCAAAGGTTGGCAGAAATCCTGAAGACTGCACCAGTGCTTGGTTGTAGCCCAGCTTCTGCTTATCCAGATACTCCAAGGCTTTGTCTCCCGTCGCTGTGCCGCTGAATCGCTGAGCAGCCATCGCCACACGCGCCGACAACACGGCATTATCGACAAAGGAGTACGCAAGCCTGGCTGGCACGGGGTTGTCCGTGCTGAGCTTCAGAGGTGGCAGCATATTCCGAAAATTGCGGGGCGGTCTGTCCGAAATCTGCGCAGCCAAAAGCTGCGTTAGCATCGCGTCCACCTCGCTTCTGCGGTTTCCATCTTCCAACAGCAGTTGCAGACGGAAGGCGATGGCGATCGGGTCCGTCTCCTGGACAGCAGCCCCGTCCCGCAGCTGGCTATAGGGCAGTTGCGTGGCCGAGTCTATCCCGGTTTCGTAATACTTCGAATTGAAGGCAATAAAGTCCTGTTCGCTGATTAGGGGGCCGTCAAAAAGCGGTTGTTCCTCTTCAAGTCCGAGATCCGAGCAGCTCGCAGCCAGTGCGGCACCTCCGAGTGTGAAGTGGAGGAAAGTGCGACGCGTCCAGCGTGGCGCAGAGTGAGAATCAGTCACGGCAAAGAGAATCTTGAATAATGGCCGTACCGAAAGTGCATTCTTGGGGTTCCTTATTGTATCCTTGCCTGCGAATTGTTCTACTTTTTGTGCGCACAAGGTGACTCTGGATGAAGCAATTTGCTGTGGTAAATTTCGCGCCTGAACCCGGCAGCGTGGAACTACGGGAAGTTGACATTCCGGAGATAGGCAAGAGGGACGTTCTGCTCGAAGTACAGGCTGTGTCTTTGTGTGGATCCGAGTTGCACCAGTGGCACGGGACCCACGGTTGGCCGGTGCGCTTTCCGGTGATCCTGGGGCATGAGTATGCGGGTACAATCAATCGCATAGGAACGGGTGTCAGGGGGTTTGCATCCGGGGACCGCGTCGCCGGAGAGACCGCCGCCATTATAGATCCGGATTCTCCTTTGACACGCCGTGGATTATACAATCTGGATCCGGCACGCAAGGGTTTTGGCTACGGTGTAGATGGTGCCATGAGGCGCTTTATGCGAGTTCCAGCCCGATGTTTGCACCACGTGGGGCCAGAAGTGGCCATAGAGCATGCTGCGCTCGCTGAGCCCTGCAGCGTAGCCTACAATGCCGTCGTCAATAATGCGGACGTGCGCCCGGGCGACCGGATAGTCGTACTCGGACCTGGCCCGATTGGCATTCTGTGTGGTATCATGGCGCAATTGCAGGGCGCCACGGTGGCCATCGTGGGTCTGGAGCGGGATCGTGCGCGTTTGGCAACGGCCCGGCAATACGGCATGCAGGTGGCAGTCGATGAGGTGTCTCAGGACTGGATCGGTGCGGACGGCGTGATAGATGCAGCCGGCGTGTCTAACACCTTGCAAACCGCATTGGAAGTCGTTCGTCCGGGCGGATGGATCACCAAGGTGGGCTGGGGACCTGAGCCGCTGGGGTTCTCACTCGACCCGCTCGTGCAGAAGAACATTACGCTTCGAGGCAGCTTCAGCCACAACTACCCGGTTTGGGAATCCGTACTCGGTCTACTGTCGTCGGGCAAGCTCAACGTTGCACCGCTAATCGGCGGATGCTGGCCACTTACGGCGTGGCGCGAAGCTTTCGAAGCTATGGATAGTGGACGTATCATAAAAGCCATTCTATATCCTTAGGTCCTCATGCAACTTGAAAGCAAGGCCATAATCGTCACTGGAAGCGCCGCCGGCATAGGCCGCGCCATTGCGCAGCGGTGCGTGCGCGAAGGAGCCCGAGTACTAATTACGGACCGCAATGCGGATGGGGCGCATGAAGTAGCCGCCGAGCTTGGCGACGCGGCAGCGGTGCACATCGATGATTTGGCCGATCCCGCTGTGCCGGCACGCATTGTGGCCGCGGCTCTGCGCAGCTTTGGCCGTGTAGACGGTTTGGTCAATAACGCTGCCTACATTCCGCGCTCCGACGTGAATTCAACCGATGTGGTACTCTTCGACAGGGTCATGCACGTTAACGTGCGGGCACCGATGCTATTAGTCCAAGCTGCGCTGCCGCACCTCTCCAAGGCGAAAGGCAGCGTGCTCAATATTGGATCCGTAAATGCGTACTGTGGCGAGCCACCCCTGCTGGCCTACAGTATGTCCAAGGGGGCCCTTATGACTATGTCGCGCAATTTGGGCGATGCGCTCTTCGGAGCGTATGGCGTGCGTGTTAATCAGATAAATCCGGGATGGGTGCTGACCGACAACGAATTCAAACTAAAGCTCGCTGACGGACTGCCGCCGGACTGGCCCAGCCGCATTCCCCGTACGGTGGCTCCCTCAGGGGGGCTGGTCAGTCCGGAGACGATTGCGGCGGCGGTGGTGTATTGGCTTAGCGACGCCTCCCGACCCGTTAGTGGCACGGTTGTCGATTTGGAACAGTATCCCATGATTGGTCGCAATCCGCCCAAGGAAGTCGTCTCATAACATGCCCGAGGCCTCCGTGCCACGCCTGGCGGTTTTTCCGAAGGCCTTTATGGACGATCTCTGCCAGAGTGGAGCCATGCGGCTCGCGGAATGGATCCGCCTGGCGGCCGCGCTGGATATAGACGGTCTGGAGTTCTATTCCGGGTTTCTGGATCTGCAAAAATCGACTCACTGGACCGACTACCGGAAAATGGCGGAAAGCGAAGGGCTAAGAATCCCTATGCTCTGTTGCTCACCAGACTTTACGCAGCCCGATGCCAAGGCACGAGCCCGTGAAATTGCACGCCAAAAGTCCTGTATAGATATGGCCGCTGCGCTGGGCGCTGACTACTGTCGTGTGCTTTCCGGCCAAGCCCGGCCCGAAGTGAAGCGTGAGGAAGGTCTGGCGCTGGCTGCCGAAGCTATTCAGATCTGTCTGGAGTATGCGCAGTCCTTGGATATCACTCTGATCTTGGAAAACCATTATAAGGACAACTATTGGGCGTACCCGGAGTTTGCCCAGCCGCTTGACATTTTTCTGGAACTACTGGCGCGCACAAACCAGTCACACTTTGGCGTTAACTTTGATCCTTCGAATGCGCTTCTGGCCGGTGACGATCCGATGACGTGGCTTCGCGCAGTGAGGGGCCACGTCGTCACCATGCATGCCAGTGATCGATATTTGGAAGCCGGCCCACTCGAAGTGCTTACGGCAAGACGTCAGGGATATGCTTCAGAACTCCGGCACGGTGAAATCGGTCGGGGTCTCGTTGACTATCCGGCAATACTGGCGGAACTCAAGCTTCAGGGCTTTTGCGGCTGGATCAGCGTTGAAGATGGGGTGGAAGGGATGACTGAATTACGCCGCAGTGTAGCCTATTTGCAAAGACAGATCAAAGCGGTGTGGTCGGGACCGGTTAACTTTGGATAAAGTGAGGCCGCATGCTTTCCATTGCTCTACTTCGCGCGGTTTTTGATACCCCTGCGAAAAAAGCTCAGTTGGTTGAACAGCTGACTTTGGCACAGCAACAGGGCGCAGATCTGGTCGTACTTCCAGAACTCCCGTATAATCCCTGGTCACCAGCTGTACGCCAGGCCAATCCGGAAGACGCTGAAGCGCCAGGCGGATGGCGTGAAGCGATGCAGAATGCAGCTGCCAGAGCGGCGGGCATAGCTGTTCTCGGAGGTGTTATCCGGCTCGCGGGCAATTGCTTCAATACGGCCCTGCTGTCCGATGCGGAAGGGCGGACCATTGCGTCGTATGCCAAAGTGCACCTTCCAGACGAAGAGGGCTTCCGGGAAACGTGCCACTACGCTCCGGGCACTGCGCCACCGCAAGTTATACAGGCGATGGAAGCCCGTATCGGACTGCAAATATGCTCTGACGCCAATCGCCCGGTGGGCAGCCAGTTGCTGGCGGCACAGGGAGCGCAGATAATTCTGGCTCCTCGTGCTACCAGCGTGGCGACGTGGGACCGTTGGCGTTTGGTTTATCAGGCGATGGCGCTCACGTGTGCTACCTGGGTCGTCTCTGTTGGCCGGCCTGGCCCTGAACGTGGCGTGCCTATTGGCGGGCCGTCTTTAGTGGTTAATCCTCAGGGTGAAGTCGTTCTGGAGACGACGGAAACACTGGTAGTCATTGAGCTTGACTTGAGCGCAGCAGATGAAGCGCGCAAACACTACCCTGGCTATTTGCAGTGGCCCGCTGGCACATATGCAAATTGGTGGGCCGCTGCAGACGTAATCAACGGACCTGTTTGAATCTGACAATGATTAAACGCTGGATTTGTCTACTGATACTTTCATGGGCTGTGCTGCCTGCGCTGGCCCAGAAGGAGGAACTCGTCGCCGCCTTGGAGGAGCGTGCGGACGAATACTTTGATGTTGCCCGCCAGATATGGGAGTGGGCAGAAGTGGGCTATCAGGAAAACCGCAGCAGCGAATTGCTTATGAAGGTGTTGGCACGTGAGGGCTTTGAGCTGCGCAAAGGGGTAGCGGGCATTCCAACAGCCTTTGTCGCGGAATCGGGATCCGGGACGCCGGTTATCGGCATACTGGCCGAATACGACGCGCTGCCAGGTCTCTCGCAGGCGGCGTCTCCGGGACGGATGGCACGCGTGGAAGGAGGCGCCGGGCATGCATGTGGTCATCACTTGTTTGGAACAGCTTCGGTGGCTGCGGCCATCGCCGTTAAAGGGTGGCTGGAATCCACCGGGCAGTCGGGCACAGTACGGGTCTACGGCACACCTGCTGAGGAAGGCGGTGCCGGCAAGGTGTATATGGTGCGGGAAGGGCTGTTCGATGACACGGATGTCGTTCTTCACTGGCATCCAAGCGACCGCACGGATGCCAGCCCTGCGACCACATTGGCAAATCGGTCAGCGAAATTCCGGTTTTATGGTCACTCTACACATGCGGCTGGAGCACCGGAGCGCGGTCGCAGCGCACTGGATGGAGTGGAAGCCATGAACCTGATGGTCAACATGCTTCGTGAGCATGTACCACAAGAGACACGGATTCATTATGTGATAACACGTGGTGGTCTGGCGCCGAACGTGGTCCCGGATTTTGCGGAAGTGTACTACTACGTGCGGCATCCAAGTGCCACGATGCTTGAAGAAATCTTTCCGCGCGTGATCAATGCTGCGGAAGGGGCGGCCTTGGGGACGGGCACCACCATGGACTACGAAATCATCCACGGTATACATGCCGTACTGCCCAACGAAACGCTGTCCAAAGTGATCTTGGCCAATTTGCGGCAACTGGGTGGTATCATATATACGGAAGAAGAAAAGCAGTTCGCGCTCGCTGTTCGCCAAACGTTGGGTGACGTTAAACTACCCTTGGGTTCGGAAGCCACCGTGCAACCCTTCGTCCCGCGAACCACAAAAGGTTCTACGGATGTGGGTGACGTTAGCTACATGGTGCCCACCGCCGGGTTTTATGCCGCAACATGGGTGCCTGGAACGGCGGCACACAGTTGGCAGGCAGTGGCGGCTGGAGGCATGAGCATTGGCGGGAAGGGGCTCATGCTGGCAGCTAAAGCGATTGCGCTGACCGCGATAGATCTGGCGATGGATCCGGAGCTGCTTGCGAGCGCCCGCGAAGAGTTTGAGCGGGCGCGCGGCCCGGACTTTACGTACCGGTCGCTGCTTGGGAATCGTCCACCCCCGTTGGACTACCGGAAGTAGGTGCGCCAAAAAATGTCTCAAGGACCTGCGTGTGGTTCGGGCGTCCGAAGCGGGTTCCTATCGCCGCTGCCAAGAGCGATGCCACAAAGCCCCAGATCAAGGGATCCAGCCCCAACGGGCGTACTGGCAAGGTTCCGCCGAAGGCTAGGAACCCGGCGATATAGAGGGTAATGTAGGTGCCGATGCCGGCGACCATGGCTGCGATGGCGCCCCTCTTGTTGAAGCACGGCCAGTAAAGCCCCAGCGTGACCGGCGCCAGAAAGGCTACGGCGAGTCCGCCGCCAGTGAACACGATCAAGTACTGGAGAAATTGGGGCGGATAAAGCGCGCCCAGTGTCGCGACAAAGCCAATTGCGAGCGTAACCACGTAACTCATGCTACGCAAGACGTGCGCAGACGCACTTGGACGAATTGAGCGCTGGTATACATCTCGCACGACACTCGAAGTGATCATTAGAATGAAGCTGTCCACTGTACTCATTGCGGCGGCAAAAGGCGCAGCGATCAAGAGGCCGGCCAGCCATGGAATGCCGGCGCCGTCAGCCAGGAGGTACGCCATGGCCGGCATTATCCGGTCCGGCGTGTGATCCAGCCCGGGGGCCAAAACCCGCGCGCAGCAGAAAATGATGACCAGCGGGAAATAAATCAGCGCAAAGTAGACGGAAAGCGATGCAATCGCACGTTTGAGTGTGCCTACTCCTGTGAAGGCCATGAGGCGCACCATGTTGCCCGGCTGCCCGGTTCCCGAAAGCGCCCAGAAGGCAAAGAAAGAGGCGGCCAGCCCCAAAGGCAGGAACCCATTGGCATCTGTGGGGCTGGGGCCTGGTGCCCGCATATACACGCCGCGTGCGCCATCGCCGCGTGCATAAGGCATAAGCTCGATAATATGCGCCTCGGCTGGCAGTGAAGGAAGCGGTTGGGTTGAAATGCGGGCGATTTCCTCCTCGGTTGTTATTTGGGTGACCTTGACAGCTCCGGATGTGGTGGAGCCCTCTTGTATGATCGCGGGCTCGCCCGTGCGCAGCAAGTGGCCTTCAGCTTTGAACCATGTGCCAGTGGCTATTCGCAAGCCACCGGACGGCGCGGGTGTGGAGGATGCAAACGACACTGTTCCTAGGCGCGGTGGTTGCATGGCCTGCATGGCAGCACTGGCCCGTCCCAGGCCCCCCACTTGATTCAAGGCCAAAACAAGCATTAGCAATACCCCAGCCAGCATAACAAAGCCCTGCAGAATGTCGGTCCATACCACAGCCCGGAATCCGCCAAAGGTGGTGTAAAGCACGACCAGCACAGCAAAGACCAATAGTCCCAGAATGTATTCGGGGTTGCCTCCAGTCGATGCCAGCATGGGCACAGCACGCTGCAGGGCATAGGCCGCTTCCTGATAGACGGGCACACTACCCAAGAGCTGTTCCATGATCAGAGCGGCGAGCGTGAACTGGGGAATCAGATAGACGCACAGGAGCAGTGCCAGCAGGATAGTGCTGAGTAGCGCCAACGCCGGGCTCTCAAAGCGGGCGTGCAAGACATCTGGAATGGTAATAGCCTCGATCTTGTGCGCTACATGGCTCAGACGTTTACCCAACAGTCCCATGCCACACAGAGGGAAGATCATGTAGCTGGCAATCCAGAGTGCGAGCACCCAGCCGTGCGCGTAGATAAGTGACGGAAAGCCTGCAAAGGAGCCCGCAGATGCGCTTGTGGCTCCAAATGTAAGCGCGAGTGCGATTACTCCCAGACTCCGGCTACTGAGGAAGTATTCGCTTACGAAGGAGCGCTTCGCCCGTGTCCGGTGCGATAGCCAGGCAAGCCCCAATACCGCTGCGGTGTAGCACAGGAATGCCAGAAGTGTGACGTTGGCACTGCTGCTCATGAGTCCGCAATGCGTCGCAGACCATACCACACGGAAAAAAGCGTGGCCGCGACCCAGGGCAACGCGACGCCAAAAACAACCCACGATGGCAAGCCCCAGACGAGCCTTACAGGCTCACTGTCATAGGCAAAGACAGCGCAGTAACCGATGGTCCAAATCAGGCATACGGCCCAGGCAATCAAGATGTGCACCGCTTCGCGACGGGCTCGCAAAACAGATGGATGCGGCCTCATGGGCGAAGCTCCAAGATGAGATCAGTCTCGACGGCACTGTTAAGCGGAAGCTGCGCCATGCCGACGGCCGTACGCCCCCCCACCCCGGCCTCGCCCAGGACCGACCGCAAGAGGTCCGAAGCGCCGTTAATCACCAAGTGTTGCTCAGTAAAGTCCGGTGCTGTGTTGACGTATCCAGTCAACCTTAAAACGCGAGCAACACGCTCCAAAGAGCCCAGGGCCTGAAGTACCATACGCAGATTATTGGCCGCACACAGCCTCGCGGCACGCTGTGCATCCTCAAGCGAGACTTCAGTGGGCACCTTGCCCTTGAACTGTAAAACGCCATGCGCAATAGGGACTGCTCCCGAAACGAAAACCAAATTGTCCGAGACGACGACAGGCTTGTAAATGGCCCCAGGTCCGGGAATGTCATCCAGTGCATATCCAAGTGCTTCCAGTCGAGTGTCAGGCGTGGCAGTCATTTATTGCGGGAGTTAGCCAAGGCAGCGAGAAAAAAAGCGAAGCCAGTTGCCATGAAACACGCGGTCAATATCGCGTTCCGAATAGCCGCGCATGTCGAGGATGCCGGCCAAAGAGTGCAGGTCCGTGTACCGGTCCAAGCCAACTGGCACTTGATTGTATCCGAAGCCGCCATCCAGATCAGAGCCCAGGGCAGCATGCTTTGTGTTACCCGCTATCTGGCACACATGGTCGATATGATCAGCTATGGCCGCAATATGGACTACGTTACGATCTGTCTTGCCGCGGATCCACCCGGGATGCAGCATCCAAGCATCGAGTGCGGTGCCGATTATCGCATCCCGCGCAATAAGCCTCTCAATCTGCTCATCGGACAATTGCCGCTCGCCAGGTACCAGGGTGCGGCAATTGTGGTGACTCGCGAGCACCGGGCCATTGAATAGATCCAACGCTTCCGCCATGCTCTCGTCGCACAAATGCGTGACATCCAGCGCGATTCCCAGCGTCTCAAACGTACAAAGCAGTGCTTGTGCCGCGGGCTGCAATGGACCGCTCGTGCCGGTACCGAACGCATATTGTCCAATGCCATAATGCGTCAGGCCTGCCACACGAACGCCCAGTTCATACCAGGCATGCGCATCATCTGGATCTGTAATGGGATCGCACCCTTCGAAGCTGAGAATGATGCCCAGTGGTCCCTCGCTACCAGCGTTCCAATGGGCTTGCAGATCATCTGTACTCCTTAGCAGGCGTATCCAGCCCTGCTGTTCCAGCCACTGGTAGTATGCCCATTGCCCGCGCGCCTGCGCGCGGGCAATGGATGGATGCGCGTAGTCCAAATCTATGCGGCGAACGGGGGGCTGCCTCGGCACCTGTGGGCCCGCTCGTGCCAAAAGGGTGGCCACGCATACGCGCAGGCGCGCCTTTCTAAGCTCCGGAATGGTTACCGTCGCGCGGCCCCGATACGGCCCGTCCGTCAAATTCTTTTCCACACTGCGTAAGGCGTTAAGCGAGAGGGTCAGATCCCGGTTGAAAGAAAGCGCGTTCCAGGCCAGATCCAGATGCGCGTCGAAGATGGGGATTCGCGTATCAGCGACCACTGTCATTCTCACCGCCCACGTAAAATCCGGCCCATCGCAAGAGCTCCACGGGTGGCCGAAAGGAAACGGATTCGATATAGCCGCTACCGAAGAAGCCAAAACCGTTATCCACGTTGGAAAAGGAACCAGGCTCAACCAGAAAGTTTTCGTCGAACACGCCAATAGGTGACACCCAGTTCTGGTCGCCCACGTGAACGGTAACATTCATATGGCGCAAGTCGATAATGTCTGTTGAGACATCATTATCGCTATCAAATACTCGATAGATTTCTGAATAATCCTCCCGTAAGTCAATTTCCAGCAAATACCCTCCGGGCTGCTGCTGGGGTTTGCCTGCGTAGTTGAAAAGAAGCGGTTTGAAGATCGGCACACTACCCTCTTCGGCAAAGCCCACCAGTATGTATTCCACGTCGATGCGCGGCATTGTTGGGGGTGCTCCGTGGATGAACAATGGCATTAGAGCCTGGTTTGGTTTCAACACGTCCGGTTCCAGGACCTCCAGCTCTACCGGGGGCGGTACGGTTGTAACGGCCGAAGACTGAACGCCATCTGAGCGCACTACATTCAGCCGGTAGGTTTCGCCTGGCCGTGCGAGAAACTCCGCCCAATAGACGTGCCGATAGTCGCCATCGTCCAATTGAACCACTGAATCCCGCCAAGCCTGCTTTTCGCCCGTGTCCAAGAGGGTTGTGGTGACCACTGCATCAATGGGATCGGGGTGGACAAGCATGATATTGGACTTAATCTCGAAGATGCGTGCAGCGTGTACGTTGGACTTGGGATTGATGATACCGTAGACCGAGAACGGAGCCTCAAATTCAAGGCGCGAGTCCACGGTTTCGCGGCATCCTGTATTCCAAAGGAACACCACTGTGCAGAGAAGAATGGAAGTTTGCCGCATCATTAACGGAAGTCAAATCTCAGACCCGCCGTCGGCACAATAGGCAGCTGCCAGTTATGCTCGGTCGTAAAGAGATCAAGCGCAAACAGGTTGCGGCGATCATATACATTGATGGCCCCGATCTGCGCAGTCAGCGTGAATAGCTTGCTCTCAAACTCCCGTTCCACTGTAACGTCAAGTCGATGATAGGTGGGTAGAATGCCCCGGAACGGGCGGCCGTAAATCACGCGTTGCTCATCCGGCGCGTTAAACAGGTCCATTACACCGTCCAATAGCAGAAATCCGTCAAAGCCGTACACCTGGTTGTAGGGACGTCCGCTTCCGAAATTCCATCTGGCACTCACGTCAAATCCGTTCAGGCGTGTGGTGCCGACCAGATTGAGCTGGTGGCGGCGGTCATGCGGCGGCCGGAAATGGAGGCGTTCAGTTCCGAACCACAGTTCGTTTGACAACTGTTTGGACGTATAGCGAACCGACGAGAGGCCATAATTGACATAGCCATAGAAGTACGGCAGTCGAACCTCGGTTCTCAGATCTAGGCCGCCCGCTTTGCCGTCTGCCCGCTGCAGGCGGGATGTAAAGCGCGGATAGCTGGTCCATTCCGCGATAAATAACTCCGAAATTTTCTTGTAGTACCCCTCCAAGGAGACTTCAAGCCATGGGAACGGACTCACCCGGTACCCGGCTAACGCGTGTATGGCCTCCGAGAGTTTTTCAGTGGGTGCACTACGCCAGGAAGTAAAGACGTTGGTGGCGTCGCGCCGGTCGTTAAGTCCAAAAACCTCCTGGTGGTACAATCCTGCACCCGCGCTGACTTCGTGTTCGCCCCGCTGCCAGATCAAGCGAAAGCGAGATTCAATCCGTCCCCGGTCTTCCTGTCCTGGAAACAGCTCACCCACCAAGGTTACACGTGCCTTGAGCCCGGAAGTAATGTAGAAGTCGGGTTCAAGATAGAGGCCGGCCTTATGGCGGCGGCTGAACCCAAAATCCAGATCCTGGAATAAACCGCCGAGGTGAGCTGTGATTTCGGGGGCTCGCCAGTAAAGTCCCCATTTCCACTGGGTACGTTCGTAGAAGCTGGTCATATTGGCGGCGTACTGGAATCCTTGGATTTTGGACCAGCGAACAGGTTCATCTGAGGGCCCCTGCTGGGTTTCCAGGCGGGAGTACGAAAGCAGGATTTCGATCACAAACGGCAGTGCGCGCGGAAGGACCACATAGCGAAGCCCAAGCGCGGCATTTTTCCAGCCTACCTCTTCGAGAATCCGGTCTTCGGACTCAAGCCCGATAGTTCCCCGGTCGTGCGTGTAGAGGCCACTGACGGAAAGTTGGCTGGTAGGGCTAATGATGGCGTGCACTTTGGCAAAAGCATCCCCGAACGTGTACGGCATATCCTGCTGGACATACTGCTGTGCGACAGTCTTGACGAGCGATTGGCGTACCGAGCCCATAAATGAGACGCGATCCCGAATGAGCGGTCCCTCAAACTGGGCGGCACTAACAAAAGGAGCGACGGCCAATGCACCGGCATAGCCGTGTTTATTGCCGTTGCGCGACTTGACATCGATGACAGAGGCGATGCGTCCGGTAAAGGGCGCTCCGTAACCCGCGGTATGAATATCCGCCTGGTGAATAATGTCGGACGGAAACGCGGAATAGAAGCCCAGAATGTGATAGGGCTGATAGACGTACATTCCGTCCACCAGCACCATGTTGTGCGAAGGCTCGCCGCCGCGAATAAAGAGCTGCCCTCCACGATCTCCCAGACTGACCACACCAGGAAGGGTTGTCAGGAAGCTGGCCAGATCGCCTGAGATGTCGGGCGTGGGGAGCAGGTCCATATCCTTCGGGGTGATGGTCTGCAGTCCAGCGGTAACGCGGGCAGCGCCGGTTTCGGTCTCGGCTTCGACAACGATTTCTTCGAGTTCCGCACCGGTGGCGGCCAGTTCAATGTTGAGTGTAAGCCGCTGCCCGGACCGAAATGCCAACGTGTCGGAAAAAGAGGTATATCCTACGAAGGAGACGCGCAAGACATATGTACCCGGCGCAATGCGGGTCAGGTTGTAGATTCCATCGGAGCTGGTGGAGCCGCCACGCAAAATACCCGTGTTGCTTTCGAGTACTACGTTGACGCCCGCCAGCGCTTCGCCGTCCTCAGTATCCGTAACGAAACCGCGTATGCTGGCCGTTTGGGCCTCCGCTCCCGTAGTGGAAGTCACGGCCAACGTACCAAGGGTCACCAGCGAGATGAATGATCTGAAATAAAGCCGCAGGGAGGTGAGCAAGTGATGTGCGGGGTCTGGTGCCGAAGCGCCAAAATAAAGGAAAGCCTGTCACTAAACACAGAGGTTGTGCAGGCGTACCTTACAAACGGCTAACAACCCGCTTTGATACACATGACGTGGTCACGCAGAGAATTCCTCAAGTTCGCTGGCATAGGTACCGCTACGCTGGGGGTTGCACGTTCAGGTAGTGAAACTGTCCCGGATCAGGTTTCACTACCTGAAATCGCGCTGCAGCTATACTCGGTACGGATGTTTATGGAAGGCAACATGCAAGAGACGCTCAGTCGTGTTGCGGACATCGGCTACCGCAACGTGGAAACGGCCTTTTGGCCTAATGGCGTCAGTCATGCGCACGCGGCACGCTTGCTGCGGGATACGGGGCTCACGGCAATTGCCGCCCACGTGGAGCTTCCCTTCGGCGCGGAGCGGGACATCCTGCTGCGTGCTGCGGACGCGTATGACTGTACGCGCATGGTGTGGCATGGCTGGCCCGAGGATGAGCGTTATGGAACGCTGGATGGCACGCTGCAGCTGGCGGAACTGTATCATGAAGCCCAGGAGTTTGCTGCACAGAACGGTCTGGTGCTGCATCTTCATAATCACTGGTGGGAGTTTGAGCCGCTGCCGGACGGCCCATTGCCCTACTATGTACTTTTGGAGCAACTCTCACCGGAGATACAATTTGAACTGGACACCTGGTGGATAAGGGTTGCCGGTCAGGATCCTGCGCGAGTAGTGGGAGAGTTTGGTAACCGTGCATCGCTCTTGCATATCAAAGATGCGACCGTGATTACAAACGAAGGCCCCATGGTGGCAGTGGGGCAGGGGATGCAAGATTTTGTGGCAGTTGCCGCGGCGGGTGCCGGTCATACAAAGTACATGATCGTGGAACTGGACAGCTGCGAGACAGATATGTTCGACGCCATAGCTGACAGTTACGTCTACCTGATAGAAAACCAGCTTGCCCGAGCATAGGAGGATTCGAGCGTTGACCAAGTTAAGATTCCGGATTCATTAGTGGCCCAGGGCATCCCCTCCAACGATGCGTGCTCACCCCACTTGCAGCTGCTCTGATCCGGGTTGTGTACCAATAATGCAGATCTGCCATGCCCCTGCGCCCCTTGATATCCCTGTCCTTGCTTCTTTTGGTTGCGGCCTGCACGACTCAGCCGCCCAATGTCGTGGTCATTCTTATCGATGACTTGGGTTGGAAAGACACGGGCGCTTACGGAAGTACGTTTTACCGGACTCCTCACATAGATCGTTTGGCCACGCAGGGTCTTCGTTTCACACAGTTCTACTCCGCGGGCCCAAATTGCTCACCCACAAGGGCGAGCATCATGACGGGCCGCTATCCCGCAAGTCTTCAACTCACAAACCAGATTAACGGAAGACGAAACGGGCGGCTGCGCCAGGCAGAGTTTCGAAAAGCACTGCCGTTGGAGGAGGTAACACTGGGTGAGGTCTTCCAAGCTGCTGGATATGCCACAGGATACATTGGCAAATGGCATTTGGGCACTGGAGAATTCCGTCCAAACAATCAAGGATTTGAAACAGTTACCGCAACCAACGACAGAGGTCATCCGGGATCCCATTTTGCACCATACCGAAACGCTAGGGACTCCGCGGCCAACGTACCAGACTTGGAGGCCGATGAAGACAGCACGTACTTGACTGATCGACTAACCGATCTGGCGGTTGAATTCCTGCAAGCCAATCAGGACGAGTCCTTTTTTCTCGTGCTTTCCCATTACGCGGTGCACACACCGCTGCATTCGAAGCCGGAGCTCGCAAACCGCTTCAGGACGGGTCGCTCCGCAGCTTCGTTCCGGTCTGAACTTTACAATTCCATGACACGGGAACAGCAAAGCCATGCCGTCTATGCAGGTATGATCACCTCCGTAGACGATAGTGTGGGGAGGATTTTGGAGGCCTTGCGCACGTTGGGTCTGTCCGACCGCACCATTGTTGTTTTCACTTCTGATAACGGTGGTCTGAGCACGCTCAGTAACGGGCGCACATCTGCACCCACTGCCATTCTCCCGTTGCGGGCCGGCAAAGGGTGGCTCTATGAAGGCGGTGTGCGCATACCGCTAATTATTCAGGGACACGGGATTGAGGCAGGCACAGTGAGGGATAGGCCTGGCATCACGAATGATCTGATGCCCACGCTGCTGTCTCTCGCCGGTTTATCTCCAATGGAGAATCTGGACGGGCAGAATCTCCTGACTAAGGCAGAGCCTGCCCGCCCGCTTTACTGGCATTTTCCACACTATCCCGGTGGGGGCAACCGTCCCTCTGGCGCTATCCGCGCAGGGCGCTACAAGCTGATCGAATGGTACGAGACCGGCGACATTGAACTCTACGATTTGGAAGCAGACCTCGGGGAGACCACAGACCTAAGTAACGCGATGCCAGCGAAGGCTTCAGAACTGTTGACCATGCTCCGCACTTGGCGTGAAGGGCATAATGCCGAGATGCCAACACCTAACCCCGACTACGAGAGACCCGCAGCGCAATAGGTGACAATCAGAGATTCCTTAGGAAGCTCTGGTCAAAGCCCCTTCCGGAGCAGATGTCTTGCCTGGAGCCCTTGGATTGGGGCAATATTCTAGTCTAGTGTAGTAAATAAAATATTATTTATGTATCCAAAGATGACTATCTTCCTCGCGTCGTACACTCAAAGAAAAGGAGGAACCCTGCGGGTTTCCGTCCACACCGAGCAGACGGAAACGGACCGACCGTGCCTGGAGTGGTAGTCGTGCTCGTGCCGCGCGTCGGTCCGGTGGCGAGCGCGGTCACAGATGGGGCTCATGGCCGCGGACGGCCGGACGAATAAAGCTATAGCCCCGGCGCGGGGAACGGACCCGAACCCGGTGGACCGCGGGAGACGGCGCTTGGCCGAGCGGGGACTGGAAGGGAGGGCCCAGGAGCGCCCGCGGGGCGGTCACCCCGGGGGGCCGTGCTCCAAAGCCCCGGCCGAACTCCGCCGTCGGGCTACGCCGACCGAGGCACCGGAGGCCCCGCACGAGTCTGGCCGGACGAGGGGCGCGCGGCCGGTACCTCCCACCGCTTCGGGCACCGGGTGAGGCACTCGTGCGGACGGAAACCGCACTTGGTACGGACCTTCAAGGGGAGTCGCGATCCGCGCTTCGAGGAAAAGCTCCCAGACGGGATCGGGCGGTAGCTGAACCCGCCGGAGAACGCGGTGGTCTTCCGCTTGGATGAGAAGAGTTCGATCCCGGCGCGGGCCGGCCGCCGCCGGGCCGGCCGCGGAAGAAGGGCCGCGGCGGAACCATGACACCCGACTACCAGCGCCATGGCCCCCCGTCCCGGTTCGCGGCCTTGGAGAGGGCCTCGGGCCCGGTGATCGGTCCGAGGTACCCGTGTCCTCGCCCCCGGAGGGGCTGAAATGCCTTCGCCCAGTGGAGAAAGCCGGCCCCCAGAGCCCAGAGATCCCCCTCATCCTGGATCACTACGCGACCCCCCAGCCTCCCAAGGTCTTGGGCGGGATCGAGCGGCCGAAGCACCTCTTCCGGCCCTTTACGCCGACTAGGGCGTCGGGGCGGAACCGGGTTGAGCGATGCTTTAGCCCGCGGACCGAGAAGCCGCTTCGCCGAGGCGTCTTCCATTCCGTGCCGGATCTGGAGCGAAGTCTCCAGGACGACCTCAAGACCGGCAACGAGAATCCCGGTCCTGGGTCTGGACGAAGACAACCGACGAGATTCTCCAAAAGGTCGGGCGGAGCCGGCCGGTGCTGGCCACCATTTCTGTATAATAAATATTAGGTTTAGAACAATACGCTAGAGTTTTAGTCTGTTTTTAGGGCCCTAGAGGCAATATCTGTACCTCCAGGACACACCGGTCCCAGGCCGGCATGAAAGGTTGGCGTCCCTATAGAGATGGGCCAAAGCCAATAGGGGGTACAGCGGGGCCGCATTCTGGTGAAGGCCCGGGTACCGGATTTTTCGATACCCCACAGATGCTGG
>JAAXGT010000134.1 GCA_012271205.1 Rhodothermales bacterium
GTGCCCGCCGGCATGGTGTAGAAGACCCCCACGTTCCAGGCGTCGGCCGCAGTCTCGTCCCAGTCGCCCGAGCAGGATGCGCAGGAGACCTCAAGGTCATCCGCATCCATGTAGGAGAAGCGGAAGTCCACGGGGCCGCCGAACTTGATCTTGCCGGACACCATCCAGGCGTCGCGCTCGATCTTGACGTTCTGGCCTGCAGTAGCTGCAGCCCGGTTTTGCGCTGCACTTACTGCCGCAGTACCTGGTACTGCCTCCGTCATCCCAGCTTCCATCTCAGCAGCAGCGGTAGCTGCTGCGACCAGAGTATCGTACTGATAGGCAGCATCGCTCTCGGCATCAGCCTCAGCTGCTGTCTTCAGAGCGTCCACAGCAGCTTTGAGCTTTGAGCCGTCCGCGGTAGCATCATCTGTTGCATCAGCAACGCTCACGCCCGCATTGCCAGGAGTACCCTCGGTGCTTTCATCGGCCCGAGTCGCGGGATTGTCCGCCATGCCATCCGCTGGCGCAACATAAGCGGGAAGTTCTGTATCGTCAGCAACAGCAAATGTACTCGGACATTGTTTGGTATCACCGCCCCCTTGAAAGCTACCACCCTCATTCCAACAGGCGGGGAACAGATCCCTGAGTAGCCCGATGGTTTTCTGAGCGTTGATGTCATCCTCGGTGACCGGTTTCTGCATCGCTGGAGTACCATCCGTCGCCGGAGTTTCTCCGATGATTTCGCCAGCAGACTGCAGGGCGTAGGAGTTAGCAAAATCGCCATACCCGAACGCTTTCATGGCCGAATCAACATCGGTCACGCCGTTGAACTCGTACTCCAGGTCTTCCCACATGGCCGAGAGCTGCACGCTCATGCCATCGCCCATGTCCATGATGTAGCGGCCCGCGATGCGGAAACTCTCCGCATCCGAGGTTTCCATCTGGCCGACGGAAGCCGCGGTCCAGTCCTCATGGTCCTGCCAGGTCACCGCCAGCCACAGCGGGCCGTTGGTGTACGCCAGGCTGCTGGAGCGGATCACCGGATCGATCTCGCCGCTACCTACAGAAGCAGCCGTCTCATCTCGACTGCCTGCGGTCCATGCGAAGCGGAACACGAAGCCGTTCCAGTTCGGCGACCAGTACTGGATGATGTGCTCCTGACGACGATTGAAGCCGGTATCGTAGGCGCCGACTTGCGTGTAATCGAAACCGCTGAAATCACCGGTGTTGTAGAAGATGGTCTGGGCGCCGACCGAGCCCATGATGCTGGTATGCGAATCCGAACCGGCATCGTAGAACGGGTCGACCCACTGCGCCACGCCCTCGTTGTAGGGCAGCAGCCAGGTGGCGAACATGATCTCACCCATCTGGGGATGAGACAAGCCAATCTTGGAGTTGCGGTTGCACCAGCCGACACGGCCGCCGTGCTGATTGTAGAAGGTGAACTGCTCGCACTGGACGTTGACCGAGATGTCGTTCATGCCGGTAGGCACGCTGGCCGCGAATCCGATGTTGCCGGCATTTCCAGCAATCCGGTCGTAGCTGCGCCCGCCGTCTTCATCCACAAACTCCCAAGAATGATTCTGCCATCCGTAAATATTCCATGTTTCGGCCTGGGCCGCGAACGGAGCAACAGCCAGAGCCATGGCGATTAGAAATGGTACTTTTCACTTCCGGCAACCTGAAAGCCTTTCGGCAAAACCCTGCGAATTCCGTAAACTGGACTCCAGCCAAGATGGTCTGCTGTTGTTTCATGTCCGACCCCACACACCTTATAAAATTCAGTCGTGCCCGCCTGAGTGGGCGTCAGATCTCGGAATTGCTGGGATTGTGCCGGGGATTGATTGCTGACAGAAAGATTGTCCAGAGCGAAGCAGAATCGCTGTACGCTTGGCTAATCGGCCAAGAAGAAGCGGGTTGTCCTCTTGTGGAGGCCACACGAATGCAAGTCGGGAAAATGCTCGAAGATGGAGTTCTGGATGCCGGCGAAAGCGCAGAATTGATGCAATTGGTGCGCGGCCTGATCGACAATCACTTGGAGGCGGAAGTTCCTCTCAGTCGCAAGGGTCTGCCGACCAACAATCTGGACGACTACCAGATTTCCGCGTTGCTGGGCCTGTGTCGAGGATTGATCGCCGACGGGAAAATCGACCGGAACGAAGCGCACACGCTTCACATGTGGCTCATGGCTCATGAAGAGGTGAATAACCCGGTAATGTTGGCATTCCGGGAGAAATTAAAGCCTTTAATTGGGGGAAAGCCTGAAGATGCGGGCAACGATGTGCAACTGCTGCAGCTGCTGAACGGATTGATCGGTGGGAAAACGGAGGTCGGGGAATGCCTTCGAGCAATGACGCTATGGTTGGATGATCCACCGCCGGAAGTCGTGTTCGAAGGCCGAAAGTTTTGCCTGACCGGCAAGTTTTCATATGGCAGGCGCGGCCGATGCGAAGACGAGATTCGGGCACGCCGGGGCACTTGCCAACAGTCTCCGACCCGAACCACGGATTACCTGGTTATCGGATCTTATGCGGAAGGAACCTGGATACAGTCCGCATACGGACGCAAGATCGAGAAAGCCGTTGGACTGCGTGCCAGTGCGCGACCCATCCGGATCATCTCCGAGAGACATTGGCTCGCAAGCATGGCATAGCCGGTCTCATGGCGACAATCGGACACAGAGACCAGGATACCCCAATCCTTTGCAACAGCAGACCATCATAAGAACTCGGGCTGGTTACCGATACGGCCTACGAAGTGTCGCGGAGCCAAGCCTTTGTCTAATTGCATGGATCACGACTCCGTGACATGCAATTTGAGCATGGACGGTTTCGCACCGATGTAGAAATGCCAAGGGTTCTCCGACAGATTGAAGCATCCTGGTCTCTGCGGCCGGACTTTTGCCAAAAACCTAAGTTTCCTTCGCAATGCGGCCGATGCGTGTTTTCTCGTGGCAAACGATATCCCAGACGAATCCCGTTAATTCGCGTGCAATCGCCACGCAAACCACCTTTTGGTTCTTGCCTGCTGCAATCAATTGCCGATACCGCCCACATAACCGTTTCTGCGCTTTCCAGGCGATCGCTTGGGCATATGCGGAAGCACTTTCCGCCTTTCGGTTCATGTAGGCAGTCTGACGGGCTGGGAAGCGGTAGCACCAGGCGGATTCGACCAGTACCTGCCGAGCGTGGCGGTTTCCGGCCTGTGTAACACCGCCGGTGCGGCGGTGTGCCCCGGAACTGTAGACGCAAGGCACCAAACCTAGGTAGCCCATTAATTGATTGGGAGACCCGAACCGACTGATGTCTCCAAGTTCGGACAGCAGGGTGACAGCGGACAACTGATCAAACCCGCGCAAGGCCATCAGGCTGTAGGCCAAAGGTGCCCAGGACCACTCCTGCAGGATTTGGCCAAGTTTTTGATCCAGATCGATCATCCGCGAGGACGACAAGCGTACGGCCGCAATGTACTCGTCACGGACCTCTGACTGGTATTCATATGGAAAATCCAGCATTTCCAGCCATTCGAGATGTTTCTGGGTCCAGCGTTTCCGCTTGGTCGGCCAGTGGTGTCCGTGACGCAAAACGAAAGCATTGAGCTGCTGGCGCAACTTCTGCTGCTGTGCCTGGAAGTCGGCCCGGCAGCGGCACAAGTCGCGAACTGCTTCCTGTTCTTGGTCCGGCACCCAGACCTCAACCAGTTCCCCAGCGCGCAAAAGACGAGCCAGACGCAATGCGTCCCTGCGGTCCGTCTTGATCTTTTCGTTACGTGGCGGAGCCACGACCTGGCAATCCATGCCCATGGCGGTCAGGTTCTGGTACAAAGTGTACCCACAGGGGCCAGCCTCATAGCAAAGCAGAAAGGTCTTTTTTTCCGAATACAGGCGGTCAACAAGTTTGGCGACTGCTTTCTTCGTGTTTGGAATCGTGCCTAGGGACTCTGGGGCTTCCCGCCCCGCATAGGCAACGGCGACAGCGATGCTGTCTTTGTGGACATCCAAGCCCACATAGCCCGCGTAGGGTTTGACATGGGCCGAATCGTTGACAGGCGTATCCTGTGTTTCTTCGAAAGCTTGTTGTTCCATTTGTTATTTCTCCTCGAAGTCAAGAGTTACTATTGAGGTAAACACCGCGAATAAATACGAGTGCATGGGTTGGGTCATGAGCGAGAATCAGTTCTCACGGAATATTGATATTGTCTCCGGTTTTGCCAACCTATCGATTCATCCCGATTTCAGGGGGGCAGTTTTGGGGAGATCAGGGCACGAATCAGTGTTCGTCCAATACTTGCGCTGCTGATTGCAAACTAATTCGACTGGTCGTATAATCTGGTCTGAATTGTTTGCCTAGGAGATGACGATGGAAACGGTCGGAGCCTATGAAGCCAAGATGCATCTGCCCAAGCTACTAGACCGCGTGGCACGCGGCGAAAATCTGACGATTACGAGGCACGGCAAGCCTGTCGCCCAACTAGTTCCCGTTGCAACGGACCGAAAGCGGGCGCAGGAGGCACTTGATCGTATTGCCGAACTTCGACAGCACATCAAACTAGCGCCACTGGTAGAGCTGATGGCCATGACTCACGAAGGACATCGCTATTGATTGTTGTAGATAACTCCGTATTTCTCTCCTGGTGCATGGGTGAGGAAAGTGACTTGGTTGCAACTGAAACCATATTGCGTGTTGCCGGAATATTGATACTGTCTCCGGTTTTGCCAATCTATCGATTCGTCCCGATTTCAGGGAGACAGTTCGGGAGGGATCAGGGCACGGACCAGTGTTCGTCCAACACTTGCACCGCTGATTGCAATCGAATTCGACTGGTCGTATAATCTGGTCTGAATGTTCGCCTGGGAGATGACGATGGAAATGATCGGAGCCTATGAGGCCAAGACGCATTTACCCAAATTGCTTGACCGCGTGGCGCGCGGCGAGAATCTGGTAATCACGAGGCATGGTAAGCCCGTGGCAAAATTGATTCCTGTAAAAACAGCTCAGGAACAGGCAAAGGAAGCGCTTGAGCGTATTATTGAGCGTCGACAGGATATCAAGCTGGCCCCGTTGGCAGAATTGATGGCCATGGCTCACGAAGGACACCGCTATTGATCGTCATAGACAATTCTGTATTCGTCGCCCAATGCATGGGCGACGAAGATGACACGGCAGCAACAGATGTGATGCGGCGCGTTACCGAAGAGGGTGGGGTTGTCCCCCACATATGGTGGTATGAATTCCGCAACGCTTTACTGACTAATGAGCGGCGTGGCCGAATCTCCGCACAAAAAACCTCGGACACTTTGGCGGATAGTCTCGTGTTGAACATCGAAATTGACAATAATCATGATGAATCTCAACTGCTCGATTTTGCCCGCAGATTTGAGTTGACCGTCTATGATGCCGCGTACTTGGAAGTGGCTTTTCGGCGTAGCCTGCCTCTAGCTACCCTTGATCGTCGCCTGCGCAAGGCTGCGGATGCTATCGGAGTTGCGACAGTTCATCACTAAAGTTTGCTGGAGGGCTGAAATATGGTTAGGTCAGTCCGGGGCATCGAATGGTGGAGCAAGTGCCATGGTTAGTTGTTTTTTAGAAACGAGAAGATTTGGTTGGCTGATTTCCCATTGATTTTCTCAGTTGTAAAAAAACAACAAAGAGAAGGTTTGACTTTTTTGGGGAAGCATAGAGAATCCGCAACTGAATATGGCACTTTTGCCATAATTCTCGCGGGGATGATCACCCCGTGATTACGAGAAAATTTTTAGGAGTCCTAAAAAATGAAAAAACCATTTCTAATTGCTTTGGCGCT
>JAAXGT010000147.1 GCA_012271205.1 Rhodothermales bacterium
GGGATCAAATTCTGAAAGATGGTAAGGGCCAAGACGTTGTTGAACGTGCTGGAACAAGCTGCCACAGAGTGCGGGCTGACTGTTCGCCGGGACAAGGGGAATTTCCAGAGTGGTCGATGCATCGTAAAGGGCCAGCGTGTCGTCTTCGTGAACCGGGCACACCCGATCGAATTTCAGCTCAGCGTCCTGGCCAAGGCTTTGCAAGGGGAGCCGATTGACGATTTTCCGATGCGCCCAGCCGTGCGGGAAGCGGTCCGGCAACTGATGCAGGAATCAAGCCTTGCATCGCCCTGAGCGCACGGCAATGCGGATAACGCTGCTGGGCACAGGCACTTCGACCGGCATTCCAATTATTGGGTGTTCCTGCACGACGTGCACATCCGAAGACCCGCGTGACAAGCGCCTCCGCTGCGCTTGCCACATAGAATACTGCGATCTGAGTCTGGTTATTGACACGGGGCCGGACTTCAGGCAGCAGATGCTTCGCGCGGACATTCGGCGCTTGGATGCGGTACTCTGGACACATCACCACTTCGACCACATTGTCGGGCTGGATGACTTGCGCCCTTATTTCTTTGGGGCACCGGACCCTATGCCATGCTTTGCCCGCCCCGAATCCGCGCGGGAAATGAGGCGCATCTTCCAGTATGTGTTTGATCCCGGCAGCAGCTATAGGGGGGCTCCCAAGCTTGACCTGCACGCGCGGTCTGCACCGTTTACGGTTCGAAGCCGCTATGGAGCGCCTGATGTCATGCGGGTCGTCCCCATAGAACTGGTGCACGGTGACATGCGTGTCAACGGCTATCGCATGGGCGGCTTTGCGTATCTGACCGATGTCAACCAAGTGCCGCAGGCATCGTACGCGGAGTTGCAGGATCTGGATGTGCTGGTATTGGACGCCTTGCGTTATAGGCCCCATCCGAGGCATTTTACGATTCGTCAGGCCATTGAGGTAGGGCGCCGCATCGGCGCCCGGAAAACGGTACTCATTCACTTGACGCACAGCATACTGCATGCCCGCGATGAAGCTCGTTTACCCGAAGGCTTTATGTTAGGTTACGACGGCATGGAGCTCAGTGCGACCTGCCCCTAGACCATTACGCCCGTGAGCATTCTTGTTCTGAACGGTCCCAACCTGAACCTACTGGGTACGCGCGAAACGCACATTTATGGCGCCTTCACGCTGGAGCAACTGGAAACGGATTTGAGAGCCGCGTTCCCGAAGCTCTCCCTCACATTTTTTCAAAGCAACCACGAGGGGGCCCTGGTAGACCGGCTACACCAGGCACATCGGGAAGAGGTCTCCGGCATTGTGCTCAATCCCGGAGCCTACACGCACACTTCGGTTGCCCTTCGCGACGCAATCGCGGCTATTGAGCCTCCGGTAATTGAGGTGCATTTGAGTAATGTCTATGCGCGAGAAGAGTTCAGGCACCAGTCGCTGCTGGCTCCGGTATGTCGCGGGCAGATAAGTGGTTTGGGCGCCAAGGGTTACCACCTCGCCGTCAGCTTCCTTCAATTGTAGTACGGCGTCCCACCATCGGAAGCCGGCGCCCCGGACCGAACGCCTTGCCGCTCACGCGCAAGCAGGGGGGCGCTTGTCGCCGCTTGTACTCATTGCGCTCCACTTTTTGCGCTATCTCCCTCACGAGCGCAAGGTCCTGCCCCGTTTGCCTAGAGATTGTCTGGGCGTCTTCCCGGTGTATTATGAGACGCTCCAGTATGCCGTCCAGCACGTCATAGGGCGGCAGTGAATCCTGGTCGGTCTGGCCGGGCTTAAGCTCGGCGGAAGGTGGTTTCGTGATCGTCGCCTCAGGTATACAAGGTTCACCGGCATTTATGTGCCGGGCAAGCGCATATACCTGCATTTTGAATACATCCCCCAATACTGACAATCCTCCGCTCATATCCCCGTACAGCGTGGCATAGCCCACGGCCAGCTCGCTTTTGTTGCCCGTGGTAAGCAGCAGACCGTTAAACTTGTTCGCAAGTGCCATAAGAAGGGCGCCCCGTGCACGCGCCTGGAGGTTCTCCTCCGCAACTCCTGTAGCCGTTCCGGAGAAGACTTCCGCCAGCGTCTCCCCGTACGCAGTGACCACCTGATGGATTGGGAGTGTCAGGAGTTCTATTGCCAGATTGTCCGCAAGCTCGCGGGCATCGCGCACCGAGCCCTCGGAAGAAAAGGCTGACGGCATGGCGACCCCTGTCACGCGGTCTGCGCCGAGCGCCCGCACTGCCAGTACACAGGTGACTGCTGAATCAATTCCGCCGGAGAGTCCAATGAAAACCCGTTGAAATGCATTGGTCTTCGTATAGTAGTCGCGGATGCCCAGCACGAGCGCGTCATGAAGTGCTTGAAGGCTGGATACCGGGCCGGTAGCGGATGAGGCCTCAGAGCCCTCGTCCCAGATCATCAGGGCTTCTTCAAAGGGTGGTGCAGTCCACCAGTGCTTGCCGTCAAACACTCTGCTGCGACCATCAAAGATGAGTTCAGTGTTGGCCCCCACCTGATTGACAAACACATAGGCCTGCTTGTGACGCTGCACCGCTGTTCGGATCAAGTTTTCGCGCTCGACATGCTTCGCGACATTGAACGGAGACGCGCAGATATTGATGAAGAGATCCGCGCCAAGTGCGGCAAGCTCAGCTACCGGATCCGTGCCGTAGAGCCCCCGCACCCTGCCCTGCGCATTCCACAGGTCCTCGCAGATGTGGAGACCCAACTTACGATCGCGCCAAGGGACTACGTGACGTTTTTGGGACGGCTCAAAATGCCGCTGTTCATCGAACACATCATACGTGGGAAGCAGTGTCTTGTGGACTTCGGCGATCTGTCGCCCGCCTTCGTACAGAAAAGCCGCGTTATGAAGCGGTTTGCCGGGGCCTCGCGAATTCTTCGCCAGCCCCCCTACAATGCAGCCCAGCACCGGCGGTACCTGTCGGGCCACGAACGCACGTGCTCTTGTCTCCGCCTGCACAAAGCCCGCATCCTCGAGCAAGTCTTCGGGCGGATAGCCCGCAAGCGTAAGCTCCGGGAATACGACCAAGTCAGCCCCGTGTGCGGCGGCTTCGCACGCCATGGCTACCACCTTGTGGCAATTGCCCTTCAAGTCGCCTACTATGGGGTTAATCTGAGCAAGAGCTATTCTCATGCGGGATCACGTCAGGAAAATCGAAAGTAGTACGATACTCGGCAGCTGCAATATCCAACAGAACTGATGAAGACACGAATTAGTCTCCTGATACTCTTCTGCGCATTGGCCTTAGGCTCGGCCCACGCGCAGTCCGACAGAGTCACGGCCTTCGTGGGCGCCACTGTGCTCCCGATGGACAGTGACCGCATGCTCACGGAGCACACGGTGCTCGTGCAAGGCAATCGCATCATTGCACTAGGGGTGGATCTTGAGGTACCCGAAGGGGCGACGGTAATTGATGGAACCGGCAAGTATCTCATGCCCGGCCTGGCCGAAATGCACGGTCATGTGCCCCGGCCGGATGAACCAGCCCAGTATACTGAAGACGTGCTCTTTCTGTACGTAGCAAACGGCATCACAACCGTGCGCGGCATGCTGGGCGCGCCTGGACAATTGGAGCTTCGTGCCCGGGCGAATAACAGTGAAATCATAGCCCCAACGCTGTATCTGGCTGGTCCGAGCTTCAGCGGCGGCTCTGTCGATTCTCCGGAACAGGCTGTGGCGAAGGTGCACGAACAGAAAGCGGAAGGCTGGAACCTGCTTAAAGTGCACCCCGGTCTCTCGAGATCGGAGTTTGATGCCATGGCCCGGACGGCGCACGAAGTGGGAATGCGCTTTGGAGGCCATGTGCCAGCCGATGTGGGGCTCATGCATGCCTTGGATATGGGACTGGAGACCTTCGATCATGTGGATGGCTACGTGCAATACTTGTGGGCCTCAGACGAACCGGAAGAGGTAGCACTGGCTGAGGCCATTCGGCGCACCAAGGAAGAAGGGGCGTGGGTCGTGCCCACGATGGCCTTGTGGGAAGCGATAAACGGTACTATCGACATAGAAGACTTGCGCGCCTACGAAGAACTCAAGTATATGCCACCAAACGTAGTGGCCAGCTGGTTTGACCGCGTAAACCGACAGCTTAACAATCCCAACTTCGATCGTGCCGGCGCGCTTCGCCTTATCGAGACTCGTATGCGGGTTTTGAGCGCTTTGTCTAGGGAAGGGGTGCGCATCCTAATGGGTACCGACGCACCGCAGCTCTTCAGTGTGCCCGGGTTTTCGCTGCACCGGGAACTGGTGCGCATGGTGGATGCCGGCATGTCACCGTACGACATATTGGTGTCCGGGACGCGTAATGTAGGCGAGTATTTTGCAAACGAGGACCTGTTCGGGACTATTGCACCCGGTTCTCGTGCAGATCTGCTACTTGTGACCGGCAATCCTATAGAAGATGTCGAACATTTGCGGGAGCTGGCGGGCGTAATGGTGCGCGGAAACTGGATTTCCCGCGCTGATCTGGACACACGCCTGGAAAGCATTGCCGATTCTCACCGGCAGGCTAATTGACTCGTATGAAACGCATTGCGTTGCCGTTTGCGCTCGCACCCGTATTCATTTGGGCGGCGATTGGTACGTATGCGCAGTCGCCGGATGCCCTGCTGAACTCCGGGCGCTACAGTGAGGCGCGCGAGGCTTATGCTGACAGCCTGCGAGGCACAGCCATTGAGGGGTATTTCGAGACGTACCTCTTGAAAGGTGCGTTGGACGATGGCCTCCGGCGCGTGCAGCGTATGCTGGATCAAACTCCCGAGAATCCGTACGTGCATTACGCCGCAGGGCGGCTACACATAGCACGTGGCGCGTGGCCAGAAGCCGAGGCAGCTTACACCCGGGCCATTCAATACAAGAATGATTACTGGCGTGCCGGGCTCGAATTGGGCGATTTGTATCGCCTCAAAGGCAACGAACGGCAGGCCAGGCGGCTTTTCCAGACGATTAACGCCCGTCTGCGTCAGGGTGGATTCACAAATGCCGCCGACCTAGCCACCGGAGCACACGCAGCCATGCGGTTGGAACTCTACCACGATGCCAATGAAGCTCTGACTACCGCGCTCCGGCTGGAGCCGTCCAATGCACAACTGCTGATCTGGCATGGTGACCTGTATGCCGCAACCTACGATGAGGCCTATGCACAGGAGCGCTACGAAAAAGCCTTGGAAATCAATCCAAAGCGTGCGGACGCTTATGTGAAGCTGGCCAACGTGTCGTCGGGGTACGCGGGAAAAGAGACTTTGGCCCAAGAGGCCCTGAAAGTCATCCCAAGCTATGCGCCGGCCTTGAGTCTGATGGCCAACTTGCACCTTTTGGACGGCGACTACCCGGGAGCCAAAGACTTGTTGAGCGAGGCCCTTGAAAGTGACCCTGGGTTAATAGAAGGCTGGGCGCGGCTGGGCGCGGCTTATCACTTAATGGGCGACTCCGTCGCATTCGCACAGGTGGAATCACGCGTCCATGCGCTGACACAGCAGACTTCGGCCTTCTATCGCGTTATAAGCGAGGATCTGGCCTTGCGTTTTCGCTACCCTGCGGCCACGCATATGGCGCAGAGGGCGGTGGACGCGGATCCTACGAATGCCGCGGCCAACGCCACGCTCGGGGTTGCGCTCTTGCGTCAAGGGCAATTGGAAACGGCCCAACTGTACCTGAACCGCAGTTATGATCGAGACGCGTTCAACCTGTTTGCGGCCAATACGCTGAGCCTCCTGGATGCACTGAATGGCTTTGTGATACTGGAGAGCAATCACTTTCGGCTGCGCATTCATCCCGACGAAGGCTCCGTGCTGGGCCCGGCTATGTTGCGTGAAGCAGAAGCAGCGTATCGTGCGCTGGGCACGCGCTACCCGTACACGCTACAGGACAAGATACTGCTGGAGGCTTACCACGATGCCGATGACTTCGCCGTGCGTGTGGCGGGCGTACCGCACATTGGCCTGTTGGGTGTATGCTTTGGTGATGTTGTCGCGCTAAACACGCCTAGCGCACAAACCGGGACGTCGTACAACTGGGCCCGCACGCTATGGCACGAGCTGGCGCACACTATGGCCATCGGCGTAAGCCGTTTTCATGTGCCCCGCTGGCTAACTGAAGGGCTCTCCGTGTACGAGGAACAGCGTGCGCAGCCTGCATGGCGTCGTGATCTGGAGCTACAGTTTTTCACGGCGCTCGACCAGGGGCGGCTGCACAAGCTGGAAGAGATTGACCGCGGGTTTACCCGCCCGGCCTATCCCGGTCAGGTCATGATGAGCTACTACCATGCCTACCGCGTCGTGGACTTTGTCGTGGACGAGTACGGATTTGACGCCGTCATCAAGCTTTTGCAGGCCTTGGGACGCGGTCTCGCTGAGGAAGACGCATTTCAGGCGGCACTGCAAACGACGCCCCGCAACGTGGATCAGGCGTTTCGGCGCCATCTGAATGCTTCCCGAAAGAATCTCGAACCCGTCCTGCGGGGCTGGCCTGACATGCTGACGGAAGAATTGCACGGTGGTTCTCTCAGGAGCTTCCTGGCTTCGCGTGGCGAGGAATCTTTCTATGACCTGCTGATTGACGGCGAAACGGCTCTGGAACAAAAAGATTTTGCGGCCGCCGAAGAACACTTTAAAGCGGCACTTGCACTTTATGATGACTATACAGGTGTCAGCAATCCCTACGAGGGACTGTTGGCCGTGTATCGCGCCACCGGAGATACAGATGCCTTGATAGCCACACTGAGGGCCTATCTGGATACGTATGCCTTCGGTGCGGTCGAATCGCGTGAACTGGCGGAACTGCTGCTTAACCGGGGGGACGCAGCACAGGCGATTACGTATCTTGAACGTTCGAGAATGGTGGCACCGTATGATGCGGACGTGTTAGAACGGCTCGCCTCGTTATACACCGAAAGCGGACGTTATCGCGATGAGGTAGAAATGCGCCGGGCCATCTTGGCGCTGGCTCCCGCGAACCGGGCGGAGGCCTACTATGCACTGGCCCGGAGTCTGTACCAGAACTCCGAAACTGGCGAAGCCAAGCGTGCCGTGCTCCAGTCCCTCGAAATCGCTCCGGGGTTCCGTGATGCTCAGCGTTTACTGCTCACCCTTATAGATGCTGAACAGTAGACTGCCTTTGCGTACGGCTGGGGTCTTGGCACTGCTTCTCATTGCGATCCCGGAAGAAGTAGTGGCCCAGGCGGACTACGGGTTCCGTTTTGCACGCATCCGATTTGGAGCTTCTGATGAGCGTGGTACCGGCTGGGGCAGCGGTTGGGGGCGCGGTGGTGCGATGTGGGCTCACGACTATCCGGTGGCGGAAGAGAACTTCTACATTGCACTTAGGCGGACGACCGCCATTCACGTGGAAGAACCCTATGTAGTGTTGGAACTGTCTGACGACCGGATTTTTGAGCATCCGGTCTTGTACCTGTGCGAGCCGGGCTACTGGCAGATGGAGGCTACGGAAGTCGAGCAGCTGCGCGAATATCTTTTGCGCGGAGGCTTTATCCTCTTTGATGATTTCAGGGGAGATTACGAGTGGTACAATCTGTACGAGCAGATGCAACGCGTTCTTCCGGGGCGCGAGCCGCAGGAGCTGCCACCTTCACATCCGATCTGGAGCATTTACTTCGACATTGATCCAGTAGCCGCAC
>JAAXGT010000177.1 GCA_012271205.1 Rhodothermales bacterium
GGGTATCAGTTTCCTGCCGCACGTGTTTCATGAACGAATCGAGCGGCATGGAGCCCAAGTCTTCGCCGGAACGCTCACGCACGGCTACCTCCTGACGATCCGCCTCCTTCGCCCCCACGATGAGCATGTACGGCACCTTCATGAGTTGGGCCTCGCGAATCTTGTAGCCGATCTTTTCGCTGCGTATGTCCAGATGACAGCGAAAGCCCGCAGCCTGCAAAGCAGCCTGAACGGATGTCGCGTACTCCTCAAACCGTTCGGAAATCGACAGCACGCGCACCTGCTCCGGCGCCAGCCATACCGGAAACGCCCCACCGCAGTGCTCAATCAGCACCCCGATAAAGCGCTCCAGGGAGCCAAAAGGTGCGCGGTGAATCATTGCAGGCCGGTGCCGCGCATCATCGCTGCCCGTATACCACAAGTCGAACCGCTCCGGCAAACTGTAGTCCAGCTGGACGGTGCCCAATTGCCACTGGCGTCCGAGGACATCCCGCACCATGAAATCCACCTTCGGCCCGTAGAACGCGGCTTCTCCAAGCTCTATATCCGCCTTGAGTCCCATTTCATTGACGACAGATCGGATCGCGTCTTCCGCTTCACCCCATGCCTTGGGAGTCCCAGTGTACTTCTCGTGGTCATCCGGATCGCGAAGCGACAACTGCACGCTGAAATCCTTAAAGCTCAATGCACCCAAGACTTTGAGCGACAAATCTATGGCATCCCGAATTTCAGCCTTCACCTGGTCGGGACGGCAGAAAATATGCGCATCGTCCACCGTGAACCCGCGGACGCGTGTCAATCCGCCCAGCTCTCCCGTCTGCTCGTACCGATAAACCTGCCCAAATTCAGCCAGCCGAACCGGAAGCTCGCGGTAACTGCGTCGGCGATGTGCGTAAATCTGGATGTGGTGGGGACAGTTCATTGGCTTCAGCAAATACCCGTCGTCTCCGTGCGACACCATAGGCGGGAATTGACTCGCGCTGTAATACGGATAGTGTCCACTGGTGCGATACAGATCCAGATGTCCAATGTGCGGGGTTATAACGGGCTGATACCCGCGGCGCAGTTGCTCTTCGCGCAGGAAGTTGACAAGTGTTTCGCGAAGCACCGTGCCATTGGGAAGCCAAAGCGGCAGGCCCGGCCCGACCTTCTTGCTGAACATGAAGAGCTCCAGCTTACGTCCCAGCACGCGGTGATCGCGCGCACGTGCAAGCTTCAGCCGCTCCAGATAGGCCTCAAGCGCAGTGCGATTCTTCCACGCCGTGCCATAGATACGCGTAAGCTGAGATCGCGAGGCATCCCCCCGCCAATACGCACCGGCCACCGAAAGCAGTTTGACTCCGTTCGGCTTCAGATAACCAGTGTGCGGCACGTGCGGACCGCGGCACAGGTCAACAAACACATCATGCTCGTAAACAGTTAGCGGTGGCGCTTCACCGTTTTGGGCTTCCCGGGCCAACTCACCGATGAGCTCGACCTTATACGGATTGTCTTTGAACAGGTCGTAGGCTTCGTCAGTCGAGATCTGGCGAACTCGAAAGGGATGGCGCCCCTTGATGATTTCGCGCATCCGATTTTCGATCCATACCAGATCATCCTCATGAGGTGCCCGCTCCATGTCAAAGTCATAATAGAACCGGTCCTCGATCGGTGGTCCAATCGTTGGCTTGGCATCTGGAAAGCGCTCCAGAACAGCCTGTGCCATAATGTGTGCAGCCGAATGCCGCAATTTGAACAGTTGTGGATCGTATCCTTCGGGGATGAACTGCTCCGCGTTTGCCAGTAAGTCCACAGCCATACGTGTGGCGATGATTTTGGGTAGCATAAAGACACGCTGCGACTTATCAAGGGTTCCAATTCCCGTTGCCACATGACAGCCAGCGAGATACAGGCCCATCTGTACACCTTGGGGGATCCGGCCAAAGCTGCTCACGCCCAAGGTTTTTTTAAGACCAAACCGGGCGAATATGGAGAGGGTGACATATTTCGCGGAATACGCGTGCCGGAGCTGCGCAAGACCGCCCGGATGTGGCGGAAGCTGCCGCTGGAAGAAGCGATTGTCCTGTTGCATTCTCCATACCATGAAGACCGCTTTGTAGCGCTGTGTATTCTCGTGCACATCTTTGATGTGGGGACACAAGAAGCGGTATATCATACCTACCTCCAGCACACCCGATTTGTCAACAACTGGGACCTTGTCGATGCGAGCGCACACAAGATTGTGGGAGCTTATCTCTTCAATCGCGACCGCACTCCCCTGTATAAACTGGCCCGCAGTTCAACCTTGTGGGAACGGCGCATTGCTATCATCGCTACTTATTACTTCATCCAGCGGGATGAATTTGCAGATACGCTGGCCCTGTGTGAACTACTCTTGCAGGACACGCATGACCTTATGCACAAGGCGATGGGCTGGATGCTGCGCGAAGTCGGAAAACGTGACCAGGTCCAGGCAGAGATGTTCTTGGCTGCGCACTGTACCGTCATGCCGCGAACCATGCTGCGATACGCCATCGAGCGATTTGACGAGCCACGCCGCCAGGCCTACCTCCAAGGAAAGGTGAAGCCTGACAGAAGACTGGCGTGCACGTGGCGGGCCTACTGCGAAGTGATGCAAGCGGCATTGCGGCTGCAAGGGCATGTCAAAACAACCCCGCTAGTCCAAGCCAAAACGCTTGGCCGCGAAAATGACACGACCGTATACCTAAAGCTGGAAAGCGAGCAGTATACAGGATCCTTCAAGTATCGTGGGGCCCTAAATAAGTTACTTACGCTGGAGGGGCACCCGGTGGTCGCAGCCTCTACCGGCAATCACGGACTGGCCGTGACACGCGCAATGCAAGCGTTGAGTCTGGACGGATGCATCTATCTTCCGGAAAACGCCGACGAATACAAAGTCAAAGCGTTGCGCGAGAATGGAGCAATACTGCAATTCTCTGGTGAAGACGGCGTGGAAGCCGAGCTGGCCGCGAGGCGAGAGGCCGAAAAGCAAGGGCATACCTTTGTCTCTCCATACAATGATTGGGTGGTGGTTGGCGGGCAGGGCACGATCGGGCTGGAGCTGTTGCAGCAAACCAAAGGGCTGGATTGCGTGATGGCCGCTGTTGGAGGAGGCGGGCTGATTAGTGGACTGGCCGCCGTTTTGAAAGCGCGTAATTCGGATGTGCAGATTATCGGATGCTCCCCTGAACGCTCACCGGTTATGCATGAATCGGTGCGGGCGGAGCGCATAGTCGCCTTTCCCGTGCAACCTACACTGGCTGACGGAACGGCGGGGGGCATCGAAAGAAACTCCATTACGC